>CAJQOL010000113.1 GCA_905479925.1 uncultured Kangiellaceae bacterium | reverse complement strand
ATGCTGAGCATGGAACGGTGGCTGAATTCATCATAGGTGCTACACCAACTGTTATGGGGTTCACTAGCCGTCCGGGTCATGGCGTTGATGGAGGCGTACCTTATGATGCAACTGCGTTCCTACAAACGGGTGTTGTTCAGTTTGAAATGAAGGTGGTTAACGCGCCAAGCAATACCGATTCGGTTTGGAAATTTAAGATTGAATCGAGTGATGGTGCAACAGCGGTTGAGCTTGATTTAACCGCGAGTAATGAGGCAGCAGCGCCAGTCACAGGCGAATGGCAAACTTACACTTACCAGCTTTCTGATCTGTTTGATGCGGGACTCGATATTAGCTCAATTGACGTGATTATGGTTTTCCCAGCTTGGGATACCGGTAATGGAGCGGTTTATCGCGTAGACAATGTCTTTATTGGTCAATTGGCTACGGAAGTTCCTAGCGGGCCATCGGTAGTACTGTTCGAAGATGCTGAAAATCCATTATGGATTATGTGGGATTGCTGTGCAGGCTCTACACCGACGGTTGAAACCGATGATGCAACACACGGTGCAACGGCACAATTTACAATTGGCGCAACCCCAACGGTTATGGGGTTCACTAGTCGAGAAGGTCACGGAACTGTTGGTGGATCGCCATTCGATGCAACTGACCTTTTAGCCAACGGCGAAGTTCGCTTTGAAATGAAAGTAATGACTGCCCCGAGTAATACGGCGTCAGTCTGGAAATTCAAAATTGAAAGTGGTGACGGCGCAACAGCGGTTGAACTGGACTTAGCAGCCAGTAATGAAGGTGCGGCTCCAGTCACTGGTGAATGGCAAACATATACCTACTCGCTACAGGATTTATTCGATGCTGGTTTAGATATCAGTGCGATTGACGTGGTGATGGTGTTTCCAGCATGGGATACAGGAAATGGCGCGGTTTATCGAATCGATAACGCGGTAATTGCTAACCCATAGATGATGATGTGGCCGGATGATTAGGCCACTGAAAAGCGCCGAGCGGTATTGCTTAAAATAAATTTGAACGAAAGTAGCCGCTCCCCGTATTCGAATAACAAATTTGATAAAGAGTAGGGAAATTATGAAAGACACAAGTTTCAATAAAACAAAACTAGCAGCGGCGATATCCGTACTGTTAGGAACAACGGCAGCAGCGCCGGTTTATGCTGAAGAGGCAGAAGATACCAGTAACGCTGCAGCAGTCTCGGCACAAGACGATGCCATCGAAAATGAAGATGATGGTGCGCAAACGGTTATTATTACCGGTATTCGTGGCAGTTTAGTTCGCTCTATGGACGTTAAAAGAGAAGCGACGGGTGTTGTAGATGCTATATCAGCGGAGGAAATGGGTAAGTTTCCTGATACAAACTTAGCGGAATCTCTGCAAAGAATTACTGGTGTTACCATCAGCCGTTCAAACGGTGAGGGTAGTGAAATTACTGTCCGTGGATTTGGGCCATCATTTAACTTGGTAAGTTTAAATGGTCGGCAAATGCCTGGAACAGGTAATACGCGATCTTATGATTTAGCTAACTTATCATCCGAGGCCATTAGTTCTATAGAAGTCATCAAAACCTCTCGCGCGGAAAAACCTTCAGGTGGTATAGGTGCTTATGTCAATATCAATACAACCAAGCCGCTTGGTTCGCCGGGTCTTAAGTATTCATTCTCAACAAAAGGGATTTACGATACGTCTACCGTCAAAGGTGACAAGGTAACGCCGGAAATCGCCGCCGTATTTAGTAATACTTTCCAAGATGAAAAGTTTGGTGTGGCTTTGTCTTTTTCTCATCAAGAGCGCGACTTTCAGCAGCAAAGTGCTCAAGTTGATGGCTGGCAGGCTAATCAAAGTTTAGGTGGTGCAACCGGTGCAGACGCTATTGATAACCGACCAGTTGATGCCGATGGTAACCCAATAGGACCATCTTTCTTGCCAAGGAACATGGGATATAGTATTGCTGACTTTGAGCGTGAGCGCTCTAACGGCCAAGTAACATTCCAGTTTGCGCCTAACGATAACATGCGCGCTACCTTGGACTACACCATGTCAGAAACCGAGACAGCTAACGAAAGCCTAGCGTTTGGTGTTTGGTTTAACTTTGGTGGAAACATTAACTCCTATGAATTAGACGAAAATGGTACTGCTGTTCGTTTTTCTGAAGCAAATAATGATTTTGCTCATACCGCAAGAAAATCAACCACGTTAGTTGAAGCTGAATCGATTGGCTTTAATTTTGACTGGCAAGTAACTGACGATATCAATGTTGTTGTGGATTATCATGATTCATACAACCAAATTGATTTTGGCGCCGACAAAGGAAGTAATAGTGCACCTTTTGTCATTATTGGGCCTAACAATTTAGACTTTAAAGAATATGACTACCGTACCGGGGAAATCCCGCAAGTCTTTATGGCATGGGCAGATGGAGAGGCCGAAACCAATCCTGGTGAGTTTGACCCATTATTTGCTCGATTTGATACAAGTGCCGGTAAATCAGAAGTTCAGCAGTTCCAACTAGACGGCGAATGGGTGAATCCGGCGAACAGTTTTTGGACTGGTGTTAAAGGTGGTTTAGCGTTTACTGCACAAACAATCGGTGGCTACGGTGCAGGTGTCGATCAGCAAGGACCTAATGGTTACAACGGCAACCAAGCGGTATTCCCCGATAGCATGTTTACTCGAAATGATACTGGCAACTTCTTAGACCAATTCGAAGGTGGCGGCAGTGACTTAACTACGAATTATTACTATACCTATGACTTTGATGAAGCGATTAGTCGTATGGCAGCGTTTTTCCCAGGCTTCTTAACCGACCCATTTGCCACTGGTGGCAAAGATTCCATTGCATCGGTAGAGGAAGATACTGCAAGTATTTACCTGCAAACCTCTATGGAGTTTGACGTTAAAGATATGCCAGTAGATTTAAACTTTGGGCTTCGTTATGAAGAAACTGACGTTACCAGTATTGTTAAGCAGCGTGTCGAGCAGGAAATCGTCTGGTTAAATCCGACCGAGTGGAATCTTCGTTTTCAAGATAGCGACAATGGTTTTGTAGAAACCACCGGTACTTACGATGTGTTTTTACCGACCATGGATTTGAGTGTAGAACTTACTGAAGATATTATCGGCCGTTTCTCAGCGGGTAAAAGTATTACACGCGCACCATTAGGTAATTTAGCGGGTGTTAGAACGTTATCTTCCAATCCTAAACCAGGTGCACGAAATGGTAGCTCTGGTAACCCTGGCTTATTACCGTTTGAGTCTACAAACATTGACGTATCTTTCGAGTACTACTATGAAGAAGGTAGTTATATGTCATTGGGTCTGTTTCAAAAGAGCGTTGATAATTTTATTCAAACCGATTTTTCAACAATTACCGTTGATGGTTTGCGTGACCCCTTCTTAGGACCCCGACGTATAGCTGCAGAAGCGGACGTTGTTGCTCGTGGAGACCAACCAACGGTAACCGCTATCTTCGATCAGATTATCGCAAACGGTGGCGGTAACGCTGACGGACAGGTTGTTCAAAATGCAGACGATCCTTTAGTTGAGTGGTTAGTGAGTCAGCCAATTAATGGTGACACCAAAGAAGTCCATGGTGTTGAATTTGCTTTACAACATTTATTTGGAGAATCTGGTTTTGGCACGATGTTTAACTTCACGTTAGTGGACGGTGATGTCGAATTTGACCCAGAAAATTTAGATCCTCAGGCGCCGCTTAACGGTCTAAGTGATTCAGCTAACCTTCAGGGTTTCTACGAAAAAGATGGTCTTTCAGTGCGGCTAACCTATGTTTGGCGTGACGAGTATCTGATCGGCGTTGGTCAAGCACAAGGTTCATCTGATGCACCTCCTCAGTTTGCTAAATCTTATGAGCAATGGGATTTAAGTGCTAATTATGAAGTGACTGATAACCTAACGGTCTTCTTTGAGGGAATTAATATTCTCAATGAAACTGAACAATCTTTTGGCCGATACCGCGAGCAGTTCTTAAGTGCCCGCCAATATGGCCCTCGCTACTCATTGGGAGCTCGTTACACATTCTAAATTAGAATCACCGATGGTGACGATATAACGGAAAGCCAATAAAAACCGCCTTAGGGCGGTTTTTATCTATCGGCTGTAGTAGACTCAGGGATGTACAACCCTATTTAGGTTAATCGATTATTAACTAATTTCGGAAAATAATATGACCAATCATCAGTTATTAGACAATGTTGCACACAAAGATCTTCGTATTAATACGCAGTTTTCCCCTGGAATGGGTGACGATGGTAGTTACACTAATATTGTGCTGGCGGAGTTTTTGGCAGTACAAGCTCATTATCCGATTTTCTTTCGTAAAAACACCGAAACAGGACAATTTGAAACCATCGCATTATTTGGTTTTGACCAGCAGGAAAATTTATTCTTAACGGAATCGGGTTGGGAAGCCAATTATATTCCTCTAACAATTCAGCGCCGCCCGTTTCTAATTGGTTTTCAAGAACAAAACATTGATGGTGTAATACAGAATGAACCGGTGGTCCATATTGATATGGATAGTCCAAGAGTGAACCAAGAAAATGGTGAAGCGGTGTTTTTGCCACAGGGTGGTCAGAGCGAATATTTGCAACAAATAAGCTCTGTGCTTAAAACTATTAATGACGGACACCAACATGTTAAGTTATTTATAGATGACTTATTACAACAAGAACTATTAGAACCGGTAACTATTAAAGTAGAACTAAATAATGGGCAAAAACATGAACTAGCTGGTTTGTATACCATTCACGAAGAAAAGGTAATGCAGCTAGAAGGCGATAAGTTGTCTTCTTTACATCAAAAAGGTTACCTTAAACTGATCCATCTAATTGCTGCTTCACATACTCACATTAATGAACTTATTGACCGCAAAAACAAACTCAATCAGAAAAATTAGCAGCGTAGCTGTTGAGGCTAATTAAGTTATGTTTGATTCTACTCAACCAATTGATGAAATAGCTCATGCCAGTATTGATGACTTTGAGCAAATTCAAACAACAACAAAGCCGGTTGTCTTAAGAGGTATTGTAAAAGACTGGCCATTAGTGAAAGAGGGTCTTAAATCCGATGAGGCGGCTGAACAATATTTACGCTCTTTTTATAGAGACGAAAAAGTTCATGCGCTTGTCGCACCTAAATCAGAACAAGGTCGTTATTTTTACAATCAGGATTTAAGTGAATTCAATTTCAGTCGAATGACGGGTCTATTAACCGATATTTTGGATAGAATGGCCAATCAAAATTCTACCGACACTTATTATGTTGGTTCAACCTCCGTTAACCATGTGTTACCAGGATTAACAGCGCAAAATCAGTTAAGCAATGCAGTTGTTAATCCTCTAGTAAGTATCTGGATCGGCAACCAGTCGCGAGTAGCCGCACATTATGATATTCCGGATAATTTGGCTTGTGTTGCGGTAGGACAACGACGATTTACTTTATTTCCGCCGCAGCAATTGGAAAACCTCTACGTCGGCCCACTTGACTATACGCCTGCGGGTCAGTCGGCAAGTCTGGTCGATTTTAGAAATCCCGATTTTACAAAGTTTCCAAAGTTTAAGGTTGCAATGGAGTCGTCATATTCAGCGACACTTAATCCCGGAGATGGAATATTTATTCCTAGTATGTGGTGGCATCACGTTGAGAGTTTTTCGCAATTTAATGTGCTTATTAACTATTGGTGGAGGCAAGTTGGCCTTTTTATGGGAGCGCCACTTGATGCATTAAATCATGCACTACTATCAATACGTGATTTGCCAGAGTCGCAACGAGAAGCGTGGAAAAATATATTTGAACATTATGTATTTTCACCCCAAGATAATTCACATATTCCCGTTGAAAAGCGGGGAGTTCTTAACCCGATTGATGAACAACTTGCACGGCAATTAAGGGCTCTATTAATTAATAAACTAAATCGTTAATTTTGGATTAGTTGATAACAATTGTTAGCGTCAGAAGATTGTTTTATAAAGGTTGGTCGTTCAAAATTGGTCTGTAATTTTAATCCAGAGCTGGGTACATAGTTAATGAAAGTAGCAGTGATCGGCGGTGGTATTAACGGTTTATGTTCAACGTGGGCTCTAGCGCAGGCAGGGCATCAGGTAACATTGTTCGAAGCCGATCAGCTAATGGGGAAAACTAGCGTAGCATCCTCTAAACTGCTTCACGGTGGCCTACGCTATTTAGAAAATTTTGAATTTCGCTTAGTTAAAGAAGCCCTAAAAGAAAGGCAATGGTGGCTTAATAAAGTGCCTAATTTAACTCGCCGACTTCCCATTTTATACCCTATTTATAGTCACACGCGTTCACGCTATAAGATTAAACTGGGACTTATGCTATATGATTTTTTCGCTGGAAAACGCGGCATTGGTCGACACCGCTGGTTAACGTTAAAACAGATTAAACGCTGTTCTCCGCAACTGATGCAAAAGGGACTCAAAGGTGCCTATCTATTCTTTGATGGACAAATGGATGATCGAGCACTGGGTTTATGGGTGGCTAAACAATGTAACACTCTCGGTGTAGATATTAGAGAAAATACTCCGGTAAAAACGGTTAACACCCAAGGATGTCTAACCACTGAAAATGATCGGTTTAAATTTGATCATATTGTTAATGTTGCTGGACCATGGAGTGCGGAGCTATTGCAGCAATCAAAAGTAAACTCTGCTAGACAGTTAGACTTGGTGCGAGGTAGCCACTTATTGCTCCCCGCCATCAGTAAATATGGTCATATGTTGGAAGTTCCTGGGGAAAAAAGAATCGTTTTTGTATTACCTTTTAAACATCAAACTTTGTTAGGAACTACAGAAGTCAGGCAATCTTTAGATGAAAAAATCGCATGTTCTGAAGACGAGCAACATTATTTACTCAACTTATATAACCATTATTTTGAACAACAACGAAATCCATCGGATATAACTGGTGGCTTTGCTGGACTCCGGCCGTTATTGGCGGGAAGTGAAAACGCCTCAACCGCAAGTCGAGAATACCAAATCGATCAGCAACAACGGCTTACCAGTGTTTTTGGTGGTAAATGGACCACCGCGAGGGCATTAGGCCTAGCGGTTGCTGCTCATTTGGCGCAGCCACGCTAAGTAAACATCCAAATAATAAACCAAACAACAATCCAAGTAATAAACTAAGCAATTAATCAAGAAGCTGGCCTATTAAAACCGGATTGCTAACTATCAGAGAGTCAAATGGTCCTATTGCTGGAACTGATTGGTTAGTCGTTCACGGTTACCTACCAACACTCTAAATAGCACGCAATTGTTCTCATAATAAAAACAATAAGTTCTATTTAGTGCTGTTTATTCACTAATTGAGTTCGCCTACTATATCCCCAAGCCAAACAAATCATTGAATTGGACTAAGCAATCAAAACAATCAACTAGGAGAAATTTATGAAACAGTTACAAATTTTTGCAGCACCGTTAGGTCGTTTACTTTTAGCTTTTATGTTTTTCTTATCGGGTATTACCAAGATATCTCAATACGAAGGAACACAAGGTTATATGGAAGCAATGGGAGTACCAGGTGCGTTGTTACCATTAGTTATTTTAACTGAAGCCGTTGGTGGCCTGGCCATTATACTTGGCTTTAAAACTCGATTAGTGGCCTTCGGCTTGGCAGGGTTTAGCGCATTGTCAGCGATCTTATTTCATGCCGATTTTAGTAACCAAGCGGAAATGACTAATTTTATGAAGAATTTTGCGATCGCAGGCGGTTTCCTTACTTTGGTTGTCCATGGCGGAGGCGCATATTCATTAGATAGTCGCTTTCAAAGCTCTGCAGCAAAGCTATAACTAGAGGCTTTTATCAGCTGCAACCGTTTTTATTCGCTTTTTAGCGGGTGTATTAGCAATAACTAAGCACAGAATAAGATTCAGCTAGGCTGAATAAGACAGGAGTTAATGATGGGATTATTAGTTGATGGAGTATGGAAAGATCAGTGGTATGACACTAAGTCTACCGGTGGTAGTTTCGAGAGAAAGGCGTCTAGTTTTAGGAACTGGATAACCGAGGACGGTAGCGCCGGACCAACAGGAGAGGGCGGCTACAAAGCGGAAGCTAATCGTTACCACCTTTATGTATCACTAGCGTGCCCTTGGGCACATCGAACGATTATTTATAGAAAACTGAAAGGCTTAGAAGATATAATTTCCATGTCTGTCGTTAATGCTTACATGCGTGATGAAGGTTGGACCTTTGAGCCTGGTGATGGCGTTATCTCGGACCCCATTTTTAATGCGACTCGAGCACATCAGATCTATACCGCCGCAAAACCAGATTACACCGGTCGGGTGACGGTGCCCATTTTATGGGATAAAAAGAACAACACCATTGTTAGTAATGAGTCCTCTGAAATTATTAGAATGCTTGACTCAGCTTTTGAACAAGTGGTGGAGTCTACACCGCGCTTTGCTCCTGAGAAACTTTTGAGTGAGATCGACGAATGGAATGATTTTATCTACCCAACAATAAATAACGGAGTTTATCGGGCAGGTTTTGCAACCACTCAAGAGGCTTATAATGAAGCCGTAGAAACGCTTTTTAGTGGACTAGATAAGTTAGAGGCGCACCTTAACGACAATAGATATTTGGTTGGAGATCGTTTAACGGAAGCTGATTGGCGGCTGTTTACAACATTGGTGCGTTTTGATGCCGTATACGTAGGCCATTTTAAGTGTAATTTAAAACGTATCGTTGATTATCCAAGCATTTGGGGGTATTTGAGAGAGTTATATCAAGTTCCAGGAATTGCGGAAACAGTGAACTTGGATTATACCAAGGCGCACTATTATGGAAGCCACGACACCATTAATCCAACATTAATCATACCCGCAGGTCCTTCAATAGATTTTATGTCTGCCCACGGCCGAGGTTAAACTAAGTAATAGCAAGTGCGAGCTGGGTCAGTTAGCTATGGCCCAGTTATTGTTACGTTATTGTTCGGTTATTGTCGCCTAATAAGCACTGTTCAAATAATCACGGTTAAACGAATTAGCAAAAACTAGCCGGTTGCACTAGGCGCTGAGTCAAAGTACAGTATGTAGCATAACAATCAAATTTCTATTTGCGTAAAGAACAGACGCTCACGGAATAACTCGCTATGACTAACTCGAACTCAAATACTCAGCCTGCCCGCCCGGAAAAAAAACCGCAAGTGTTGCGCTCTTTTGCTCGAAAATATTTCTTTGAATTCTTTATCGTCTTTTTTGGTGTCTATTTAGCTTTCGTTTTTACCGATTACCAAGAGGCGCTAAGAGATAAAAAAATCAGAATCAAATATTATGATTCCCTCATCCATGAATTCAAAATATTCTATAGCCACTTAGAAGAGGAGCAGGTTAAATTAGATAGCTATCTAAAAGTCGTAAATGGCATTGAAGCCGGTGAACAGCCAAAGCTGGTACTCACTGATCTCTATTATCTTTATAATGGTATTACCGTAAGAGCCGCCTTTAATAGTAAGAACTTTGAAGCCATTGATGAAGAGCTGCTACACAGTATTATTAGGGGTATTTATAAGCTAGAACAGTTAGAGAAAAAAATACAACGTATTAATGAGCTTCAGCAATCGATACTCTACCAAACAGCTGCGTCTGGGGAAATCACCGATTATTACTCAGCAAATGGCCAGCTTAAAGATAGCCTCTTATGGTACCCAAAATTAGTTAAAGAAATTGCGAAGACCAATGCAATATTACGGGAGGTTGTAAAGGAACGAGCTATTCCGGATATGGAGCGCAGTCGACAAGAAACTGAAGATATGCCGTTTTGGGAATTAGCGGAATAATATCTACTTTTTTCAATGGATACAAATAGGGAATGATTGTCATTGATATTTAATTCATCATTCAGAAATTAGAGTACCAATAACACACAATAAACGGAAAAAACATTAACATGGACAAACAAGCTGAAGTATTGATTGATAATTATGAAAGTGAGCGTAATGGAGAAATTCTGAAACAGTTTAATTCGTTAAAACCTAGACCTTTTGCGGGTGTCATTTCTCTTATTCTATTAATGGCTGGACTCTATGCCGCAAATTCGATCTTCGATGTAGAATTAATGGATAGTGGTTACTATTGGCTTGTTTTTGCTTTCATTGGTGTTTCTGGCGCTATAGAAAGTGAAAGTAGAAAAATTAACAAAAGAATCGATCTTTTGGCTAAATTACTCAAGGTTACCTAGATAAATAAAGAGAGTAGCTAAGTGCTATATTGAAAGCACAGAAATCGAAAAAGTTGAGGGAGAACGGCCGCCTGTAGTGCTAAATAGGAAGCAAAAAGAGGAAGCAAAAGGTAATGAAAATAAAAACTCTATTACAGCTATTCGTTATTAGCCTAATTCTTGTATTGAGCGTTAATGCTCATGCCGACATACGTCAGCTTCAACAAAATTTATTTGTTGCAGGAGTACCTTCTGCGGAGTTTGAATATTTTGCTTCACCTAATAAAAACGGCAGGCAAAGGCAAGCCAATTGGTGTTGGGCTGCTTCTGTTCAAATGGTACTTAATTATCATGGACTTTACGTCTCTCAAGAGCAAGTCGTGCAAAGAATCTATGGTACTCAAATTGACCGTCCAGCAAACGCTAATCAAATTTTGAATGCCCTAACCGGATGGGCTCCGGACAATAGAGGTAGAAACTCATCCATTCATGCTAATCCGTATACATCGTCAGGTAGTGAAATTGTAAGAGCGCTAGCCAATAAATGGCCTTTAATTGTCGGCCTTCGTAATCCTCAAGGGGGGATCGGGCATGCTGTAGTAGTGACCGCTGTTTACTACTCGGTCGATCAATACAATAATCCTATATTTAGAAACGTCGTTATTCGTGACCCATGGCCCAATAGCCCTTCAAAACAAGAACTATCTTGGAATGAATTTCAATCTCGATTAATGTTTATGACTCAAGTTTATGTCAGCAGAAATTAGTCGATTAAACTTCTACGGGTGAACAACAGTTCTTGAATGAAAATACATAGCAATAGATCACTGCCTTACATTGTCGTAACCACAAACATCGAGGGCATTATGGACATTACAATCAATGCCGTTTGTATCTGTTGAATAATTTGAGACGTTGCTTTTCCTACCAAATTTCCATCTGCAATTTCTTGCATACGTTGCTTTCTTCTATTTAGCGCATTCGCATCGAACGGGATTTGTAACAAGCGTGTTTTATGCAGTAACGCAACCAGAGTGGAAGTTCGTAAATCAATTGGTTCCACATCGCTAAAAATGGCTTTGTCTAATTGAGCAATTAGATTACGTTCGTATCGGGGGTCTTTTTCAGGATAATGGGTAGCGGTAAATAACCAAAACATGGTGAACTCCATTTTTTCAAGCAGTCCTTTTTCTATCAGTGAGTGGGCTACTTTCTTTTTAAGGTCACGGATCCCGGCAAATTTATGTACCCAATAATCAACTTTTCTTTTTTTTGAACTGGCCGAAATCATCGATAGCGCCTCTACAATAACGCTATTATCAAGGCATTCTGTTTGTGTATTTAAGGAAACAAAACTTTTATTTGTGTCTATTGAGATATAATCATTGAGAACTAACTCAGCAATAATAGCGCCCGCGACAATTTGCGGATAAAAGGTGGCGTTTCCGTCGACCTTGCCAGTTTCATTGGAAAGTGCAATTAACATAACCTCTTCGTGCAATGGAAGGCGTTGCTTTATACGTAAGTCTGTCATTTGCTAGTTCTCCAATTGTGAAACCAGATTCATTATGAATTGGCTTCACTTTATTCGTTCTTATCTTTAATACTAAACATCCACTATTTCTAAACGAAGCTTATGGCTATTGATTCCCAAAAGATCTGGCTGCTTCTGAGTTTTGGCTCGACGTTCTTTCGATAAGACGGTGCAATATCCTGCTTAATTAATCTATATTAATAGCTTCTAAGCTAAACGACAGCGAACTAAGTCACGAATAGCCTTCATCGATGCTATTAATCGAAATTTGCTGTCTCGAGAACTCGCATAAATTGAATGAAAGCATTAACATGAAACAACAATTGTTTGCAGCGGCTTAATCGAAGAGGCTAATCAAGTATGTCTGTTTCCCCATGCACAAAGTGTAATTCCGAGTTCGTTTATAAGGACCAAAATCTATTAATTTGCCCGGAATGTGGCTTTGAGTGGGATCCTTTAGAAGAGGATGAAGAAACTACCGAAATCTCAGTTAAAGATGTTAACGGAAATTTATTGTACGAAGGTGATAAGGTTACATTTGTTAAAGATTTGAAGGTAAAAGGCAGTTCACAGGTGCTAAAGATAGGTACTAAGGCATCGATCAGACGAATCGTAGAAGGAAAAGACCATCAACTTGACTGCAAACTATACCCAACGGGTGAAATGATGATAACCGCTAAGTTTGTAAAAAAAGCGTAATATGGTCAGAAAATCAATAAGTTTGATGGACCTATGGTGACTTATATTAAAACTAATGGACTTAGAACAATTAAATTTTGCCCAGTGTTGGTGGGGTTATGCGTCGATTAATCATTAAATACGCACTAATCTTGTTCATTGCTCTGAGCGCCCTAAAGTTTTTGGAATTCCAGCTTTTTAGTCATAAAATCCCCTTCGAAACCTATCTCATCATTGTTGCTGTTTTGTTTACCGTGACCGGGCTCGTTGTCAGTCAATTTTTGTCTAGGTGGAGACTGAGAGAACGAGCAAGCCTTAAATCGTCAGATTCAAACAATATAGATGAACAAGCAATCGATCAACAATTGCTGGACAGCTTTAGCACAAGAGAACAGCAGGTACTGCAGCTGTTATGTCATGGTTATACCAATAAAGAGATCGCTAAATCATTAGACATATCGCCAAACACTGTTAAAACGCACTTGAGTAAGATATTTAGCAAGCTAGGCGTGAGTAATAGAACCCAGGCACTTTCAGAGGCTAAGTTACTGAATTTAATTCACTAATCGTCTTGTCACCCATTTGGGTGATGGCTGAACAGAAGAAAAAACGATAGCTTAGAGGCTCTTTAACTAAACAGGGTAGATAATTTGTATAGCAATTTAGACTACCATAGGATTTGTTCATGAAATCGAATATATTAAAATTCGGATTAATCGCTGGTGTTATTATTGTTTTAATTCCAGTGCTGGGCGAACTAATCATTGGCTATGGCCCAGCTAGTTTTAAGACGGGAGAAATTATTGGTTATGCGACCATGATTCTCTCTTTAATGATGATCTTTTTGGCTGTAAAGGAATACCAGCAACGTAATCCGAAAGTAACTCTAGGCTTTACAAAAATTTTTATAATAGGCGCAGGCATAAGTTTTATTGCTGGTTTAATGTTCGGGATTTATGACGTAATTTACGTTAGTTACATTCACCCAGAATTTATGCAAGATTATTATATGTATTATGTTCAATCGATTAGAGATAGCGGAATATCTCAAGTTGAAATTGAAAGCCAATTAGCAAAACTAGAACAAGAAAAAGCATTGTTTATGAACCCCCTTTTCAATTTCTTTTTAATGTTTATTACTGTGTTTCTAATAGGTTTAGTTGTCTCTCTATTATCGGGACTCTTCCAACGTGAAAAACAAGCATTAACGACTTAGCGGCCTATTGTTAGAATAATGAGCATCGAGGATGACGTTTAATCATCAACCCTCAACCTTGTTTAGTAAATAACAGTTTTAGTAAGTAACAGTTTTAATGAACTATTAACAACAAAGGAGTAATAATGGACATATTAGGTATACGATTTTGCCACGTGACAGATAAAGCTGAGCAGGAACTCGAGTTTTTTAATAAACAGTTAGGCTTAAAAAACGATATGGATGCCCATGAAGGATTTGTTGGAGGCGTATTTTCAACTGAGGACAAGTCGTCGTGGTTAGAATGCTGGCAAGCCGCGGACCAGATGCCTGCGGGTATCATGTTGCAATTGATTGTTGCAGACGCTGACAAATTTGCTGACAATGCTAAAAGCAATGGGCTTGAACCACAGGGGCCGATCGATGCTCATGGTGAGAGAATTTATTACCTGAAGAGCCCGTCCGGTTTGAATATGAGCTTTCAGTCTAAACTTTAGAACAAGCAATTTATAAGAGGATATCAAAATGATCGGATATGTTACTGTTGGTAGCAACGACCTAGCAAAAGCAGCCAGTTTCTATGATGCACTGTTTGCGGAGCTTGGAGCAGGGCGTTTTATGGAAGAAGAAACCTTTATAGCCTGGGCAGTTAGTCCCGATAAACCAGCCTTCAGTATCTCTAGACCTTTCGATGGCAAGCCAGCTACTGTGGGCAATGGCGTGATGATTGCTTTTGCGTTAGAAACACCTGCTCAAGTAAAAGCGCTTTATGGCAAAGCTATTGCACTTGGCGCAACCGATGAAGGTAAACCAGGTAATCGCGGCGACAGTGGATTCTACGCTGCGTATTTTCGAGATTTAGATGGTAATAAACTAAATTTCTTCTGCATGTAACTTGTAGAAATCACTTGTGGCAGTTTATATCAAAAGGCTGCCGTACTAAAAATGGCGCGCGACGTGAATAAAAGCAAATTTTTATTAGTTAGAGATTTTTTGCTGGCGGCAATAGTAACCTTTGTGCTGGCCAGCATTAGTCATACTCAGTTTGTGCTATTTGAGTTATCTCAAGTAGGTGTAGAAATTGATTTTGCCAGCCGAGCTAGTGCTAGCCTACAGGACTTAGCTGGTTTTCTTCCAGCGTTTGCGCCGGTTATTGCTATTGGCTTGTTAATTGGTTTTAGTTTTATTACTTGGTTAAAAAACAAATTCAAATTTAGTTTTCAAGGGTTATATCCACTTGCCGGTGCTCTGAGTTTACTGAGTATTCATGCGCTAATGCATCCTATACTGGAAATTACTCTAATAGCTGGGGCTCGCAGTGTTGCTGGTTTAATCATGCAAATGGTTGCGGGTTTTGTTGGTGGAGTCGTTTTTTATTTACTAAGAAAGAGACATTAGCCTAGTGATTAAGAACTCAAAAAACTTTAGGGAAGTCTTATGAAATATTTTCTTTCATCGATTAAAAAATATAAAAGCCTTTCATCAAAAAATTCTTTTTTTAGTCGGTTGAACTTTAGATGCTTTTTTGTTTTGTTATTTTCTTGGGCGCAGCCAGCCGTGGCGGATAATACTGAGCAGCCACTATTTTCCAATTATAAAATAACTGAAATTGCTTCTGGTCTATCTTCTCCTTGGTCTATGGTGCAACTAAATAAGAATACATATTTAGTTAGTGAGAGAACCGGCAGCTTACGATTAATCAGCAAAGGAAATGTTTCAGAGCCCATCAAGAATGTTCCCTCAGTATTTGCGCGAAGCCAAGGGGGATTAATGGACCTTGTTTTACACCCGAACTTCGAGCAAAACCAATGGATCTATATTACCTATGCTTTTGGTAAGCGAGAACAAAATGCTCTCAGACTAATACGCGCAAAGTTGCAAGCTAATCAATTGGTTGATCAGCAAGAACTGCTAACAATCGCACCATGGAAAGATACACCGGTGCATTACGGAGCACGATTAACATTTCTAAAGGATAATTCTCTATTACTGACAAGTGGTGATGGCTTCGATTATAGGGAAAGTGCTCAAAAGCCAGATAGCTTGTTAGGCAAAATTATAAGGTTAGCTGATGACGGTTCAATCCCGGCAGACAACCCATTTGTTAAAGATCCAGCGGTAAGATCGGAGATTTGGTCATTTGGTCATCGAAATCCACAGGGAATAGCCTACGATGCTAAGCGCGATAAGGTCTATTCCAACGAGCATGGTCCTAAAGGTGGAGACGAAATTAACCTGATAGAAAAAGGTAAAAATTATGGCTGGCCGGTGATTACCCAAGGTGTTGATTATTCGGGGGCGCTAATTACACCCTTTAAAGAGTATCGTGGTATGGAACAACCACTAGTGGATTGGACGCCCTCTATCGCGCCGTCTTCACTAGTAGTTTATTACGGTTTAATGTTTCCTGAGCTAAATGGAAACTTGCTATCGACAACACTAAAAAGCAAGGAGCTTCGACGAGTGAAATTAGTTAATAGCGCGATTCAACTTCAACAGTCTCTCTTTACGGAGATCAATGCACGGTTGCGTCATGTTATGGTTAATAAACAAGGTGCAATAATGTTGCTCACCGATGATGGCCGAGTTTTGGAAGTTAGCCGATAGCTTGTACTTAGATGTTTGTGATTAGCTTTAAAAGATAGATGTAGAAAACTGGTGGGTTAGCCCAGCAATTCTAATCGCAGCCGCAGTCTTGTGGCTAAGTAATAGACATTTATTACCCTAAAAAGACTTACTCATAGATTATTACAATCATTTGGCTATGCTCTGCCTATATCGACCTATATAGCATTGCAATCGAATGCCGAGATCATCTAAACTCCGCGTCAACATACTTATCTATTAAATTGACAATCAGGAGAACACAATGTCGTTTGAATTACCGGCACTACCTTACGCAATGGATGCACTTGAGCCTCTTATCTCAAAAGAAACCTTAGAATATCATTACGGTAAGCATCACCAAGCCTATGTTACAAAACTGAATGATGGCATCAAAGGTTCGGAGCTAGAAAATGCCAGCCTTGAAGATATTATTGTCAAATCTGAAGGTGGTGTTTTTAACAATGCTGCACAGGTTTGGAATCATACTTTTTATTGGAACTGTCTAGCTCCAAATGCTGGCGGTGCACCTACGGGCAAAATCGCCGATGCGATTAATGATTCATTTGGTAGCTTCGATGCGTTTAAAGAGCAATTCACTCAGTCCGCAGCGACTTTATTCGGTTCTGGATGGGCATGGCTTGTTCAAAATAGTGAAGGTAAATTAGAGATTGTCCAGGAAGTAAATGCTGGAAATCCAATGACTTCAGGCTTAAAACCACTAATGACTTGTGACGTATGGGAGCATGCTTATTATGTTGATTACCGTAATGCGCGTCCTAATTATATCGAGTCTTTTTGGAAGTTGGTCAATTGGAACTTTGTTAACGAACAACTAGCTTAAGTCTTGGCATGATAGTTATCCCACTTTGGGCTAACTAAGCTAAGTTAGCTAACTAGAGAAAATGTATCCCAGCTGAAGTAATTCGCTGGGATTTTTTTTGTCTTATTTTTTACCATGACAGGGTTCTCGCGATATTTGGCGGAAATCGATTATGTTATGAAATAATTTCGTTGAGGCAGCGTTTAGATATTACCAGCGTATTCACATTGGTAGTCCAAGCGCGGCTCCAGGAGTATTTAGGCTAAACCAGAGTATGAGTTTGGAAAGGTTTAATTGGTTATTTGCGTCGCTTCTAATTAAGGA
This sequence comes from uncultured Kangiellaceae bacterium, assembly GCA_905479925.1. Taxonomy (GTDB): domain Bacteria; phylum Pseudomonadota; class Gammaproteobacteria; order Enterobacterales; family Kangiellaceae. The sequence goes on along the minus strand of CAJQOL010000113.1, from coordinate 20,074 downwards.
AATGTATGGAAGAGCTTGTTGAGGTTGTCGGTCGTTCCATTGTTAAGTTTGTTATCGGCTTTTTAAGAGTATTACTTTTTATAGGCTGGGAATTATTCTTCGAATTTGTCGGATGGAGCATTGGTTGGGCTTTTTATCGAGTAGTTTCCTTTGGACGGTTTCCTAAGGTAAGCATTGGCGATTTGGAAAAAGTATCGACAGGAACAGCTCTGTTAGTAGAGCTAACGGGTTTAGCGGTGCTTGCCGGTTTGATTTACTTGTTAAGTCAGCTCGTATAATACTAACGCTCTTATTGAGTGATATTTACCCTAACAATCAACCGTAACAGTTGTGACAGTCCAATAAGGGATAATGGTTATTTTTAATGAATCACCCTTCTATCATAGCTTGTAACAGGTACCTGCTTGCACATTTGAGGCTCTTAAATTTACCATTGAGCCAAATCTTTGTTAAAGTCTCAAAAGCTAACGTTGTGAAAGCTTTTTTTACGAAAGGGCTAGTTGTGAAAGGGCTAGTTGTGAAAGATAAGGCATTAAGTGCTAATGCAAAAATACCAGACCTATGTAGTTATAACGAAACTGACACTCTTTAGAAAATCAACTAGTAGCAAGCAATTATGGAACCGATGGTAAAGGAAGTCATTGACTCTTACCCAAAATCAATTGGGAGCGCCATATTGGGCATTAGACAGACCATTTTTAGGGTAGCCGACCAGCTCGAAATAAGCGCAATAGAGGAAACGCTCAAATGGGGCGAGCCGAGTTACCTGGTAAAGGGGGGAAGTACTATTCGAGTCGCTTGGAAGGCAAAATCGCCGAATAATTTCGCCTTGTACTTTAACTGTCAAACACCGTTGATTGAAACCTTTAAGGAGCTCTATGGCGACCAGCTTTCCTTTGAGGGAAATAGGGCCATCGTTTTTAAGGTGTTGGAACAGGTGCCAACGAGTGCCTTAGAACATTGTATTTCCCTAGCTCTTCGTTATCATAAAATTAAACACTTACCCTTACTGGGAGCCTAATGAACAAATACACTATGCTGAGATTAATCTTATTGGCTGCAGGGCTGGGGTGGGGACTTACCCTAATTGGGGCTTTTCTTCCATGGGATTGGGCGACTGAACATTTGGAGAAATTTGGTGGAAGCGGGGAAATTCCCGATGATGTGATGCTAAATTATTGGATGAGGATGGCGTCTGGCGCATTTGGTTTTGTGGGCGTCTTTTTCCTACTTGCGGCATGGAAGCCCTATGCATACAAAAATATTATTCCGGTCCTTGCTTATGGAAGTCTATGCGAGGCAGCTATATTGATATTCTATGGCATCAAATTTGATTTGCCGATTTTCCCTTTTGGTCCCGATGTGGCGATTGCATTGGTCCCTGGCATTGCGATTCTTCTGCTCAAAAGCGAACTTGGCAATAAGAGCGGCGCTAGTAGCAAAGCAAAGAATTAAAATTTTCTCCTTCTATCGACATGTTCCCAGCTTTCCTTGTGACTGGTTTTGTACAAGAATTTTTCAAATCTATTAAATTGTTGTCACTGAAGGTTTCTACGGAGCATGTGCAGAATTGATTCGTGATACAGTGTTTGTTAGATTTAACCGTATTCACCCAAAAAGGAATAGTCCATTGAATAACAAGTTTACTAACCTAATATCCGCGATCGTTTTCGCAACCTTTGCACCCGCTGCCACGCAAGTTATTGCGGAACAGGCGAGATTTGCACCGGATAGTGAAATTCATCTTTTTGACTTGGCGGTGATGGATGGCATTTATGTCCTAAAAAATGGTTCAAACATCTCAAATAATAACGACTATGATAGCCAACCCTACTTTATGCCCGACAGCAAGAGTTTAGTGTTTGCGTCGGCTAGAGATGGCAAACAAACTGACGTTTATCGGTATACAATTGAAAGCAAAGCAACCACTCAATTGACTAAAACCGAACACAGCGAATTTTCTCCGAAACCGGTTGGAAGTACAGGTAATATAAGCTTTGTCAGTGAAGGATTTAATCCGTATCAGTCGGTATGGCAGCTTAATGTAAAATCAGGAGAGCAGAGCTGGTTACTTAACTCAAAAGAGCCCGTTGGCTACTACCAACTAAATGAGGCTACTGGCGATGTGCTGTTTTGGTCGCGCTACGGATGGAGTGTTCAGTATTTAAACATTAAAACCAATCAGAATCGTTTTGTTAGCGGAAATGCTATTCCTAGTACTCCTCAACGAATCCCAAATAGCAATCGATTTAGCTTTGTTCATCGACAAACTAATGGTCAAGTATGGATTAAGGCGTTTGACCCTAAAGATTTCTCCATTACGCCAATAGCGCCTCTTTTTGATTCGAACTATGACTACGGATGGGCTCCCAATGGCGACATTATTCGATTTGATAATAATCGTTTGTCTGTTTGGCCTGTCGGTAATAAAGGGTATTCTTGGGAAATGGGGCAGGATTTAAGCCAGCAGTTAAAAGGTAAAATAGGCCGTTTAGCAATTAGCGCAAATGGAAAGAAATTGGCGCTGGTTGAAAGCCGATAATAAGACTAAAGGGTCAATCACGGTAAAACATCACCTGCTACAAAAATCTTGGGATGTTTTTACCGGTTGGTGAGCTCTAATGTCAGACGCACTCAGCTCGGTAAATTCGATTTGGAAGTGCCAGCAACGTGCTGATCAAAGAAATATTACTATTATTATCAATTTCACTCTCTCAAAACATGAAATGAGATGAATTTCGCGCTCTTTTTGCCTAAATTGTGCTTTTTTAAACGTTGCAATAAAACCTAAGGCCGGAGTGATTATGCCGAAATCTAAAACGAGACTCAGTCGTAGTCTATTAAGTATTCTATTTCTTTTTGTCGTGAGCGTTATCAGTTCATGCGGTAGTCAATACCAAGAAGTCGATTATCGTTCATTTCAAGAATCTAGTGATCCTACTGTAATTACCAATGTTAATCTTCTGTCGGAAGATGGCGAAACCATGCTTACAAACCGGAATGTTTTCATTAGTAACCGGAAGATAACCAAAATCACTGCCGGGAAGCTCAATTTAGAGGGTGTCAGAGTTATTGATGCGAGCGGTAAGTATCTGATCCCGGGCTTAATAGAATCCCATGCACATCTTCAAAACAGTCCTAATGATCTATTGATTTACCCAGCTCATGGCGTCACTTATTTGAGAGAAATGGGCGGCAAATCGCACCATTTAGAGTGGCGAGAGCAGATCAAAAATGGACGTCTAGGCCCTAAGCTATATATCACTAGAAGTATTAATAGCCACAGCGGCTTTGAGAGGCTCTATAGGGAGTTGTTCTTGGAGCAATATAACGTCACCAATCAACAAGAAGCGTATGAAATGATAGACCGGTTAATCGAAGAAGGTTATGACGCTGTTAAAGTTTGGTCATTTGTTAGTCGTCCAGTTTATCAGGCGCTGACCGAAGCGGCCAAGGCTAAGTCGTTTAACATTGTCGGACATATCCCTAATACTATTAGTCTTGACGACCTCTGGAGCTCAGGTCAATCAGAGGTCGTACATATAGAGGAATTCACTAAAGCGCTTGATGGCCAATTTGGAGGTTATGGTTCAACAAATTACAAAGAGTACTTACAGTATGTAAAAGACCACAGTGATGAAGTAGCGGCTAAGGTCAAAAAGCTTGGAATGTCAGTAGGAACAACTCTTTGGTTTATGGAGTCTTTGCCAACGCAGGCGCTTGAGCTAGAAACTTTGATTGAAAGCCTTGACTTAACCTATATTAACCCCGAGCGTTTGGCTGACTGGATGCCAGACAAAAACAAATTTGCCGTTGGTGAAGAGGGCAAAAAGGACCCCGAAAGAGTCAAACGGGTAAAGATCTTTTGGGATACTTATGTTGAAGCAATCCATATTATGTTAGACGCTTTAATCAAGCATGATGTCGTAATATTAGCCGGAGCGGATTCGATGACGAATATGGTTGTTCCTGGACTGTCCATGCATCAAGAACTAGAGTCGCTTGTTAATGCCGGAATGTCACCAGCACAAGCGATCCGTTCTGCGACGTCCGTACCGGCTCAATGGATGAACATCAAAACTGGAAAAATCGCCGTTGGTTATGCTGCAGATTTAATAATCTTAAACGAGAACCCTTTGTCAGATATCAGAAATACACGCGCAATCGATACCGTAGTATTAGATGGCAAAGTGCTTAATAAGAGCAAGCGTGAACAACTATTGCAGACAATTAGAGACGCTTACCTACAAGATTAACTTAATTATCTATTATTTGGATAATTGCCTTCTTTTATAAATAAGAGGGCAATTAAAATACAAAGTCTATATGGTTAGAAATTATCCTCGTGAAAAAAACACGCGCATGAATCCTCAATTTATTGTTGCTAGAACTACCTCATGCCGTTTTTTTCTAGCTAATATTCAGTCCCACCCTTACTCCGGCCAGCTAATAGCTGGCTAAATCGGCCGATCCTTCGCTCGGTAATATGATAAAAGCTTCAAATTCTATCGACCGCAGGATTAACTCGGTATTCCAAGCTATAATGATATTAATGTCTGTCTATTTATTGACTAAGTAGCGTTGGTTGATAGTTTTCAAGACAAGATGTTTTTGGAGACAATTAGTCTAAATATTTAGGGAGAGTCATGGACTATCTATGGGTCTTTGTTACTTTTGTGAGTGGGTTTTTGTTCAAACAAATAAACCTGCCACCGTTAGTTGGCTTTTTAGCTGCCGGCTTCGGCTTGCATGCATTTGGCATGACTCCCAATATTCCTCTAGAGCCGCTAGCTGATATTGGTATCATCTTACTGCTATTTACTATCGGCTTAAAACTAGATATCAGAAGCTTATTTAAGTTCGAAATTTGGAGTAGCGCTACCGCCAACGCGTTGGTGACCGTTGTATTTGTTTCATTCCTTGCATTTCTATTTACTTCTATTGGCGTAGCCTATTTTGCTGAGCTGAGCTGGATGTCCGCTGCCGTTATTGGATTTGCATTGAGTTTTAGCAGTACTGTATTTGCAGTAAAAATGTTAGAAGACCGAGGTGAAATGCGCGCAAGACATGGACAAATTGCCATTGGGATCTTGGTAATACAAGATATTATGGCGGTTATTTTCCTTAGTTTAGCGACCGATAAAACCGCCAGTTGGTGGGCACTATCGGTACTCGCTTTACCACTAATAAAACCCTTATTAACCCGGCTACTAACAAGAAGTGGGCATGGTGAAGTGTTGGTGCTGACTGGGTTTTTCCTGGCCTTTTCTGGAAGTCAGTTATTCGATATGGTGGGGCTGGAAAAACATTTAGGTGCTTTGGCTGTAGGTATGATTCTTAGTGGTGAGAAAAAGGCCGTGGAACTTTCTAAGTCATTAATGAGTTTTAAAGATATCTTTTTGATAGGCTTTTTCTTATCAATCGGTTTTACTGCGTTGCCAACATTAAACATGTTAGGTATTGCGTTATTGATTACACTTCTATTACCTCTCAAAGGTCTTTTTTACTTTCTTTGGTTGACTCGCAGTCGGGTTAAAAGTCGAACCTCGTTTTTAACCGCTGTAAATTTAAGTAACTTTAGCGAATTTGGGCTTATCGTTTGCGCAATCTCCGTCAGTTACGGATTGTTGCCGAAAGAATGGTTAGTTATCTTAGCGCTTAGTGTTGCGTTCTCCTTTGTCCTAACCAGTAGTATTAATATAAATGTCCACAACGTTTATATGAAGTGGAGGACCTCCTTAAAGAAATTTGAAAGTGAAAAACGGCTGGCAGAAGATCGTTTTGCTCGACCCAAAAATGCGTCAATTTTGGTTATTGGTATGGGGCGAGTTGGAGCCGGCGTATTTGATACGATGAGAGATGAATTGAAGAAAGAAGTTTGCGGTGTCGATGTTGTAAAACGCAAAGTATTAGAGCATAAAAAAGCTAAACGAAATGTCATTATGGCGGACGCTGAAGACCCAGATTTTTGGAGTCATATCGATCTAGAACCTATCCATTTAATTCTATTTTCGATTCCGAATCATCATGATATTTTGGAAGCAAACAAACAAATTCGATTAGCCGGTTATCGAGGCAAAACTGCTGCAATTGCAAAGTATGATGACCAAGAAAGTGAGTTATTAGAAGCCGGTATAGATGTAGTCTTTAATTATTACGCCAAAGTCGGAACTGGTTTTGCTGAACAAACCTTACACTTATTTGACGAGCAGCATTTGGAAATCTAGACTTTCGCCGGTTATCCATTGATGCAGATTTAACCATCATTAATGATGGTTTAAAACTTTAATCTTCTCTTCTAGCATTTAGCTAGCAATTAATCTTCATTCAACTAAGTAATTTTGCCAAATGCTTATAGTTCTTGCCGAGTGAAACTTCATTTTTATTAGCCATATGAATCGAACTGCCCTCAACAAAAGCAATTTTCTTTTTCTGTACAATGAAAGACTTATGAACTCGCATAAAGTCATCAGGATCCAATTGTTTTTCAAATGACGTTAAAGTTCTAGGAGTAAGGAAGCTCTTATTATCAATCCATATTTTTACGTAATTGCCATAGGCTTCAAAATAAATAATGTCAGCTAGTTCAAATTGTATCAGTTTTTTATCAACTTTAAGAAAAATAGATGATTCCTTCTTTTCCTCTTCAGTCTTGTCATTGCCGGCTACCACGGCGGCAACCGAATTTGACTGTGCTGTTAACTGAAATTGTTCATTGGCTTTTGTAACAGCCTTGATAAATCGGTCAAATCGAAAGGGTTTTAAAAGATAATCACAAACATCAAGCTCGAAACTTTCGAGCGCATATTCTTGATAAGCGGAAGTGACAATAACTTGGGTTTTCTGACTCAATATTTTTAGAAAATCCATACCATTGAGTTTTGGCATATTAATATCAAGAAAAATTAGGTCGACCTTATTCTGAGTCAAATAAACTAGCGCATCGGTTGCCGAATAAAACTGTTTTTGCACCAAAATCCAGTCGATTTCTTTAAGATACTCAAGGATCACATCATGGGCTAATGGTTCATCATCAATGATGAGTGCAGTCATAGTCATAGCGCATTAACCTGTTGTGCAGTAAGGTCGATTGATAAAGACGCGGTATAGCGGTTTTTAGACTGATCTAGTTCAATCTGATGTTGATTGGGGTAAAGCAGCATTAATCGTTTCTTCAAATTTTCTAGTCCAACACCTTTTGACTGATTATCTATCCGCTGTGTATCCTTGCTATCGGACGCGATTCAATTAACGCAACAAAATATAAGCTGGTTGTCTTCTAAAGTAATGGTAATTGATAATTCGCTTTTTTCAATTGATGGTTCTATACCATGCTTAAACGCATTTTCAACGAGGATAATTAGCAGCAGCGGAGCAATTGGCGCTTCATTGTTATCGATTGATTTGTTCAGCGTAAAGTCGAGCTTGTTGCGTAATCGTAAACTTTGCAGGTTAACGTAGTCCTCTATGTATTTGATTTCTTCTTGAATAGAAACGGTAGATTGCTGACCTTGATAGACGACAAATCGCATAAGTTCTGACAGCTGCAATACTACCTCTGGTGCTTGCTCGGACTTCTTTAAACAAAGTGCGTACAAATTATTAAGTGTATTGAAGAAAAAATGAGGATTAATTTGTTGCTTCAATAATTCTAATTCCGCTACCGATTTCTGTTTTTCCACTGCGATTAACTGATTATTCTTTTTGTGCCAGTGGACGACTAAAATAACTGGAAGACTCACCAACATAATTGCCATGGCTACACGACCATTAATAGGATCAAATGGGTCGGCGGCTTCCGCGGGAATAATAGGTTCACCCATTTGATTGATAGGTAGTAAAAGAAACGCTGCCGTTAGCAACGGATAAAGCAGTGCGACACTAAAAAGTACTGAAAAGAGATAAACAATGCCGCCCCGTTGAATAAGCACTCTTTTCACCAAAATATAACGATTCACCCAATACAAAATAAAACCAGCAAAATATAAACAAAAAAACTGTAGCACTAGGCTAATAAAACTACCGAAATTCTCCCAAACAACAGCAAAACGAATAGGATGGGACAACGCATTGCGCTCGCTCCACAGAGCCAGATCGGAAGCTCCTAGTAAGCCTAGGTAGATCGATATGACTGCCATAAATAGCAAAATAATACCGTCCATTCCTAACTTCTCTAGTCCACCTTTTAATGGCGCAATATTCTTAAAGCTTTGGTTAAATAGCAGCAATATTTCGGCAATAGCACAAACCATAAAAATATCGCTTTCTGTAGCAAGGAAGTAAGCGGATTGCGGATTCTGCAGATCGATGGTTAAGGTACTTAGCGGGTAAACAACAAAGACGATTAGCCACAGTACCGTTAGTATTTTTCGACTAAAGCGTTTTGTCAGAACAGGCTGAAAGTACTTCAATACCAATATAGGCGATAACTCTATGCAATAGCGAGCGACTCGTGTTAGATAATCTGTCCAGAGTGCTGATTCGGTAGTGGCGAGACTAAATGCCAGAATAATTCCAACAAAGATCCATTCTTCTTTGCGTACCAAATAGTTGGCTATGTTTTCCCTGATTGTTTCGGTGCTTATTATCTGGGCACTTTTAGTTGCGGCGCTAATCGTTTCAGTGATTGGTGCTTTTGTAGTTTTTGTTTTTATATCATTATCTGTTTTCATAATGATATTTTGCCTTTATTCGGTCACCTTGTCATCGATTGTATGGTGAAAGTCGCTTTTTTGATGATGAAGGCGCTTATCCGGGCTTTTTTGGCGTTGGTCACGTCTAAACCATCCTTGCTCCCTAAGCGATTCTCTTCGTTTCAAGGCTTCTATACAGTGATAGTTATTCGGTACGGTTAGTCGATTTTGCTAAGCAAACTCAATAGCCAAAAAACAGAGAGGAATAACTGGTGCTTCAAATAAATAACTTAAGCAAGACTTATGATAACGGCGTAAAAGCGCTTGATGGCATTGATTTGAATGTCGACTGCGGGCTTTTTGGATTATTAGGTCCAAATGGCGCCGGTAAATCCAGTCTGATGCGGACCATAGCTAGTTTACAAGGAGCCGATAACGGCACAATTAGTTTTAATGGAGTATCGGTGCTCGAGCATCCGCAATCTCTGCGCCAGCAACTGGGATATTTACCTCAGGAGTTTGGCGTTTACCCAAGAATATCCGCCTTCCATTTATTAGAGCATTTTGCTCTATTGAAGGGGATCACCGATAAACAGCAACGCCGAAATCAGGTGGTTTCATTACTTAAACAAACCAACTTATTTGATGCACGAAAAAAGGCCGTAAGTAGTTTTTCCGGTGGCATGAAACAACGCTTTGGAATTGCTCAGGCGTTACTGGCTGACCCAAAAATCATCATTGTCGATGAGCCAACCGCCGGTTTAGATCCAGAAGAGCGAAATCGTTTTCATCGACTATTGAGTCAGCTTGGTGAAAACCGTGTGGTGATTTTATCAACCCATATTGTTGAAGATGTCAGGGAGCTTTGTCCAAACATGGCGATTTTAGCCAATGGAAAAATTTTGCTACAAGGAAAGCCCGGTCAACTGATTAAAGATCTCAAAGGTAAGGTATGGAAAAAACGGATACAAGCAGACCAAGAAAAACTATTCAAAGATAACTTTAATGTTATTTCTATCCGCTTAGATAGCGGCGAAAGAAGTATTCACGTGTTATCGGATGTTCAACCTGAGGCAGACTTTGAGCCAGTAGAACCGGACCTCGAGGATGTTTATTTCTCAGTCTTATACCGCGTTAATTTTTCTTAACGTTAATCAATCTATTTAACCTGGACTCCGGATAATATGGCCTTAAAATCCAAATTGTCCCGAGTTCAGATTATTCATCATTAGGTCTAATTATGTTCTCGCAACTTCTACAATTTGAACTCAATTTCTATCGCAAACAGTTGTCCTTATATATTGCATTGTTTGTTTTTCTGTTTCTTGGTTTTATGGTTACCGGGCGCTTAGGCATTTCTGGGAAAGTATTGGTTAACTCGCCGCATGTTGTTGCCTCTGTCTATATTTTTTTAAGCCTGCTCACACCAATCTTGATTGGTTTGCTTAGCGCGAATTCTCTACTTAGAGAAGATATGCATCAATCTAGTGAGTTGGTTTACTCGACACCCATAACTCGAACCAAGTTGTTATTCAGTCGCTATCTTTCATTGGTATTTGTGGTCTCGATCATTCTATTGGCATCCGGTTTGGCGATGATGTTACGTACCCATTTCCCCTGGGGAATAGACGGTGTATTCGCTGATAATCAGATCGTTTTTTATACCTGGGCTTTTGCTATTTTCGTGTTACCCAATATCATTTTGTGTTCTGCCATTAGTTTTGCAACAGCATGCTTCAGTCGCAGTGTCATGGCAACCTACCTTTCGGGGCTTGCCATCTATCTACTCTATTTTTTGACCTCCATGTTTGTTGGCTCACCATTGGTTAGTGAAACACTACCTTCGGATCCATCGATGCGCCAACTTGCCGGGCTTGCCGATCCTTTTGGATTAAGCGCTTTTGAAGTGGCTACCCAATACTGGACAACCGCCGAACGTAATACTCAAATGGTCAGTCTTTCCGGGGACCTATTAACTAATCGAATGATATGGATGGCAATTTCAGTACTTATATTGTTAGTTACCTGGTCGCGATTTCAGTTGAATTTAGATGTCAGTTCTGCGGCTACGAAAAAGCACAGTGGTTGGAAGAATATCTTAAGTTTTGGGTTTTTAAGCAAACATGAAAATTTATCCAATAAGCGTTTGGACAAAAGCTCTGAATATGTCGCTTATCAGCCAATGACTCCTTCAACGCATTCTAATCGTCATTGGTTTGCTATGCGTTCATCATTTGGATTAGAAATAAGTCACCTTTTAAAAAGTGTCGTATTCTGGGGGATTGTTATTCTGTGGTCCATTTTCTTAATTGGCGAAATAAGCCCGATTAGTCTAACGTTTGAATTTTCATCGCCACGATACATGATGACATCACGAGTTCTTGAAAGGTTCCAATATGACTTACTACCAAGGTTTGTTTTGTTTGTGGTCGTTTTCTATGCGGCTGAAATGGTTTGGCGAGAAAAAGATCTAAAAATGCAGGGGTTTATTGATGCCAGCCCGGCCAATAGCAGTGTTTTCTTTATCTCCAAATTTGTTGCGTTAAGCTTTATCCCATTTTTCTTAATCAGCATTGCAATTATCATCGGCATTTTAAATCAACTAGCAGTTGGTTATTACGACCTACAACCTTTGTTGTATTTATCGCTCTATTTTTATGGTGGGCTTCCATTAATTATGAGTATCGTTCTATGTTTGTTTGTAAACGCCATCGCGCCAAACAGATATCTTGGAATGCTCATTAGTGTGGCCTTACTCTTATTCCTTGGAACAAACTTAAGCGCATTGGTAGGTTTAGAGCACGGCTTATGGCATTTTGCTTCGGCACCTAGTTTTCGTTATTCTGATATGAATGGATCAGCTCACTATTACAGTACTTTTACAACCTACATGTTCTACTGGGGTTGTTTAACCATTGTTCTGGGAGCTTTAGGATTTGCACTTTGGCGGCGGGGCACTGATATATCGTTATCGCATCGTTTTGGCCAGTTAAAAGTTCAATTAGGAAAAAAAGGAATAGCGTTAGTTTCCTTTGCCATTGTTGGTTTTCTATCAAGCGGTAGCTATATTTTCTACAAAACTAATATTGCCGCTAATTATTATTCTTCAGAAGATTCAATCTTGTGGCGAGTCAATTACGAGCAACAACTCAAACAGTATGAGAACTTGCCAGTATTAAATGTAACCGATATTAAAACCCAAGTTGATCTTTATCCAAGTGAACGACGCTTTGAGGCTAGCGGCGAGTACCAGTTAGAAAATCTAAATCAACAGGCGGTTCAGCAAGTTTTAATATCAATTGCTAGCGACTTATCATTTAGCCAACTGGATCTTTTCGACCCGCAAGGTAATAAAGCAACACTCATTGGTGATTACCAATCCATGGGCAGCTTTCTTTTTAGGTTTGAAAATGCTATTCGACCGGGTGAAACTGCTAGACTTAATTTTATGACACATCAGCAACAGTCCGGCTTCGGCGGTTTTGCTAATAATAGTTTAGTGACCGAACATGCCACTATGTTGTTTACCTCGAATAAATTTCCTCGCTTAGGTTACGTGAGAGAAAGGGAGCTATCGAGTCCGTTAACAAGACAGGACCATGGATTACCAGAAAAAGCTAAGCGAGAGACAATTTATGAGTCGGTGGAGCGATTAAATAGTCCTTCTAATACCACAGCTTATGATCGTCCAAGATACGCAAACTTTGAAACCATCGTTTCCACTACTAACGGACAAACTGCGGTTAGTCATGGTTCACTTGTAAAACAATGGAATAGCGGAGAGCGTAGTTATTTTCATTACAAAACCAGTGCACCCGTACGAAACGCTCTATTCTATTTATCGTCAGCCTACCAAATTGATCAGGATGCTACCCATGGCGTTACCACTAAAGTCTATTATGATCCTCGGCATCAGGTTAATGTTAAGCGAATGACTCAAGCAATTAAGGATAGCTTGGCATACCACATAGAAAACTTCGGCGCCTATCCACACAAAGAGTTTAAGCACGTTGAAACCGCTGATTTTACCGGTGTCACTGGTTTTGGATCACCAACTATGACTCTTAATGGCGAACATATGGGGTTTTCATACGATCTTAGAAATAGTGAGGTTTATGACCAGGTTTATCGACGTACTGCACATGAAGTCGCTCACCAATGGTGGGGTCATATTATTGCGCCCGCTAATACCGAGGAAGGAACCACTTTATTGGTAGAAACTTTGGCTCGCTACACAGAAACGATGATTATGAAAAAAATATTTGGTGAAGACGTAGCACTTAAGTTTGTTAAGTTTGAGATGGGACGATATTTCCGCGGAAGAGCCAGAGAAACAGAACAAGAACTACCTTTGTATCGAAGTTTATCAAGCCAAAACTATTTAAATTATTCCAAAGGGGTAGTTGCAATGTACGCGTTGCAAAATACTATTGGTGAAGCAACATTAAACTCGTCTTTAAAAATACTTATCGAGCGCCATGCTTTTCCTAAAAAACCGGCAACCTCATTTGATCTGTTGGAAATTCTTTACCAAGTTGCTCCTGAGCATCGCGCTTATATTGACCAATGGTTTAAAAGAATTAACTATATAGAAGCCAAAATAGAGAATAGCTCGGTGCAACGGCAACAGGATAATAGTTTTGAACTAGCCGTCGAAATCATTTTTGCTGCCAAAGAAGTGGATAGCGATAATATTGAAAAAGAAGTTGATAAATCGACTTCGGTCGAGGTCGCTTTAACCTATAGCCAAGACGGTGAAGTAAATCAGCGCATAGAAAACGTAGAGTTACGCTCGGGCAGTAATCGACTAAATTTTCAGTTGCAATATCAGCCGTTAGCAATTGAGTTAGACCCACGTAGTTTGTTGTTAAACAAAAACAAATTTGAAGCGAAGGTGAGCTTTTAGCTTTTGACTAGTGATGTATTAGTCGCTCAAATGCTATGCATACCTATTAAATAACCTATTAGGTTGTTTAATAGGTTCTCGCTTTTTATCCGCAAGATTCGTTTCGTCCCGTTAAACAACCTATTGAACGCAATGCCCTTGTTTCGAACGGTCATAAATATAAGGTAGAAACGATCTTTCTAAATTCGACGGGGCTTTCAACAATGGAAATAACGAGCAATAGGGCCCTCAACAACTTACTCTTCTTATAGTCAATGCCTGTTTGATAATGGCAATTACTAGAATTAGAGGTTAAAGAACAAGCTTATACAATCAAGCAGTTAGAAAGGTCTTACTTAATTATGTTTGGTGTTACTGCATCGAACCAAAAAGGGGACCAAAATGATAAAAAAACCTTATTTTTCACGACATCTAAAAGATAGATTCGTGTCCATAATTTTTGCTAACTTAATTGCGATCGTCGCGATTGGTTGTGCGTCGTCCGACAGTGGCGTTGATGTCGATATTCCTGATGATCTCGGCACTTCAAATTCGAGCCCGGTAGTTTCTAGTGACCCATTGGTACAAGCCACCGTTGGTGCTGAGTATAGTTATACCTTAACCGCTACGGATTCAGACGGTGATAGCTTAACGATGAGTGCGACTTCTATACCGGATTGGTTGTCTTTTACAGCAGGTTCAGGTGTGCTTAGCGGTACACCACAGGAAGCTGATATTGGAGATCATGCGGTAACGTTAACGGTTTCTGATGGAACTGCAACTGTTACGCAAGCATTTACCGTTTCTGTTGAGGCAAGTAACTCTGCACCAGCATTTAGTAGTGACCCAGTGACAACTGCTGAAGAAGCGGTTGAATACTCCTACACCGCTACTGCAACCGATCAAGACCAAGATACTTTGACTTTTGCAGCGACTGTTTTGCCTTCTTGGCTAAGTTTTGATGCTGATAATGCAGTACTTAGTGGAACACCGCAATCAGCTGATGTCGGCGACCATAGTGTCACTTTAACAGTTTCCGATGGTACTGATACCGTTGAACAAAGTTTTGTAGTTTCAGTGGCTGAAGCCGTTGAGGAAAATGTTGCTCCGGTGATTACCAGTACCGCAATAACCAGCGCAACCGTTGACCAATTATTTAGCTATGAATTAACCGCAACCGATGAAAATGGTGACGAATTAACTATGGTAGGAGTGGTTGTTCCGAGCTGGCTTAGTTTTAATGCTACAACGGGAATACTGAGTGGAACACCCGTTTCAGAAGATGTTGGTTCTCATGCGGTTACTTTGCAAGTAACGGATGGTTTTTTGGAAACTAATCAGTCTTTCGAGGTAGCTGTTACGGAACCGGCTGCGGCTGCACTAGTGATTTTTGAAGATGCAGAAAATCCATTGTGGCAAGCATGGGATTGTTGTGGAGGATCAACACCAACCATTGAAACTGATGATGCCGAGTATGGAAATACCGTTGAATTTTCAATTGGTGCAACCGCAACGGTAATGGGCTTTACTAGTCGTGTTGGCCATGGTGTTACCGACGGAGTGCCATTTGACGCAACGGATATTGTTGATGACGGTACCTTCAGCTTTGACCTGAAACTGATGAGCAGTCCGGGTGATACTGACTGGAAGTTTAAAATTGAAAGTGATGAAGCGGCTACTGCAGTCGAAGTTTCTTTATCTACCAGCAATGAAGGACATTCTGCGCCGGTAGTTGGCGAGTGGCAACGATATACG
Source organism: uncultured Kangiellaceae bacterium (assembly GCA_905479925.1). GTDB lineage: Bacteria > Pseudomonadota > Gammaproteobacteria > Enterobacterales > Kangiellaceae. The sequence goes on along the minus strand of CAJQOL010000113.1, from coordinate 4,801 downwards.
TTTAACTTATCGGCGCTTCAAACCGCTGGTTTGGATGTCAGTAAAATTGACGTTGTTATGGTGTTTCCAGCATGGGATACCGGTAATGGCGCTGTTTACCGTTTAGACAATGTTAAGTTCCTAGCTGACGGTGGCGAACCAGAAGATCCTGTCGATCCTCCTGTTGCCAGTAACTTAGTTATATTCGAGGAAGCATTTAATCCTTTATGGCCAGCATGGGACTGCTGTGGCGGCTCAACACCAACCGTTGAAGCTGACGATGCGGAGTATGGAAATACCGTTGAGTTTTCAATTGGCGCAACCGCTACGGTTATGGGTTTTACAAGTCGTCCAGGGCATGGAGTAACAGACGGCGTGCCATTTAACGCTAGCGAAATTGTTGACACCGGAATCATTTCTTTTGATCTAAAAATGACAAGTTCTCCAGGGGATACAGATTGGAAATTTAAAATTGAAAGTGATGAGGCAACAACTGCCGTAGAAGTTAGTTTGTCGGCTAGTAATGAAGGTCACACTGCACCGGTTTTAAATACTTGGCAGCACTATACATTCAACCTTTCAGATCTCCAGTCAGATGGTTTAGATGTCAGTAAAATTGATGTCATTATGATCTTCCCTGCTTGGGATACAGGTAACGGTGCGGTCTATCGAGTAGATAACGTGAACTTCTTTGCCGAAGGTGCAGTGGATAACGGTAGTCAAGTTGACCTGCCTATCACCTTTGACCAAGTTGGCGTTGACTATACGGTATTGGATTTTGGTGGAAACGTTAGTGTACTTGCGGCTAATCCAGAGGATGCTGAAGACCAAGTGGTTATGACCACCAAAACCGATTCAGCGGAAACTTGGGCCGGTACAACAATGAGTACTGATGACGGTTTAGCGACCGCCGTGCCATTAACCTTAAGCGATTCAATAATGAAGGTTTGGGTTTATTCACCGGACGCAGGAATTCCAGTGCGACTAAAACTTGAGAACCACTTAGATCCTACGCAAACGGTTGAAACCGAAGCAATGACAACCGTTGCAAACGGCTGGCAACAACTTACCTTCGATTTCACTAATGAAGCAGCGGGCACTGAGCCTTTAAATCCGACATTACACCCGGATTGGATCTTTGACAAAGCGTCTATCTTCTTTAATTTTGGAACCGATGGCGCAACAGCTGGCGAAAAAGTCTATTACTTTGATGATGTGACTTTCGGTGATGGCTAAGAAGAGTTTTTAAATAAGTTTTACCTCAATTTGTTCAAGGTTGTTTAAGCTTGGAGCAAACGTTCGGGAGAGCAGTCGCTAGACTACTCTCCCTTTTTTTTACCAAAATTAGCTAGGTTTCGCGCAATTAGCGCATAATATCCGTTTCTATTCACTGAATGAGCAAGTCATAGATCGCAGTTAGAATTGAGTGAATCGAGTTTCTCAGATAGAATCGACTGCTATTTTGAGATTTTATTATTCAAAATAATCATAATAACGATAAAAAAATACTATGGAGAGTAAGATTATGGCTGATCTAAACATCGAAGATCTCGGTTTCGAACCTATAGAAAAAGCACCCTCGCAGAGCACGTTTAACGGAATTGGTACCAGACTGTACGGTCAAAGCTATCTTCCAGAATCTAATGAACTTTATACAAAAGTACTGTATTTCACTATTTTGTATATTCCAATAATAGCTTTTAGCCGCTACCTAGCTCACAAGTACGAAGGTAACGAATATATTCTTGGCAAGGGAAAGTTGTCGGGTTTATCTAAAGCCTGGAATTATTTTGTGACTTTGGTTCTAGTCGGTTCGCTGAGCTTTATGATGTATCAAAAGCACACCTCATCCCCGGAGTACATTGCAAAAACACAGTATCAAGAATCACTCGAGCTTATCGAAGTACGACAGTTTGAAGCCGCTATTAATCAGTTAAAACTTGTCTATCGCGGTGGAACATCCTATACCTCGTTAGCCACTGAAAAACTCGATAGCCTGATGGAAAAAAGCTTTTTAGATCAGCTAACACCCGAAGAAACTTTAGAGGTTGTAAAAAATGCGACTTCGTTAACCCTACTTTTTCCAAAGCGTCTTGATGACTATGAAGTTTATTATGATAAATTTGAATCGACCAATCCAATGGTTGCTAGTTCTTTTGCTGATCTTATTGTTAGCAACACTCAAGATGAAGAAAAGATTCAACTTTATGAGTCAAGAAATCATCGACTGTTAGAAACAATCTACAAAAACAATAAGGATTCATTCTCAATTGCACAGAAATATGCCGCATTGGAAGAACGCTTAAATCGTTGTGCAGCATGTATTGAAATTCTAGAGCCTCATACTGAGCAGCTAGGTACCAGTGAAGGCGCGAGAATTCTTGGTCAAGCTTTCGCTCAACAGCGAAAAATCGATGAAGCTTACGCTTTGCTTTCTCCCTACGTAGAAATTCATATTAAAAATTATCACTCATCTGAAGAGCAGTATAACCAAGCCTTACAGAAAGTTTGGGAGGATACAATTGAGTACCTAAACTCAGGTAATGCGCCGGCATCTTTCTATACCAAATACGATAACGCCTCTGAGCAAGAGCAAGGACAAATGGTTGACGACTTCTACATAAAGAGAAGAGACTCTTCTGCAATTGTTGCCGCTGCTGAGAAGCGATATTTAGAATCAACCGGTGTGGTTCCAGTTGCTTTAGATCTTGGAATGGTATTACTCAACCGTGCTTCAATGGAGTCGGACAGTGACTCACGAAACTCGCTATTGCAGCAAGCAGAAAGCACCTTTTTATCAGTTAAAAACTATGCTGGTGACAGCGACGAATTTCAACTCTATCTGGGTCAAGTCTATTACTGGCTTGGAAAAGAAGAGAGCGGGGATGCTCTATTTGCTGAATTACTAGAAAAATATCAACGAAGTCATAACGTATTAATCTCACTATCTAGTACCTTGAGGGATCTAGGCGCCTTTTCTAAAGCACAAGAATACGCGTTAGAAGCTTATCAAAATGCAACTGAACTTAGTGATAAACAAAGCTACGCTCAATCTTTAGCTCTATTGGCTGACGATAACGACCAGAAAATAGAGTGGCTTAGTAAAGCTGATCAATCCAATGCTTATGTAAAAGGCGATCTATTATCATCGAAAGGGCACAAAGCGTCTCTAGATAATAAGAACAGCGAAGCCCTAAATTACTATCAGCAAGCTATTGACGTTTACAAAAAAATACCGGAAAGCTCAGTTCAGTTTAACAATATAGCGCTGATTTATATGTCAAAGTATCGTATAGCCTTCGACCAAAAAGATTTCGATGCAGCACTACAAAATCTTGATAAAGCGGTAGCGTTATCACCAGAAGATAGCATTGTATTAAACAACGCAGCTTCTCAGCATTTATCGAACGCTTATACCGACTTGTTAAGTCCATTCGTAGACTTTAAAGCTTTGGAGTATTCACCCAGTCTTTCACAGTTTGGTTTTCTATATGAAGATCAACAAGGGAAAGAAGTATTCCGAAATCAACTAAGGAAACATTCGTCATTCAATAAGGCAATGAGTTATATGGAAAAAGCGATGCTGTTGGCTCCTAAGAATGTATCCATTCTTGATGACTTAACAACGGTCTATTCTTTCATGGACGACGAAGATGCCCTGTCAAAACTGGTTAGTCGATTTAAGAATGTTGAGCTGGACCTAAAAGCGATGGAAATCGAACAACAGAATTATAGAGACCAAGTCGATAAAGAGGAAAAGATAGCGAGTATTGAGCAACAAATCGCCAGTATGGAAAATCGCGCCCGTTTGACAAATAATAAAAAAAATACTGTTAATCAAACAATTCTTCAGTCTTACATTTATAGCGTTAAAGCTGACCTATATTCATACGGAAAGGGTTATGATGCAAATGCTCTATTGACTGCGACGAGAAACAATCTTGCAAGGCGATCATCGGCCAGGGCTTATAGTAATCTAGAGTCTGCAATTGTCCATAAATTACTTGAACAAGCGCGTGTAGATGTAGATGGCTTTGAAGAATTTTATACAAACTATCATCGTATTACCAGCGATTTTGGTCTTTTCTGTATGAGCTTAACAAACAACACAGCATTCAAAAATATGGTTTCAACTAGTAAGCTCGGAAAAGAATACGTTTCTTTAATTATCGCCAGTACCAATCGTTTCCCAGACTCACCAAACATATTTGATTGGAAAACATTAAAAGAGTTAGGACATCCATCCGCTGACTCTATAGCTAAGAAGCTAGCTGCTAATAATCGCACCGAGTATCAAGATCAGCTTATCTATAAACGTAATGTCAATAAGGAATATATTGCATACCACAAGATGTTGAAACAGGAGCTCATAGGTAATGACGCCGTAGCAAAGAAAATATACGAAGAAGCAGTTTCTGCGGGCGCTATAATGCCTGCGCTTTATTAGTGGAACGAGGAGAGGGTTCTGGCCCTCTGCTTATTAGTAGTATTAGCAATTTCAGTATTGAAACTTTAGAGAAGAGAGTAGATAGCGATGAATGAACGACAACGAAACTCAATCTTGGAGCAAAGTTGGATAGCTCACGAAATTGTGGAGCAAAGTTATCTTGTCAACACAGCTGTTAAGGGTGATTCCGAGTGGTTAGAGAAGCAGCGGATTCTAATGGCGGATATGGCATTGCATCTACTTCAAACGGCACTAAATTCTGGTGACTTGGAAAGAGACAAGCTACGAAATAATCTTTATTCGATTATGACAATCGCCGATCAATTTTTGCCAGAGGCAAGACTAGAGGCAGCGAAACAGCATCTTTTTAGTTAA
>CAJQOL010000112.1 GCA_905479925.1 uncultured Kangiellaceae bacterium | reverse complement strand
GCGATCGGAGGCAGAAGCTCTTTTATTCCTGCTATACGTAAATCATCAGTCTGGTTATGCATGCTACACACTCTAAAATATGAACTATGTGCCAATTATTGGTCAAAAAAGTTACCAAATCTACGTAATTTAACTCCTTCTAACTTTAAGTTCTTTAGAGTAAATCGTTTTTGTAACAGGGCTTAGAAGTAGAGTGTCTTATGGGGGAACACGAAAGCCATCGTCAAAAGCGTGGTAAACCTCCTTTAAGGTTTGTTAAGGCGCTATTTTTAACGTTTTTATTTGCATAATTAACTGAGATAGCGCGTAAAATCGCGTATCATACGCAGCTTATAGTGGTGCCGGTGGTCGATATTTTTGAATAGGTTTACAGTAAAATTTTCAGCTAAGCTAAATTCAGCGCGTATCTTTACGGGGGCGCTGTTTCTTGGTGCGGCAACCTCTACCAGTTTAATCGCCGAGGAGGACAAAAGCAGTACCTTAAAGGCCGCAGAAATAAGTCAAACCGGCAGTGAGGCCGTACCTAGCTATTTTACCTCTCGGTTTAACTCCTTCGATGCCAATAATCCGCAATTTGATGTATTCAAGGCCTGTCCAAAGGTCAATGTTGACGAAATAAAAACGAATAATTCATTTTCCCAGCAAGAATCATCTAAAGCGGACTCTACCGAAACGGAGCAATGGTTAAAGTTAACTGCTGACTCGGTCCCTGAAAATACTGAAACTCGTGTGATTCTCGATGGAAACGTCACCATGCGTTCATCGAGCTCGCTACTACAAGCAGACAAACTCGTTGCAGATAACGTTCAGCAAACGATTGTTGCAGAAGGTAATGTAGTGGTTGAGTCAGAGGAATCTTTGCTTCGAGCAAAAAAGTTCGAAGGCGATCAGTCTGAAGCATCGTCTAAGCTAACGGATGTGGATTACCATTTCTTCGCTAATAATGGTAATGGCAAAGCGGAATCCATTTCTATTGACAGCGATAAAGTAGCAACGCTCAATGAGTTAACTTTTAGCACTTGCCCAACCGGTAACAAGAGTTGGCTTTTCTCAGCGACAGAGTTACAGCTTGACCAAGAGTCGGGGTGGGGGGAAGCTTGGGGAATGTGGCTCAAGGTTAAAGGTATTCCTGTTTTTTATTTTCCTTATCTAAATTTTGCCATTGATGACCAACGCAAGTCCGGTATTTTACCGCCGAGTTTTTCATCGAGCGGTAGAAATGGACTTGATATTGGTTTGCCGGTTTATTGGAACATTGCCCCGGAAGCGGATGCTACTTTTAACTTTAGAACGATCGAAAAGCGCGGAGCGCAACTTGGAGCGGAGTTTCGGTATTTGTCTAAATACACCGAGAATAATTTGTCCTTTGAATGGTTGCCTGAAGATAAATTAGCTCAGCGTCGTTTGCTAGAGGAACCTAGTGCTTCCCAAGGAGACTATCGGTTGGCTGAGGAGCGTTGGGCAATATCATTTAAGAATAAGACCTTCTTTAATGAAAATTGGTCGGCAGAAGTAAGAGCCGGTAAAGTTAGCGACAGAGATTACTTTAAAGATCTAAGTACAGAAATATCTGGACTTAAAGACAAAAATCTACAGTCAAAATTATTAAGCAAGGCGAATATAAGCTATCAAGATGATATTTGGTTGATGAGCTTTTTTGCAGAATCTACTCAGTCGCTAATTGGCAATGAGCCGAATCGTATTCTTCCCAGTTTGACCACAAACGCCGATTATTATGAAGAGCGAACCGGACTAAGATTTCAATTTGAAAGCGATTTTACCCGTTACGGTACTAGCAACCAGATTACCACCGAAGGAAACCGATATAATTTAAAACCGGCGATTAGCTATCCATTTCGAAATAGTTACTCATGGTTCATACCTAAGGTCGGCTATCAGATTACTGAATACGACTTAAAATCCGCCGGCTCAGCAGTAACCCGTTCTTTTAATCGAGAATTGCCGATAGTGAGTTTAGACTCTGGTTTAACGTTTGACCGTCAGCTGATGTGGAGTGGAAAAAATATTACTCATACGCTGCAGCCAAGATTATTCTACGCATATATTCCCTTTAGAGAGCAAGGGCAGTTGTTTAATTTTGATAGTCGGTTGCCAGAATTCTCGTTTGCCCAACTTTGGAAGGAGAATCGATTTTCTGGACAAGACAAAATAGGGGATACCAACCATTTTTCATTAGCGGTCAGTAATACTTTTACCAGCGATGATCTTGGTAAGCCTTTATTTGGCTTTTCACTAGGAAAACGCTTCTATCTTGACGATAGAAAAGTGGGCCTTGAAACTGATCTTAATCCAGAGACCCGAGATTTCTCACCATGGCTTGCTGAACTAAGCGTTAATTTGAGCGAATCTTTTGAATATAATGGGTTTATTGAGTGGGATGAGGAAAGTAGTGGAGAAAGTGAGAAAAATACTAATTTGGCAAGAAGTCAGATTAAATTTGAACCCACTAAGGATCATATTGTCAATTTATCTCACAGGTTAAGAAAAAAGGGGCTGTTATCTAATGAAGAGTTGGATATTTCGTTTTCTTGGCCAGTAAATGACAAGTGGCGTGTTGTTGGGAGGTGGTATAATGACCTCGAAAATAAGCGAACAGCAGAGTCAATGTTTGGTTTAGAGTACGAATCTTGTTGTTGGGCCGTCAGCCTGTTATCAAGAAGGTATATAGATGTGCGTTTTGACTCCATGGGGGCGCCAATTTTGACAGACTCTATGGGACAGCTGTTGGATGAATTTGATAGCGGCGTGCAATTTCAGTTTGTTTTTAAGGGGTTAGGCAACCCTGGTCAGAATAAAATTGCCAATAGGTTAAAGAATAGTATTAAAGGGTATCGTTCTCGATTTTAGTTAGCGTTAAGTTTTGGTAGGTTTTTAAATGAAGTAGCATCATGCTTTTTATGATTTGTTACTCGCAGATAAATTGGTTAATCAATGAAAAAATTAGTTATTGTAAGTATTAGCAGCAGTCTTTTAGCTTTATCGTCATACGCCTTTGCGGCCGCAGAGCTCTTAGACAGAGTTATCGCGATAGTCGATGAAAATGTAGTTTTGGAAAGTGAGTTGGTAAGGCGTTCAAATACGATTATTGGCCAAATAAGGCAGCGTAAACAGCCGGTACCGCCTCTAGACATACTGCGAAAGCAGGTTTTAGATCGTTTGATTGTTGAAGCGCTTCAATTACAGACCGCTCAACGCGTTGGTGTACGTATTAGTGATAGAGAGCTCGGCGCAATGATTGAGCGGATAGCGGAAGGGCAGAATATGTCCAGCGAGCAGTTTAAACAGCAGATTGAGGGTGAAGGTAAATCTTGGGCACTATTTAGAGAAGACTTAAGAAATGAAATCATGATCGATCGAGTTAAGCGAGGCATGGTGCAAAGACGTATTCAAGTTAGTGAAAAAGAGGTCGACAACGTCGTCGCTCAAATGGACAAAGTTGGAGAAGACCGAACCGAGTTTCACTTAGGCCATATCTTATTAACACTAGCCGAAAGTGCGTCTCCAGAAGAATTGGCGGCTAAAAGAGAGCAAGCCAGAAAAATTATCGATGCGTTACGAGGCGGCTCAAATTTTGCTGAGTTTGCGATGTCTTTTTCGAGCGGACCAAAATCTTTGGAAGGTGGGGATTTAGGTTGGATGAGCATGGCGCAACTACCTACGCTTTTTGCCGGTACTGTAAAGAATATGGCTATTAGTGATGTGAGCGAGCCGCTACGAAGTGGTAGTGGTTTGCACATTTTATATCTAAAAGACAAAAAAGGTGGTTTTGAAGCAAAAGTAGTCATGCAGACTAACGTAAGGCACATTCTCATTAGCCCTGATGCTATTACTACAGATCAACAAGCCTTAGAAAAAGCCAATCAAGCGAGAAAGCGAATAATCGATGGAGAGGACTTTGCTGACGTGGCAGTTGAACTTTCGGCGGATAAGTCTAACGCCGGTCAAGGTGGCGACATGGGATGGGTTGACCCAGGAACGTTTGTTCCAGAATTTAGTGAAGTTATGGACAAGCTCGATATCAACGTATTAAGCCAGCCTGTGAAGACTCAGTTTGGTTACCACTTAATCGAAGTTCTCGGTCGACGAGATCAAGATCAAACTGAAGAGCGAAAAAGAAACCGAGCGTATCAGATTATTTCAAACCGTAAGTTTGAAGAAGAGTCGCAGATTTGGATTAGCGAAATGCGAGAAAAAGCTCATATAAAGATTATAAAAGCCGAATAACAAGCCTTGGGTCTGCAGCGTATATGAAGGGTTGTCCGCGAATACTAGTTACTATGGGAGAACCAGCGGGAATCGGTCCAGAATTGCTTGTTCGTGTTGCTCAAACACGATTTACAGGGCAATTAATTGCTCTTGCAAATCGCGAGCTGCTGTTGGCTGTAGCTAGTGAACTTGGCTTACCACTGACTCTGAAAAATATCGAATGGCAAAACCCTAGCGAACAACACGAGCCCGGCGAGCTATGGATAGAAGATGTTCCTTTAACCGAAAGGGTTGATTGTGGTCAGTTAAATCGACGAAATGCTAAGGCAGTAATGGGATTGCTGGCAAGAGCGAGTGAGTTAGCGATCGCTAAAACCGTTGATGCTATTGTTACCGCACCGGTTCACAAAGCCGTCTTAAATAGTGTCGATGATTCATTTCTTGGACATACAGAGTTTTTTGCTCAGCAGGCGGGTGTAGAGAAGGTAGTGATGATGCTTGCTACTGAACGACTTAGGGTAACCCTTGCCACCACTCATATCTCGCTAGCAAATGTACCAACGGCGATCAGTAAAGAATCACTGGAGCAGGTACTAAAAGTCATTCATGATAGCTTTATAGCTTACGGGCTTACCTTGCCTAAAATAGCGGTCTGCGGACTAAACCCTCACGCCGGTGAAGATGGATTGTTGGGTCATGAAGATCAAACTATTGTCGCCGCAGCAATTGACACCGCTAAAACTCATGGCATAAAAGCTTTTGGCCCGTTTCCTGCGGACAGTCTATTTACGCAATCCAAACGTGATCAATATGATGTCTTTTTAGCTATGTACCATGATCAAGGTTTGCCGGTAGTTAAGGCGATTGGTTTTGGTCAAAGCGCCAATATAACATTAGGGCTACCTTATATCAGGACATCAGTCGATCATGGAACTGCGCTCGATATAGCGGACCAATTTAAAGCCTCTTCAAGTAGCCTTAATTATGCTATTAATTACGCGATTGATTTAGCGACAGGAACACTACCTCAATGAAGACATTTGACCCGTCAACACACAAAGCAAAAAAGCGCTTTGGACAAAATTTTCTCCATGATATGGGTATGATTAATCGAATTGTTAGTAGTATTCGAGTAAAAGAGGCTGATAATGTCATTGAAATAGGTCCTGGACTAGGTGCAATAACTAAACAGATTCTTCCGGTAACAAAATCGATCAATGTGATTGAGTTAGATCGGGACATCATTCCCAAACTGAAATTTAATTGTGATGGGTTAGGTGAGCTAAATATACTGCAAACAGATGCACTAAAGGTTGATTATCACCAATTCGCCGAAAAAGGTGGTTTGAGAGTTGTGGGTAACCTGCCTTACAATATTTCGACGCCAATTCTTTTTCATTTGTTTGAATACTTAGACATTATTCAAGACATGCACTTTATGCTCCAAAAAGAAGTGGTATTAAGAATGGCGGCTGAGCCGGGAAGTAAAGTTTATGGCCGATTGAGCGTAATGACTCAAAGTGTCTGCGATGTTCGTTTGTTATTTTTGGTACCCCCAGAGTCCTTTACACCGGCACCCAAAGTTGATTCCGCAATTGTAAGACTTGCTCCCCGTTTGACTCCACTCGACATACATGACCAACCGTTGTTTAACGCGATAGTTACCGAAGCGTTTGGCCAACGGCGAAAGACATTAAGGAATGTTTGGCGTAAGCGTATAGAGCCTGAAACGCTAGAGTCACTTGATATTAAGCCAACATTACGACCTGAAAATGTTAGTGTCGATGAGTTTGTAAAAGTGGCTAACTTTCTTGCTGCCAATAGTTAAATATTGAACAAGCCTGATATTTATCGAGTCAAAATAGAAGAAATAAGCAAGTTCCGTTCAGCTAGCATTAATTTTGTTGTGCTAAATTAACTACCATCAACAACAAAGTTACTGAGTAAATCATGAAATCAAGTTTGTCACTGCTTTTGGTACCATTTCTATTATTATCCTTAGGCTGTTCTACCCGTATATCTCATCATGACGGCTATGGTCATGGTCACCGCAGCCATAATCACGTTTCTGTTGGCGTCCGTTCAAACCGTTCAGGGGCGGCTGTGATAGGTGCTTTAGTTGTCGGCGGCATTATTGGTAGCATTATTGCTGATAGTGAGCATGAAAAACAGCATGAACGGGAGGATGCCTTAAGTAGCTCGAAAGCACTTACTCAACAAGATGCTCAAGAGTCAATAGAAACAGGGAGTGGTAGCGATGATTTTTCAGATAACATCGATGAACAAAGTGCGCCGTTAAGCGCTGAAGAGCAAGCAGCGGTTGAACAATACAATGAACAACAAGCAAAACAGCACTCACAAACCACTTGGTATCAAATAGGAAAAGACTCTAAATGTTATCTTATGGGAATTGAGCAGGGCATTACTAATGTCATATCTGCCGCTGATGCAGAGCTTTGTGAGCCAAAGGCACTTTAGTAATTATTAGCCCGTATTTGTTGTACGTATTTAGAATATTACGCATGTTTTGTTGAACAAAATAAAATGTGCGCATCGTTGCAGGCAGTTTCCAGCAACCATAAAACCCGTTAGTTAGTTCTTTGAAAGTTCTACCGACAAGTTTCCCACTATCTTCTTCCGCTCGCAATTTTGGCGCTTTTCCTTTATAGTCTTTGTCTGAAGGCCTTTAGCTTACTGGTAAAACCATATAATACTCATGGTTACTGCTTTACCAATTTTTCTCCAGTGAGAGCAGACTTACCCGCCTTCTCTTCATTATTTGTATTCGTAGGGGTACAAATTTTTAAACATCCAAAAAACAATTAATCTAATAAATAGGAGCTTCGGATGGAAATTGAATATATTGTTAATATGTTGGCACGTTGGGGACACTTGCTTTTCGGTATGACATGGATTGGGTTGCTTTATTACTTTAACTTTATCCAAGGTGGTTACTTTAAGTCAGCAACTCCCGAAGGATTAGCCGATGCAAAAGCAAAGCTAGCTCCAGAAGCTTTGTGGTGGTTCCGTTGGGGAGCAATGTTTACATTTATAACCGGTATCGTATTATTATACGGCGTCGAAAAAATGGGACAAATGAATAGCTACATAGTCATTGGTGCATTATTAGGTACATTTATGTTCTTGAATGTTTGGTTAATTATTTGGCCAAACCAGAAAATAGCATTGGGTATGGTAGAAGGTGATGCGGCAGCTGCAGGTGGTAAAGCATTGTTAGCATCAAGAACAAATACTTTATTCTCAGGACCAATGGCATTCTGCATGTTGGCAGGCCCTCATTTCGCGGGTTATGGGAAAGCACTATCTACAAACATGACAGCGCTTTACGCCAGTTTAGCAGTTGTTATTCTATTAGAACTTAACGCAATATTTGGTAAGCAAGGACCAATCGCTAGTGTACGAGGCGTTATTGTAAGTAGTTTGGTGTTGACCGGTGTGCTAGTTGCAATGCTGCAAATGCTTTAGATAGCTAGCATATTAGCTAATAGTTCAGTATTTTATTGGTTGGCCAATTCTTTGAATGACTAAAGAGTTGATCAGCCAAAGGTTACTTAATCAAAGAACTAATTAGCAAATTATAAAAAAGCCGACTATATGTCGGCTTTTTACTTCATGCAATGGCGAAAAGCTCTTTGTAAAACTTACTCGTCGAGGAAGCTTCTCAATTGATCAGAGCGAGTCGGATGCCTAAGTTTTCTAAGCGCTTTTGCTTCAATTTGACGAATACGTTCACGAGTTACGTCAAACTGCTTGCCAACTTCTTCAAGCGTATGGTCAGTGTTCATACCAATTCCAAAACGCATTCTAAGGACTTTAGCTTCACGGGCCGTTAAGCCTGACAGTACTTCTTTAGTCGCTTCCCCGAGACTTGTTGAAGTAGCAATATCAATCGGTGAGTCTTGATTAGCATCTTCAATAAAATCACCTAAATGCGAATCTTCATCATCGCCAATAGGGGTTTCCATAGAAATAGGTTCTTTGGCAATTTTTAATACTTTTCGGATTTTATCTTCCGGCAGTTCCATTCGAACCGCTAGCTCGTCCGGCTGTGGCTCACGTCCCATTTCTTGTAGCATTTGGCGAGAAATACGATTTAACTTATTGATCGTTTCAATCATATGCACAGGGATACGAATTGTTCTGGCTTGGTCCGCAATAGAACGGGTTATTGCCTGTCTAATCCACCAAGTAGCATAGGTTGAGAACTTATAACCGCGTCGATATTCAAACTTATCAACGGCTTTCATCAAACCAATATTACCTTCCTGAATCAAATCAAGAAATTGAAGTCCACGGTTAGTGTATTTTTTAGCAATAGAAATAACCAAGCGTAAATTTGCTTCAACCATTTCCTTCTTAGCGCGGCGAGCTTTTGCTTCACCAATTGACATGCGGCGGTTGGTTTCTTTTACTTCATGGATAGTTAGTTTGCTTTCTTCTTCAATCTTAAGAATCTTATTTTGACAGCGAATGATATCTTCCGCGAACTCTTCGAGAGAATCATGGTAGTCAGTTTCTTTGCTGAGTATTGAATCTATCCACTTAGTGTTCGTTTCATTACCAGGAAAAGTACGAATGAAATCTTTGCGAGGCATTTTGCCTTGTTCTGTTGAAAGTCGCATTATTAAACGTTCTTGAGTTCTCAAGCTGGTCATTCTGCGACGCATACGACTTGAAAGCTTATCAAACATCTTTGGAAGTAATCTAAACTTCAAAAACTCTTCTTTCATGGCATCAATGTGTTTAATCGCATTTTTATGCTTACGACCATATTTACTGATTGCCGAAATAGATTTTTCATAATTCTTGCGCAATGCCGTAAAGATTTCTTTAGCCATTTCTGGATCTGGGCCTAAGTTCTCTTCTTCTTCTGATTCATCTTCCTCACCGTCTTCATCGGCTAACTCCTCATCAGGAACCTCTGAGCCAACATGAGCAGCTGCTTTAGCTGCTTCTGCGAGGTTATCTGCATAACCAGTAATGATATCAGTTAACTTAATTTCTTCAGCTGCATAACGGTCATATTCATCTAAGAGAGAGCTGACAGTTTCAGGATATTCAGCTATTGATGCAAGAACCTGTCGAATACCATCTTCAATCCTTTTGGCAATTTCAATTTCGCCTTCACGAGTAAGAAGCTCAACGGTTCCCATTTCCCGCATATACATTCTAACCGGGTCGGTTGTACGACCTAGTTCGCTTTCTACGCTGGCTAGTGCGGCTGCAGCTTCATCTGCAGCATCCTCATCGGTGGCCGCATTTTCGTTCATCAGTAACGCGTCAGCTTCAGGAGCCACTTCAAAAACCTGGATTCCCATATCGTTAATCATGCTGATAATGTCTTCTACCTGATCCGGATCGACAATATCTGGCGGTAAGTGATCATTAACTTCAGCATAGGTGAGATAGCCTTGCTCCTTACCTCTACCAATAAGCAGTTTTAGCTGGGATTGTTGTGAAGGAGTTTCTTTTGGTGCTTCGTCTGACATTCAGGTAAACCTTAACTTTAGGTGTTGCGCTAGATTACGAAATTGGCTCTAGTTACTAGGTAAATATTAGTCGATAAAATCTCTATTTGCCTAATTTGTTCATTCCGCTCGATAAAAACGGAACGCGCAATTATACACAGTGTATGCCCAGATCGCCAAGATTCTAGGCTAGGAAAGCCGATATTTTTTGAATATTCTGATATTTTGTGCGGTTCTACGAAGCTGTTAGCATAAATATGGGCAACGCATTGAATCCATAGGTTTTATCCACGGTTTAACATTTGCAATTGAAGGGTCTTTAAATGCTGTTTTTCTTGGGGACTTAGCGGTTGCGTTTTGGACTTCTCAATGAGTTTATCCCACTTATCAATCACCAGTTCTTTCTCTAGCCGACAAAGGATATCCGCGAGTTCCGCAGGAATTTGTTCGTTGCTAATTAGTAGATCTAGGCTAGCTAGCTTATTTAAGTGTTTTTCCTCGGGTTGACCACGCCAGTTTTCGATTAACATTCCAGTGGTCACGGCTTCATTCGCGGATATCAAACTAACCAGCTGATGGAAAATAGCAGCTCCTGGCTCATTAGTATCTTTTACCCAGCTAAGATCAGCCGCGGGAATAGATTCCGGTTGTTGAAGCAGTAAAGCGATAGCGCGACGAAATGGTGTTTTATTTTGAGGAGTTGAAGTTTCTCTATTTGTTTGTTCTCGCTTGAATTCTGATGGGATATTTTCGGCATCTTTTGATGAACTATCAGCATTACTCGCTACAGACTTTGTAGGAGGCGGCGTCGTTGGCTGAGAGGCTTGTGCGACCTGAATTTCCGTTAACCCCGCTAGCTGAGCTAGCTTCTTCTCAAAGCGACTTTTTAGTATAGGGTCGATAATTGCCTGATTAAAGGATTTTGCTAGGTGTACTAGCTGCGCTGGACCCTCAAATGTGTTCATATCTACCTGAGTGGTTAAGTAGTCAAAGAGAAAATCAAATAGTGTTTTTGACTGTTCGACTTGCGCATTGAACGCGTCTGCACCAATGTTTCTTACCATTGAGTCTGGATCTTCACCATCAGGAAGAAACATAATTCGAATTTCTCGGGCTTCTCTCATTAGCGGTAGCGCATTTTGTAGCGCTCTCAAAGCGGCAGCTTTGCCTGCTTTATCGCCGTCAAAACAGAATACAATTTTTGGGCAAATTCGAAAAAGTGTTTGCAGATGTTCAGTAGAGGTCGCCGTCCCTAATGTTGCAGTTGCGTTGTTAATTCCAAACTGCGCTAAAGCTACGACATCCATATAACCTTCAACAATCAGCACCTGTTTTATACTACGTAATTCCTTACGCATTTCATAAAGTCCATACAGTTCGTGGCCTTTGTGAAATAGTTTAGTCTCCGGAGAATTAAGGTACTTGGGTTCACCGTTATCAATTATTCGGCCGCCAAAGCCAATCGTATTACCTCGACGGTTTCTAATGGGAAACATTATTCTGTCCCTAAACCGATCGTAAGTATGACCTTTGTCATTCTTGATCATCATGCCTGTATCGACCAAGTCGGCGGTTAAGTCATCGGATTTGCTTTGCAGCTTTAGTAAATTCTGCCAC
>CAJQOL010000111.1 GCA_905479925.1 uncultured Kangiellaceae bacterium | reverse complement strand
TTATGTTAAATTAAATATGTAAGTAATCATAGCCTGCAAACTACTGTAATAGAGGTCCGGCCGGGATTCGTGCTAAATTTAGCCACTAAACCTGTAACCTATTGATATTAAAAAGTTATTGTGTGTTCTTATAAACAACTAAAATCATAATGAACTTTGTAATTGTTTGAATTGTCCCTGAAGAACTGCCTTCTCTTGTAGAATGACTTTATTTTCGTCCGTCAACAAGGTGTTTTTGTCTTTCGTCTCCTGCAATTCCATTTCTATTTGTTCCAAAGAATGTTTTAACACTTCGACTTCTTTATCCGCTACCGAATGTAGGCCGATTAGCGAATTTAACCGTTGCTGAAGTTCATCGATCTGACCTTCCAGTTTATTGTTCTTTTTAGCTTCGGCTTGATATCTGTCGTTCAATACGTCAAATTCTTTATCTTTTGTCGCCTCTTGCTGCTGTGATGATCGTAGTTTTGCACTCAGATCTTCTATGGTCTTTAGGTCACCAGCTCTTTCTTTTATTTGCGCTGAAATTTGAGCTTCGGCTTTGCTTAACTGATCAGTTAAGCGTTGTGTTTGAGTCTGTAACTGTTGGTTCGATAAACGGAATTGATCGCGTTCCTGTTGTCGATCTTCAGCCGTTCGTTGCTGGTAATGCTCGAAATGTTCACGAACATCCCGACTTTCTTGTCTAAGTTCTTCTATCGTCATTTTTAGTTCGGTCACTCGAACTTTCGTTTCATTCCGCTGAAATTCGTATTTGGCAGCGTCGATACGTGACTCCTCGAGTGATTGGCTCAGGGCTTGATTGTGTTCTTGCGTTGTTTGCAACTGCTGCTCTTGTTCTTTTTGCCGGGATGTAAGCTGAGTAATGGAATTGCGGGCCTCTGTTAGTTCCTGTTGCAGTCCTTCGGTGATTGAATTGAACTCCGTTCGCGCCAGCTCAACCTTATGCTCAGCCATCTGCTGTACTCTGTCATGGAGAGATTTCACCACTTCAACTAGATCATTGGGAAGTCCTTCAATGCTTGCCGGATCACCATTGCTAGATCGCCAACGCTTTAAGAGTGGCGCAATAGTGCTTTTGCTCCCGGTTCCTAGGTGTTCACGCACTCGATCGACAGTGGGTTCCTGCCCGCGGCTTTTGATCGATTCGGCGGCTTTGGTTATATCATTGTAGGTGACTCCGGTACGGGCCATGATGCTTCCTTCAGATTATTTGATAATGTATTACGTAGTACGTAATATAGCATAATATCAAGGATTTTCAATAAGGCTTGATAATGAACTAATAACCATCGATAATGAAGATTATCGTCGGTTATTATGAAAACCTAATAATCGACGGTCTGTAACATCGGTACAAAGGTCAGTTTTCAGCGACTCGTGAATAAGGATGAGCATGAATAAAAAATTACTCGATTCAGAACGCCCCCTCTCGTTACGTAATGACCAATTGCCTTTGCCGCATTCCCATACACACAGCCAGTATCTGAAGGCCGCAACTTCGGATAACACGCGTAAAGCTTATCGCTCAGCGATACGCCAGTTTGAAAAATGGGGTGGTCGCCTGCCTAGTGATCGCGATACTATCGTTCGTTATTTATTGGATCATGCTGAGGTTTTAAATTCGCGTACTTTAGATCTACACCTTACCGCAATTAGTCAATGGCATCATGTTCAAGGTCTCACTGATCCGGTTGCTACGCCATTGGTTCGCAAAACCATGGATGGCATACGACGGATCCATGGTAGACCCAAACGCAAAGCCAAAGCATTACGTCTGGAGCATTTGACGGTAATGCTTGCTCATTTACGTCAATTACCCGACTCGAAGAAAAAATACCGAGATATCGCACTGCTATTAACCAATTTTTTCGGTGCCTTCCGTCGTAGTGAGTTAGTGTCGATCCAGGTGTCCGATTTGAACTGGGAGCCAGAAGGTTTGATCATTCGGTTAGAACGCTCAAAAACTGATCAAGACGGAGAAGGCCTGATCCGAGCCTTACCTTTCGGTGATCAATCTGTTTGCGCCGCGTCAGCGCTAAAGCACTGGCTCGAAGTAGCAGAAATAAACGAAGGCCCTGTCTTTCGACCAGTGAATCGATGGGGTCAAGTTCAGGCTAAATCACTTAACCCTGGGGCAATAAACGACTTACTCAAAACACTTGGGACTGCTTGTGACTTTGATTTTGTCCCAGATTTGAGCAGTCACAGCTTCCGCCGTGGATTATCCACCTCTGCTGCCCGAGAACGCGTTGATTTTGAATTGATTAAGAAACAGGGAGGTTGGAAAAGTGATACGACGGTTTGGGGCTATATCGAGGAAGGTCAGCAATTCACCAATAACGCAACTGTGGTACTGATGAAAAAGATGGCAGATATAGTCAAAGCACAAGAATAGCTATTCTCTTTTTTAAGAGATTTAGAGCTCTTGGAAACCTTACTGTATCCAAGCCAGAGCAATCCCATTGGCGGTTTTCAAGCCCATATCGAGTCTTGCGGAAGAGCACCCAAAAGTGACGAACCTGAAATGATAACTCCGTAAGCCTTGTAAGCGGTTGCCCATTTCCTCGAAAAGTTCACTCAGTGTCCCGGACGTTTATTTTCCGTACAACAGAAACTATCAAATACTGGCTAATATTAAATAGTTTCAGTTAAGGCAAAGATATTAAAATCTTTTATTCAAAACAGTAAAAAGTTCCTCAAATCTCTTTAAGGCTATTAGTCCAGTTCACTATTAGATTCGCAATCATAATGATGTCTATAGAAATTAGTGCTTACAGCAACTCTGGCCTTCTTGAATTGGAGGGCACTTAGCAGTCCCATAAGAGCAGTAAACACAACAATCTCCCTTTAATGGTTTTAATAGTGTCTTGCAAGATTCACATTCATAAAACCACTGACAAGCATTGGTTGGCATTATTTCATTTTTTTTATGACCGCATTCAGGGCAAGTGATAGTGGAATTTAGTTCTACACTTTGCATACTGGAGCCTTTACTGGTTTAACAATATTTAATACTGACATAACGACCATTAAGAAAATGCCGAAATAGAATAGATAGGTACTCCAATCGTATTGCCATAATGGATACAGAGTTAACAGTACAGCTACCGGGCCAGCAATGCTCCAAGCCCCCCTAAAGTGACTCCTGTTTTTATACCAACTGTACAAGTTAACAACCAAGGCTAATACAGCAAAAATTGGGAGAAGCGTACTTATTGCAATCCCTTCGAACTGCGAAAGAAAACCTAATCCTAGTGCTGAACCTAATGAGCCTAAAGCAGGAAAGCAAGCTGTACAGCTTAGGGCCGCAAGCCAGACACCAGCAGAGCCAACTTTGTCGAGTAATTTGTTTATCATCTCAGAATCTTCAATCAGTAACACCTGGAATCAGTTTAAACTCCGTACATAGGTACGTAGTCAACAGTTACTTTAAAGAATCAATAATGGGGCAAGTTGAATGATCTTGATTTGTTTTACATGAGTTGGTCATTTCATTAATAACTTTCTCGAGACGTTGCAAATTGGATATTTTGTTGCGAATAATTTCGAGCTTCTGCAAGCCAAAATATTCTACTTTTGAGCAATTACCATCCATCGACATTAATGACGATATTTCTTTAAGTGTAAAACCAAGTGCTTTGGCGTTAGCGATAAATTTAAGTTGATCAGCTATCGCATTACTATACAGTCGATAACCACTCTCTGGCTTTATCGGTTGCTTAATGAGACTTTCCCTCTCATAAAACCGAATTGTCTCAACGCCTATGTTTAGCTCTTTGGCTAGTTTACCTATTGTTTTCATTAGTTATAACATCCAAGAAATATGTTCTATCCCAACATAAAAATAACATTGTTCGGTTGATGTGTAGAAAAAATTAGAGGAATACTCAAGGGTAGACTTTCGCTTTTAGAATACTGACTAGTCGATTCATGAGCTTGTTAATTGATGCAGAATTTCACAATCACCCACTCGATCTTGCTGACACGATTTAGAAAGTAAGCTGAGGGATTTTTCTAATAACGCTAACTCCTTTCTGGTTTTACGTACCTTCATTAACTGCTCTTCAATGATCTTGTCTACCTCGTGACAAGAAGCTGTTTTGTCTATTTGTACCAAAACTAATTGTTTGATCTGTTCAAGCGGGATCTGCAGCTCCCGACATCGACGAATGAAAATCAACTTGTCAATCGCGCTTTTATCATATTCTCGGTAATCGTTGGCATTACGTGATGGCTCAGGCATCAATCCAATCTCTTCGTAATAACGGATGGTTTTACTGCTGATATCGGACAGTTTAGAAATTTGACTAATTTTCATTTTGACTTGACCTTCCGGTTACAGGAAGCTTTATACTACCTTAAATCAAGAATGTAATCAGCTTAGTTTAATGAGAAAATAATGTCTGGATGTTGTGCCGTTGAAGCGCGGAATCAAAGTGAACGTAAGCTGCTTTGGCTTGTATTGAGCTTAAATGCCACTATGTTTATGGTGGAGTTCATTGCAGGATGGTTGGCAGATTCTAGCGGTTTGTTAGCTGACTCGCTTGATATGTTGGCCGACAGCGCAGTCTATGGTTTGAGTTTGTATGCTGTTGGGCGGTCACTCAGTCACAAGGCAAGATCTGCCTTGCTCAATGGCTGCTTGCAGTTAAGCTTGGGGCTATTGATCTTGGTCGATATCGGTAGACGCATCTGGTTGGGTAGCGAGCCGCAAACAGAAATTATGACATGGATCGCTTTACTAGCATTACTGGTCAATACTCTTTGTTTTGCTGTTTTATATCAGTTTCGTCGTGGTGATATCAACTTGCGAGCGAGTTGGATCTGTTCTCGCAATGATATGTTGGCTAATGTCGGTGTCTTAGTCGCTGCCATTATGGTTTCAAAATTGAATTCATCCTGGCCGGATTGGTTAATTGGTGCTTTGATCGCGACTATAGTTATTCGCTCTGCCTTGCTGATTATTCGCGAGGCCAAACTCGCATTAAATAGTGATAAACCACTTAAAAACAAGTGTTGTTGATGACGCTGGGTGCTAATAAGGGCACGGCTTAATGATTTAGCAAAAATAGTTGTTTGGTGCTTCATTATCATTTGTTATGCTAACGCTCTCCGGATGATAAATGTTTAACCATAAAAAAACAGGTAGATAAATTAGTAATGCTTAAAAAGTGGTTGTCATATTGGTTGGTTATATTGATTGCGATGCAGTCATTTTCCGCTATTGCTGACGCCCATCAGACACATCAGTCTGGAGAACAGCACTTAACTTTTGAGCATGAACATGCTCAAACTCAGCCCGTTGTCACTCAACCACTGTCGCTTAAAAAATCGACCGAACTTCCTAGTGATGGGCTGGATTGCCATCATTGCTGTCATTGCCATTTACACTTAAATTATCTACCAACAGCTTCATTAAGCCTTTTATTACCGCACAATTCTTTAGAGCTAAATAGATATAACAATACTGCACTAAGCGGACTACAGTCTTCACTATTTCGCCCCCCCAAAGTTTAATTCTACGATCACTAGCTAATCACTAGCATTTCTAACAAGCATAACTAGCAAGTATCACGACCAGCGTCCTGATCCTTAACTTTTTTGTTATAAAACCGTGGAATTCTTACATGAAAAAAAGACTCAATAGGTCAATTTTTGGTGTGCAACTTAATCCTGCACCCGGAATATGGCTTTGCCTTATTGGTTTATTATCAATCGTTCAATCAAGCTCGATATTTGCCGCAACATTTGACGATAAACTCACCTTAACCGAAGCAATAAAACGCACTCTCGAGCAAAACCCATCCCTTAAAGTGTTTGCTTTACGTGATGCCGGGCTTGCCGGACAGCTCGAAACTGCTCAACTCAATCCGGCTTATGAGCTTGATATTGGAACAGAGAATTTTGCTGGAACTAAAAGTTTTAGCGGTATCGATAGTGCGGAACTCACCGTTTCTCTTTCATCTACGATTGAAATGGGTGGGAAACGAGACGCACGAGCTGGATTTTACAACAACAGTCGCTCCGTTCTAGCCGCGCAAAAACAAGTCGAATCACTCGATTTATTGGGTGAAGTCACGCGTCGTTATATCGATGTACTGGCGGCGCAGGAACGGGTTGTTTTGGCTTTAGAAGCTAATGAGCTGGCAAAAAGTACCTTAGTTGTTGTCAAAAAGCGATCAAAGGCGGGCTCAACACCAGAGGCTGAAGTCAAGCGCGCTAAGGCTGCTCAATCTCAATCAGAACTAACTTTGTTGTCCGAACAACAGCAACTGGCATATCTGAAAGTTGCTTTAGCGGCGCTTTGGGGTGATACCAGACCGCAATTTTCAGCGGTTTCGGGCGATTTATTCCGGTTTGGTAAAGATGTTGATTTTGATCTTCTTTACGCAAAACTCGAAAAGAACCCGGTGATCCAGGTTTTTGTTGCAGAGGAAAGATTGAAGGACGCCGAAGTCCGTCTGGCTAAAACCGAATCGACTAGTGATTTTCGCTGGTCTGTGGGAGTCAGGCAGTTTCAGGAAAACAATGACACAGCGCTAACCGCCGGTTTTAGTATGCCGCTATTTTCTTCTAGCCGAAATAAGGGGGCCGTTTCTAGCGCTCTGGCTTCTCGCAATGAAGTGTTTGTGCAAAGAGAAGTGGCTTTGCTTAATATGCATACCCAATTATTTCGCGCATTTAACAATCGTCAGCAAGCGATCATTAGCGTCCTTAAACTTCAAAACGAAATCGTTCCAGCGCTCAAACAAGCCCTTAAGGAAACACGCCAGGCATACGAGCGTGGACGCTATAGTTATCTTGAATATGTGACTGCTCGGCAAGAGTTACTGAGTGCGCGTCGTTCAGTCATTGAAGCAGCTTCGGCAGCACTCACTTATGGCGCGGATATTGAACAGCTGACGGCAGAACCATTGCCCGCATCAGCGTATTTAGAACGATCTGCAACGCAACCTAATTTTAAGGATTAATCCCATGAAACTATTGAATTTTATTAAAACACTTTTTGTCGGGATTATTTTTTGTTCCACCCTATTATCACTATCAATCAGTCCAGCCTTCGCTGAGTCCGATGAGCATGGTCATGAAGAGAAACAAAGCCATGATGAAAAAGAAGGCAAGGCAGAAGAACATGAAGAAGGCCATATCGAACTCACGCCTGAGCAAATCAAATTTGCTGGCATTGGTTTAGAAGAAGCTAAACCTGGCAATATCCGTGAGGTCTTGCCACTTTATGGTCAGGTAGTTACCAACGAACAAAACGTTCATTCAGTGTCTGCACGTTTTGCCGGAGTCATAACAAAAGTCACTAAGCAAATTGGCGACTCGGTTAGCAAAGGCGAAATATTGGCTAATGTAGAGAGCAATGACAGTTTAAAAACCTATTCAATAAAGTCCTCAATAGCCGGAATAGTGATTGAACGTCATGCCAATGTCGGTGAACAAACAGGCGATAAAACCTTGTTCAAAGTCGCTGATTTTTCTACCGTATGGGTTGATTTATCGGCGTTCCCGAAGGATATGGCGAAGGTTCGTCTAGGGCAACAGACTCGCATCATGTGTAGTGCCGCTGACGTCACTGGCGAAGGCAAAGTGATTTATATATCACCTTTTGGTAACAGTAATCAAACAACCAAAGTGCGTGTTCTACTTGAAAATCCTGAACACTTGTTGGTACCAGGCCATTTTATCACGGCCGAAATTAGTCTGGCTGAGACCGCTGTTGCAGTCGCTATTCATAGCGAAGCCGTTCAAATCGTCGAAGAACATAACGTGGTGTTTGTTAAAGGAGGTGAAGGTTTTGAACCGAGAGAAGTCACTTTGGGTCGCACCGATGGTGAGCTCATTGAAGTATTGACCGGTTTAAAAGTCGGTGAAACTTACGTCACCAAAAATAGTTTTATCCTTAAATCAGAAATGGGAAAGGAGGATGCAGAGCATGGGCATTAATCTTACATTTAAGTTTGTTTCACAAACTCTCCCTTTTTTAATACGTTTGCGAACCCATAAAAGGATCTCACTATGATTGATCGATTAATCCAATTTTCCATCGCGCGACGATGGCTAGTGATGTTCCTCGTCGCTATTACAGCCGCGGTCGGTGTGTGGAATTACCAGAAACTGCCGATTGATGCGGTACCGGACATTACCAACGTACAAGTTCAGATCAATACAGAAGCGCCTGGATATTCTCCGCTTGAAGTAGAGCAAAGGATCACCTACTTGGTGGAACTAGCAATCACCGGACTGCCTTATGTTGAAGATACACGTTCATTGTCACGCTATGCTCTGTCACAGGTAACGGTAGTCTTTCAAAAAGGAACGGATATCTATTTTGCGCGTAACCTGATCAATGAACGACTACAACAGGCCAAAAGTGAGATGCCGCAAGGTATTGAACCTGTCATGGGGCCAGTGGCTACCGGTCTCGGTGAAATATTTCATTACGCTGTCCACGCAGAAAAAGGTGCTAAACAAGACAATGGTCAACCTTATGACGCAACCGCATTACGGACATTGCAAGATTGGGTTATCCGTCCGCAGCTTCGCCTTGTTCCCGGTGTTACTGAAATTAATACTATTGGTGGATTTGAAAAACAATTTCATATAACACCAAATCCAGCACAGCTTCTGGCGTTTCAATTGACTTTTGATGATCTTGTGGATGCGATCCAAAAAAACAATGCGAACGTTGGTGCAGGCTACATCGAGAAAAATGGCGAGCAGTATTTGATCCGTGCACCGGGACAAGTCGCCGACATTACCGATCTCGAAAAGATCATTGTGGCCAATCGAGACGGTATTCCTGTCACCATTAGCCAGGTGGCCGAAGTGGGTTTTGGAAAGCAGTTGCGTACTGGCGCTGCCACGCTGGATGGCGAAGAAACAGTTCTGGGCACCGCAGTGATGTTATTGGGTGGTAATAGTCGTACAGTTTCTGAAGCTGTTTCAGCAAAACTAGTTGAAATCAATAAGACTTTACCTAAAGGCGTCATAGCTGAAGCTGTCTATAACCGTACCGTTTTAGTGGATAAAACGATTGCGACTGTGCAGACTAATTTGCTCGAAGGGGCCATTTTAGTAGTCTTTGTGTTGTTAGTCATGTTGGGCAATGTACGAGCAGCTCTGCTGACAGCGATGGTTATTCCGCTATCGATGTTAATGCTAATGACCGGTATGGTTGAAACTGAAGTCAGTGCCAATCTGATGAGTTTAGGGGCGCTTGATTTTGGATTAATTGTTGATGGCGCGGTGATTATCGTCGAAAACTGTATTTTGCGATTAGCCGGTCGGCAACATCATCTTGGTCGTATCTTGAAATTGGACGAGCGCTTTCAAACGGTCTTCGCCGCGACAAAAGAAGTATTTACCCCTAGTTTAATCAGCGTTCTGGTGGTTATTCTGGTCAATATTCCTATTCTTGCGCTGACGGGCGTCGAAGGAAAAATGTTCACCCCGATGGCGATGGCTGTCATCATGGCGTTAGTAGCGGCATTAATCTTATCGCTTACTTTTGTGCCTGCCGCAGTCGCATTATTGTTAACCGGTCATATCGAAGAAAAAGATAATTTTATCGTTCGAAACGCAAAGCGTTTCTATACACCGGTATTAAGCGTGGCCTTAAAATTACGTTTACCTATATTAGGTGCAGCTATTGCCTTTGTGGTTTTTTCCGGCTGG
>CAJQOL010000110.1 GCA_905479925.1 uncultured Kangiellaceae bacterium | reverse complement strand
AATCCAAATCCAAACCCAAATCCAAATCAAAAAACAAAACCTCAAGTACTGGTAGCATACAGTGGAGGGTTAGATTCATCTGTATTGTTGCATGCCTGCCAGCAACTCCTACTGGCGGGGTATCTCGGCTCGCTACGTGCGGTTCACGCCGACCATGGTATTCAAAAAGAATCACAAGATTGGGCTCAATTTTGCGAGTTAACCTGCAGAAATTTTGAAATTGATTTAATCGTCGAACGTTTTGAGCTAGCTATCATTGGTGATACCAGTGAAGCTAAGGCTCGCAAAGAGCGCTATCGTTTATTTGAAAAGCTACTGGAGCCCAATGAAGTTTTATTGACCGCTCACCATAACGATGACCAAGTCGAAACTTTATTATTCCGGCTGTTTAGGGGGGCTGGTATTAACGGACTAAAAGGAATGCCTGTTAGTCGAAAGGTTGGTGTTGGCATTTTGCGCAGACCGTTGCTAGAGATTACCCGCAAAGATCTAGAGGCGTATGCTAACCGATTTGATTTAGCATGGGTAGATGACCCATCAAACAAAGAGGTGGATTATTCTCGAAACTTCATTCGTAATAAAATCATTCCATTGATCAGTGAAAAATGGCCGTCAATCAACAGAACGTTAAGTCAGTTTTCCAAGCATGCCCAAGAGCAAACTGAAATTTTGAACGAAGTGGCGGAACAAGACTTATCCTTGAAGCAAAACAATACAAGTTCCATTGATTGTGAAGCGCTTTCAAAATTGTCGCTAGCACGTCAAAAAAATGCTCTTCATTTTTGGGCGCGAAGTAACAGTCAGCTATCGCCTGCAAGTAATGAAATTGACCAGCTTATTAATCAACTTGACGCGGCAAAAAAACAATCGATTAAGGTCAAACTAGCTGGCGGTTGGGTTCAAAGTTACAAAAGTAAATTGTTTTTTTGTAATGCCGAACAAACTGAAGCGATTTTAGAGCCTATCGTCTGGAAAGACCTTACCAAAACGTTGCGGTTGGACGGCGGTATTAGTATAACAATGACAAAAAAAACTAATGCCAATTTGCCCGAGAGTCAGATGTCGAAAAGTGAAACGAGTAATTATTTTTTCGCCGTCAAACCTCCAAAGCCTACTGATATTGTTACTATTAAGGCTCGAGAAGGTGGTGAGGTTGTTCGACCTAGTTATCGAGAAAAATCGACGTCTCTAAAAAACATTTACCAAGAGTTAGAGATCCCGCCATGGCAGAGGCTTGGATTGCCTTTGGTTTATTATAACGATCAATTAGTTACTGCTGTTGGCGCTTTTGTTAGCGCGGACTTTATTGACCCAAATGGTATTTACTTTCAGATAAGTTACACGGAATAAAAGTAAGAAAGTTGACTTTCCCATAGCTTAAAAAATTCGAAAAACCCAAATAATAAAAAATTAACAAACGATTAAGGAAGAGTGTAATAATGATATTTAGAACGATGTTGCTGGTGTTTTTGGTTTCCGGTTTATCAGTGTCAAATAGTGCTGTGGCGAGTAATAGTGCCTCTGGAAAGTTTATTATAGAACTTGATAAGTCGGTTCAACTTGCTAATAAGAGCGGTAGAATTTTTGTTTTCATCAATGAGAATCTCAGTGGCGAACCGAGACAGCAGTTATGGCCGTTAAGTAAGCAACGAAATCATATTTTTGCTAAGAATGTGCAGAATTTCACTCATGCCAATCCTATTAGCCTTGATGATAAGTCTCAACTAACTTCAACGGTGAGCTTTAACTTTGGCAGTATCCCTAAAGGTAAGTATCGTTTGCAAGTTCTATGGGACGGCGATCAACTTGAGTCAAGAATAAGCGCACCTGGAAATCTATACAGTGAAGCGAGAGAGATTGAAATCGATGGTGACTTTACTACCACTGTTTCTCTTTCACAGGTCATTCCAGAGCACACTTTAGAAAAGCACCCTTTATTAAGAAAGGTAACAATTAAGAGTGAATTGTTATCTGAATTTTGGGGGCGTCCTTATTATGTGACTGCTTCGCTATTGTTGCCATACCAGTTTAACAATGCTGAGAGTAAAACTTACCCTATTCGCTATAATGTTGCCGGCTATGGCGGGCGTTATACGCGGGTTAACCGGTTAGTAAAGTCTGAACAGTTTATGGCTTGGTGGCAAAGTGAAGAGGCACCTCAAATAATCAATGTGTATTTAGATGGAGAGGGGCCGTTCGGTGACAGTTATCAGTTGGACTCGGCGAATAGTGGTCCATTTGGCCGTTTGTTGATGGAAGAGCTGATTCCAGCCATAGAAAAGCAGTATAGAGCAAAAGGAGTCGCTAAATACCGTTTTACCGATGGCTGCTCAACCGGTGGTTGGGTTTCGTTAGCGCTTCAGCTTTTCTACCCAGACTCTTTTAACGGTGCTTGGTCTTATAGTCCAGATTCGATTGATTTTTCGGCATACCAACTGACGGATATTTATAAAGATAATAATGTTTTTTACAACGAATGGAATAATCTAAGGCCGGTTGCTAGAGATCTCAGCGGCGATCCTATGGTGACAATGAAGGATTTTATTCAGTATGAGAATGTTTTAGGGGCTAGCAATGACTATCGAACATCTGGCGGCCAGTTCAGCGCTCATACCGCGCTGTATAGTCTGAAAGGAGATGATGGTTTACCCGCCGCAATGTTTGACCCAATCACCGGTGATATAGACCCCGATGTCGTGGAGACTTGGAAAAAGTTTGACCTTAAACGCTATGCTCAAGAAAATTGGAAATTATTAGGACCAAAAATTCAAGATAAGATTTATATCTGGATGGGGGATATGGATCATTTTTATCTTAATCCGGCAACCAGAAAATTTGCGACATTTTTAAATACAACTGAAAACCCAACCTCAAACGCGGTCGTACAGTTTGATGCTATGGAAGGGCACTGCAGCCAATATGGAAACAAAATCGTACTTGAAAAAATAGCCGAGCGACTGCAGAACATAGAAAAATAAGTGTTTCAACCTAACAAGTTAAGGGGCAGACAATGAAAATATTCCAAATTATTCTGTTAATTTTGATTGCTTTGATGAGCATAACTGCAGGAGCCGCGAAGGCATTGCTCGTTCCAGAGGAACTAGCTTTCTTGGAGGGAGTTGGTATACCGCAAACAATGATCGTTATTTATGGTGTTTTGCAAATTCTAGGGGGAGTAGTGATGCTCGTACCTAGAACTAAGCAAGTCGGACTAATCATAGCGATTATCGCTTTTGCTATCTCGACGGTTCTTATATTTATTTCAGGACGTTGGTCTTT
Source organism: uncultured Kangiellaceae bacterium (assembly GCA_905479925.1). Lineage (GTDB taxonomy): Bacteria > Pseudomonadota > Gammaproteobacteria > Enterobacterales > Kangiellaceae. The sequence goes on along the minus strand of CAJQOL010000110.1, from coordinate 2,312 downwards.
TGGATTAGTATCATTATTGCCGATATTGATCAGTAGCTGGTTGCTCTTTAGTGCGAGACAACAATCACAAACGAGGGTTCCAGAATAAATAGGCTTATCGACTTCATTGAGCCTATCCCTTGAATCCCCTGTCCATTTGAATAAATATTTTAGATTGGAATATTTTAAATTGGAATATCTTTAATACTCGCACGTTAATTAGCCTGTTATTAAACACTTAGAGGAAAGAGAAAAATGAGCAAACCAGAAGAAAGGGATATTGAGAAAAGTTATACAACCGCTGAGTTTGTCGCTAAGCTGCGTCGTTTGGCAGACTCGTTAGAAACAGGTGAAAAATTTGAGATCCAGATTGCTGGAGAACGAATTTATGTGCCTGTTCGAGCTATTTATAATATTGAGCACGAACGAAGCGATGGCGAAGAAGAAATTGAATTTCAAATTAAGTGGTCTAAGTAGACCTGTTGAGAACCAAGTTCTTAACAGAAAATCTCATGCAAAAATCATCATCGTCTAATTTCTGAAATAATACAGAGCAGCTCCAGCTGCTCTTTTAATCATATTCTCGGACGCTCTAGTCGTTTAAGTTCTTGCATTAGCGAAAAGTAATCGCTGCTATTTCTACTTTTTGTTCGTTTTGCTGCACGGTGCTTTTTTCTTAGCTCTTTAGAGCACTTCAACTCGCCTGAAACCGTTGGGCATCTAGATTCAATATTTTGTAAAGTTTTTGAGGCCGTTTCGTAATCTGATATTACTTTTGCAGCAACAACCTCATAGTATAATTTAAGCGTTTCCTGACTAATAGAGACTTCACAGGAGGCTCTAAGTAGATTTTTCTTACTCGAGTTATTACGAAATGAGGCATTTGAACGCCTCTGCCGTTCAACGGCACGTTCATGAGAGTTCCACTTGGAGTGAAGGTTTCTTAAAGCTCGCATTACTCTGCTTTTTACTCGCTGACTATAGGTATGATTATTATCGCCGCATATACAGCCTGTTTCTGTGCAGCGCGCTGTTTCAACCGAGTATAAAGGTTTATCAAACCATGATGAATGAATGCCAAAATGCTTCTTAGTTGTCTTCTGCTGTATTTTGGTTCCAACCACATTTCCAGACTCGGTATCACAAGCGGTTTCTTGGAATGTTATTTTCCCTTGATCATTTGTACATTTGAAAATTTCAGACGTCGCCTCAAATGAAATGACGCTGGAAAGAATAGCCAATGTTAAAATAATGATCTTCATTTAGATTCCTAATATCTTGAATGTTGTTTTTAGCGACCTTAGATCTTCAGTCTAGTTTTATAAATGAGCTTTCTCAATACTGAGTAGCTACTCTGTAGATATAGCTCGAAATCATGCTAACAGCTATTTTCTATAAATTCTGTTCGACTAAAGGCTCTTTTAGCTTAAAAAAGTCGACTAATTCTGCCGACATATTCATCGCATCTTGATAGCCTAAGTCAATAAGTTCTCTGGTGTAAAAGCTTTCAAACAACAAATAACTTAGAACTGTCGAACCTTCATCATCATCGATCCCTATGCGTCTGAAGAAAAATTTAACCATAGAAGGTAAAGTATGAAAGTACTTACCTGATAATTCTGATAAATCTTTGCTCGGTGATATCGACAAAGTTTCTATTGGACGTAAATTACTTTGCGTACGTCTTACATCTTCAGGGATCAGTTTTATGGTTTTGTTTATACGGCGAATCCTTTCCAGGTCGCTGTCAAGACTATCAACAAATACGCTGTCCAAGACATGTCCAGCAATATCCGCAGTCGTTGGATATACCACTTCGGCAGGTTTGACGTGGCGTTCCTCTCTAATAGGGGCGACACCAACAACCAGTATTCTTTCAGCGCCTAAGTGAATCGCTGGGCTTAACGGTGATAGAAAGCGTACCGAACCATCCCCAAAGAATTCTCGGTTGACATTGATTGCAGGAAATACCAACGGGATTGCAGAGGAGGCTAATAGATGTTTTCTTTTTATATTTGCCCTTATCCCAACGCGCCGGTGACGTTTCCAACCTTTAATGTGTTGCTGACCTTGAAAAAATGAAACCGATTGACCCGTTGCATAGCCGCTAGCAGTAATACATAACGCATCTAGGCAATTGGCTTGAATAGATTTTTCAATATTATCGTAATGAATGACCCGCCCTAACAGCTCTTTGAGTGGCTGATTATTAAGAAGACTGAGCTGATGCGTTTTGTGGTAGTCCTGCATAAAGAGTGATTTCGACCAACGGGCAGCGTTATGGATAATGCCCTTAATATCCGAACGAAAAACTTGATCAACTGAAAAATTTT
>CAJQOL010000109.1 GCA_905479925.1 uncultured Kangiellaceae bacterium | reverse complement strand
TTTCTTTTTCTATTTTTTTGATCTGTATCGCCAGATAAAGTTAAAACTGCTCCAGCGACAGTCGCAACTCTCACTAAAGTTGAAGCGACTGTGCTAGCAGTAGTGCTTGTTGTTGCTCCTCCTTCAATTACAGTTAAATTGACAGCATCATTAGCTGCTTTAAGAGCAACACCAGTGCCAACGGCTGCAGTTTCAGCAAGCCCTAAGCCTCCACCGCCACTATCCTGATTGGTGCGTTAGGATAGCCCAACGCGGCAATCGTAACCGAACCCAGTTTTTCCTAGTGCATCAACGACTTAAAGAGCAATTTCTCAGGCTATACCCCTGACTGGTAAAAATTTTCCCAGACGCGCCTTTTATTGTAAAGCGTTATTTTTCTTTAGTCGCTTTCCTTTGCTCAGATTGCTTCGAACCTCCCAGTGGATCGTCTGGATCAATTATATGGTGACTGGCATAAACTAAGATTACAGCAAACACTAATGCTCCTATTGTACTGGCTACAGGCGATTTTTTCTTTTCTGGCTCATTCATAATGTCTCTCATGGTTTTCAATTTAAGAAGTGCCTTAAATTTTCTCTACTTTTTAGTATATGGAATCCGGCGCACATAAAACTAATTTGCTTCAATTTGGTTGTTTTATTCCCTCTTTATGATTTTCAATTAAGCGAAGCGGCGTTAGCCGCTTTGCCAGGTCTTTTGATTTTTTCTTTTTCCGGCCTCGGCTGGAATTGATTTGAGCTACGACACCCGACCGACAATTTCCGCTTAGTTGCTGATGGCCATGACTGATTAGACCGGTGAGATGAACTTAAACCACACTCCCCCCACTTTGACCGAGGGTAGGCGGAATTGGCGGGTGGGGGAGGAGCGGGAGAGGTGGAACGTGTTTCGCGGATAAAGTTTGTTGGCGGTTTAGTTGCGGTTTTTTAGCAACTAAAGTGACAATAAAGTTTTGACCAGAAACACCAGCATTATTGGCCTGTCTGAACTATCAACACGTTGGGATGCTCAAGCTATGGAATGGCACACTATCAACACTCCCCGCCTGTGAGCGTAAGCGATGCTCTTTTGATCTTGATGAGCCTGTCAGCGACAGCGATATTCTTTTAATAATGATTAAGGTAGCTTGGCGTTTGGTTTGCGCTTTTCTTTACAAACCGAATGACACGCGGGAAGTGTAAGAGGTATTGTGTCGAGCTGCTGTGATGGTAGCCAGGCATTTGTCTTGTGTCGTTTACAAGTCTAATGCTTGGCGAGATTATGTATTGACTCGTCACTGGCATTTTTTTGCCTGTGACATTGTGAGTCGAGGCTTAGAAGATTGAGTAAATATCTCTCGATGCGTGCAGCACTCGAACCAACTCTATTCCATTATTTTGTTGTCTGTAAAACAGAACATAGTGATCAATCGGGAAGCTTCTTAACTCATCCATTAACTCTGGTCGCTCTGTCCCTATCTCTGGATTTTCTGACAGTAAAATCCCTTTGTCATAGAGCTTATCAACATAATGATCAGCATTAACGGGACTATCTTCTGCAATATAAATCCAGATATCAACCAGATCTTGCTCGGCTTCTGGCGAGAGGATCAATTCACTCATTGAGTCTTATCCAATGCCGTTCGGCCTTTTGATTTAATTGCGTCTTTATCGAAGGCTCGGCCTTTGCCAGCGTCCAGCGATTCAATACCAGCATTCAGTTCTTTCTTAAGTGCTTGTAGCTTCATTTGCTTAAGACTATCGCGCTCTTCCAGTAATCTTAATCCTTCGCGGATCACCTCACTGGCTGAGTTATAAAGGCCTGTAGAGACTTTTTGCTTAACATAACCTTCTAATTGGGGTGTTAAAGAGACATTCATAATAGTGATCTCACGTAACCATGTATGCATCTATAATAACAATCTTTGTTATTAGTTGCCATTTTCATTTTTAGCTGGGTGCGTCAGATCATGCACTTCTTTGAGTCGCCGGATTGAGACTTGGGTATAGATCTGGGTGGTATCGATTTTAGCGTGACCGAGCATTTCCTGGATGTAGCGGATATCTGCGCCGTTTTCTAGCATCACAGTCGCCATGGTATGCCGGAACAAATGGCAACTGCCAGATTTCCCAATATCGGCTTTGTTAATAATGGTTCGCGCAAGCTGGCTCATTCTAGCTGCGGTGAACGCTTCACCCAGATGCGTTAAGAAGAAGGTTTCACTGTCAGCACCGGTGTAGAGTTGTGGTCTGGTCTCAAGGAGATATCTATCGCACCAGTCAATCGCTCTCTGCCCGATGGGGACCATTCTGTCTTTTTTACCTTTACCGAGTCTGACCATGAGCGTTCCACGCTCTCTGTCGAGGTCGTACAGGCGTAAATTAATGAGTTCCATTCGTCTGATGCCGGTGGAGTAAAACACTTCGATAATCGCTCTGTCGCGAATGCCGGTGGCACTATTAAGATTCGGCACATCGAGGATGATATCCATTTCTTCAATCGTAAGAACATGCTTGGGTAATCGTTTTTCCAGTTTGGGTAATTCGATATCAGCAGCAGGGTTGTAGAGGGTATAGTTTTGTTTACTCAGATATTTAAAGAAGGCTCTTAGTGCACCTAATCTTCCATGCTGAGATTGGAATGATAATGGCTCACCGTTTTCTTTTCGGTAATGGTAAAGATAGCGCTGGTAGCGCTCAATGATTTGCTTGGTGATTTCGCAAGGTTGAGTCAGTCCTCGCTCTTCACACCAAGCAATAAAATAATTGATGTAGAGTAATCGAGACTCTGCACTTTTCAGTGAGTAATTTCTCACGCCCATCCATTCAATATATCTTTCACGGAAGGCGGCTAATCCATTGGGGTCACTTAAATCACCATAGGCTTTTTTAGGTAAGGTGGTTCCTTTTCTAGGCATGAGTACGATGCTCATTATTTTTAATGACCAATAGCCCTTCTGGGCTTACTTCATTAAATAAATCATCAACAACCTCATGACCATTTGGTTTGGTGGTACTTTCATCACTCCGACTTACCACCGACACCCCACCGACTTGCCCCCGACTTGGGGGCGACTTCTTATCGCTTTGCCCCGACTTCTTTTCATCGAAGATTAATTTTTCACAGTCAATCAAGCCCATCATAAATTGATCGCGTTGTTCGCCTTCACCTTGATAGTTGAGTTGATAGGCAATGGTTTTACCTCGTCCACCGCCATGAGTAATGAGGTATTCCATTTCTTCTAACCTGCCACAATGAACTTTTAATTGGGTATTTCCCCAACCGGTGAACTCTCTAATTTGTTTGCGGCTAAAGCGGTAATCAGTTTGATCGACACCATGAGCTTTGCAACTTTTCTCTGTGAACTCAGTAATTAGTTTTAATAATTTTCTGGTTTGTGGAGGTAACTCATCGAAGGTTCTTCCCAGGACTTCATGGGCTAGTTGATTAGCCACGTTAATATCATCCAGTGTCACCTCGATATAATCGATACCTTGGATACTTTTCACTTCACGTTGATACTGGTGCAATAAAGTAATAGTTCTAATGAGGGCTAAATACTTTTGATGGTCACGTCTGGTTCTGGTTTTGTTGCTCAAGAAGGTGAGTTGTTCAGCATAAGGATTCACGACTTTAAGCGGCTTTAATAATCGCTGTGCATTTCGGTGGATATTAACCAACTTTGATTTTTTCTCTTTTGAGAGCAGTCCTTCAAGCGTATCACTGTAGCGTTGTATTTGATGGATGGCTTCAGTCTGTTCAACCGATTCATTGACGGTTAATACCAAGCAGCGATTTAATAATTCTTCATCAATATCAATGGCTGTGGTTGTTAAGAACAACATGACTGGCCCTTCAACATGATAGGTTTGAGTTTCCATATTGCCAGTGGTTGCATTCTTGCCTGTTGATGCAATGGTGATCTCACCTTCAGATTGTAAAAGTTTTAACGCGTAACTCGCATTCTCTGCACCTTCTTCTTCTGCTATCGCCAGTATTTTATTTTTAAGGTTCGTTTCGCCCATATAGAATAAACTTTGACCTGTCATAGCAGAGTATTGCACTCGCTCTTCTTCTGGCATTAAGTTCAGCACCGCATCCATCAATGATGATTTACCAGCAGCAGATGAACTTTGAATTATCACGGCCAAGGGCTTATCTAACTTTCTGGATACACTCGCCAAGTAGCCCACCAGTTTATTCGTTTCCTCACCCACCACACCACACTCGTTAAAGTCAGATAATATCCGTTGCAGTAAGTTTTTATCCTTTAGCAGCTGTAATGCTTCACTCTTTTCAGACTCGGCAAGCTCAACCACTTTATTGGTTGACTCATTACTTTTTTCGATTTGTTCATCTTGCAGCGCTTCTAGTTTTAATAACACTTTACCTAAGTCTTTTTTGATCACATCATAATCAACACTGAGTTCACTTGAGGCTATTTTGATAAAGGTTTGTCGCTGTTTAGCGTTGTAAAGTTCTAGCGTATCAACATGAAGTAAATCATCCTGACTTGCCATCACATTCACTTTGAGCTGGTCATAGGTTAAGTTTTTGCTCAATCCTCGAACGCGATAATGCCTGTCACCAAAGGCCATTTTGACCTCACGCTCATTAATTTGTGCGTCAACATCACTCAATGCTTTTGGCTCTGCGGCGGCTGATGGTTCGTCTAATTTGGCAGCTAAAGGGGGTGCTATTTTCTCTTCCTGTTCAACTGTCTTTTCTTTCCTAGCTCCCAGTTCCTCACTCCCAACTCCTCGCGCTTTCGCGCGCAACATCGGCTCAGCTTTTCTAATAACCAGCCCCAATGCTTTGGTAGCAGGTGTCATTTGTAAGGCATATTCATTAGCATCCATATTCTTTGGAAACAGGATTCGATAACAACTGATGTCATGCTGCTTTAAATATTCAGCTAGCTTTTCAGCCGCAACATTACCAGCCTCATCACGGTCATAAGCAATCAGAACTCGTTTAATCTGGTTGTTGATTAAGGCGTTTAATATTTCCTTAGTAAATCCATTGGTTCCATAAGCGGTAGTCACATTTCTAAATCCATTCACCCAGAAGGTCATGGCATCAATCAGGGATTCACAGATTATGATTTCTTGATTAGCAGCTAAACAGGAGAAGTTAAATATCCCTTGATGTTCATTAGGTAAATATAAATGTTGAGCCGTTCCCTTTCTTAAACGGTTGCCTAAAATCTTGCGGCCATAGACTTCTTTGACTTGATTATTTTCATCCAAGACAGGAACCACCACACAACCATTAAAATGTTCATGACCTGTTTTGCGTAAAATACCGACATTTTGTAATCGGCCTCGCGCCTCTGCACCTGCTTTACGGTTCTTCTCTGGCAGCCGATAAGCCAAGGTTCGATTGGCATAACCGAGTTTAAATGTATTGATTAATTCAGCATCATTGAGGC
>CAJQOL010000108.1 GCA_905479925.1 uncultured Kangiellaceae bacterium | reverse complement strand
AAATTTTTGATAGTGACGGGGGAAGGGTTACTTTTGCCGGTGTCTGCACCTGATTATCGGGCGGCACGGTGGGGTCATTAAGTTGTTGCTTTGCCCAGTTAAAAGCTTGTTGCCCACCTAAATGTAGCGCAATGCAAATTGCGCTCAAAAAGAGTAACCTCAACCAATAAAAGTTAGGTGTGATTGTGTTGAACAAACCTTGCTGTTCATGTTGAGAGAATACTCTTACTACTCGCTCTTTCTGAATCACCTCTAGCGGACCAAGTTTGTCCTCTGAAACCGAATTTTCTAAGAGGTGCGCACTCTCTTGATATTGAGGGAAGTTCCTATTAAGGTGCTCAAGAAAGTTGCCGGTACTATTTTTTTTCCAGCGCGTCGATTTGAAGAAGATAACTACTTTTGCTGCTAAGATTGCGAGTGATAAGCCAAGTGACAGTGACAGTTCTAATTCTAATGCGTTAAAAAATAACCAGCTTAACAATGCAATTAGCGTTGCTTCGATGCTTAGCTGCAGCAGAACTAGTCGACGGTAGCGATTTACAATACTCTTAATCATCTTGCAACGGAACCCCATCGACATAATGAGCGTTCGAATAACCAAAATAGGCATAACAACAAGATGATCAAAGAATTTCTTGATTGATAGTCCACCGCTTCTGGAAACTTATTGGCAAGGTTTGATGATTCTCCTGTTTGTAAAAAACGGTCATTAATTTGGCTTTTTTCTAAAATTTTCCACGCTGCATTTTTGTTCGAAATGTCTAGCAACCTCGAGAGGATTGCGGGGAATTTGGTACTATCAACCATTGAGGTCCATTCTGGGTGAAAACGACTGTTTAGGGAAAACAATACGCCTTTATCGAGGGATTGTTTTGCTAACAACGTTTTCCCCTTAACGGTTTTCCTAATGCTTCTGCCGCTAGAATGGACATTGGGGTTGGCTAGGGATTCTGTCATAAATTCGAAAGTTGTTCCGTTAAGCTTAGTCAGTGCTTTGCTTATTTTTGGCTTAGCGTCCCGTGTGTCAACAAAAGAGTCTGGATTAGAGTCTGGATTAGAGTCTGGATTAGAGCCTTGATTAGATTCTTGAGAGTTGTCTTTACCTGCTTTATTGCTTAGTTTGAGATTAAATGTGTCTACTAAAAGGTTAGATCCAAGTGCTGTTTGTCTCAGTATTTGCTCGGCAACGGGCTCTTCGCTTAACCAAATATTCCAGTCATTTACACTATCCATAGTTTCAAATTTGTTTAGCTCCATATTTTCGATAGCGACTACGGACAACTGAACATCCATGCTCGCTATTGAGCTGAGTGTTTCGATAGCAATCTTCATGTATTGCATATCTTTCTGATGAGACGGTGAATAGTAGAGGGTTATTTGCTGTGATTTGGGACCATACTCTTCACTGTCTATGGCCAGAATTTCCCACTTAATATGACGACCCTCATCAACAAGTTTAGTTGACGAAAGCAATCTATTTTGTTGGTTAGTGGTATAGATGGTAATCTCAGAGTCTGCAGTATGTTGTTGTGCAATTTCACTAACCCAAAGATCTAGGCTGAATTCTTGATTGACAGAGCTATCGATAAATTGCGGTGTTAAATTTGGAAAATTACGTTGAAGCAGATGGATGTCGCTTTGGGAGTGGTTTAGAAATAGAGCCTCTTTATCTTTTTCGGAGGCATGCTTAATCCAGTTAAGGTCAACATATGCTTTGTTCGAAATTTCCCTCTCAATGGGTAACGCAAATAGTAATTGCAAAAGAAGTAAGCAGGCTAGCAGTATGATAATTAGTCGTATCAATAATAATATCCACTGATTGATTCGTAGCGCTAGCTTTTTTGACGGCTTCAGTTTCTTGAGAAGTTCTATGTTTCCGATATAAACGATTCTTCCTTTGGCGGGATTAAATAGGTGAATAAGGACCGGAAGAAATAACGCTAATAGGCTAATTAGGGAAAAAGGAGAAAGTATTAGACTATCAATGACCCAATCCATCACGCAAGGTGTCCACGGTGAATGAGGTAATTGTGTAAAGCGATGTCCATGGCATCGTCGATATTAAATTGATGATGGTATACGCCAATAGTTCGAAGTTTCTTATGCAATTCATCTTGATAGTCATGTAATCTTTCGAGATAGCTGACTTTTGCATTGTCCGCCGACAACAAAATCTCCTCTTGTGTTTCTAGGTCTTTAAATCTTACGGTTCCTTTATAATCAAAGTTCTGTTCGCTGTTACAACTAAGTTGCATTGCGACCACTTCTGACTTAGAACTGTTTATTTGTGCCAGCAGTTGTGTAATTTCATTATTACTTTGATTTAAATCGCTGAGTAAAAAAATCATCGATGGTTTGCTTATATTACAAAGGCGCTGCTTTATTAGTTCAATCGGAGGAAATAATTTTCCAGCTTCAATATTATTGAGAGTTAATAGCAAACGTCGCCAGTGAGATTCGCCATTTGCTGAATGAACGAAAGTCTGATTGGTCGAATGAACGGTATTATCCGATAAGCAAATGAATCCAAAATTATCTCCCTGTTTTTGCGCCAGATAACTGAAACAAGCAATCATATGCTTTGCATAATCTAGTTTGTTCCAGGCCAAATCTCGTTTATTCCAGGCCAAACTGGTTCCATTCGAGGATTCAGATTTTTGTAACATCGAACGACTAGCATCCAGCAAAAACCATACATCGATTTCGCTCTCTCGTTCAGCTTCTCTAACGAAATAGCGGTCGCTCCTTGCGAACAACTTCCAGTCAATACGGCTTAATTCATCACCGGGCTCATAGCTCCTATATTGATTAAATTCAATACCTACCCCTCGCTGTATGCTTAACTGGTTGCCGTGTAAAAAACCTTCGGCGACGGTACGAGCTATCAAAGGCATATCTTTGATTTTTGCGAGAGTCTTTGGGTCAATTTGGCATTCCATGGGGAGATTCTTGTTTTCTAAAGTTTATACCAACGGACTTGAGGGGAGCTCAACGTTATCAAGCAAATTCTCAATAACCTGCTCAATTGATACCTTGTTTGCTTCTGCTTCAAAGTTGAGCAAGATTCTATGCCTTAAAATTGCTGGTGCTACTTTGCTAATATCGTTGATAGTAACGGCAAAACGGCCTTCCAAAAGAGCATTTGCTTTAGCGCATAATACCAGGGCTTGGCCTGCTCTAGGTCCAGCACCCCAACGAGCGTATTGCTTAATCAAATCGATGCTCGAGCTAGCTGTTCTAGTTTGCCTTACAATTTGACTTACGTATTTAATAATAGGGTCCGATATCGCAACTTTGCGAACCAAGTCTTGAAGCTCTATGACGTCCGCGTGATTCATTACTTTTTCGACCTGAACGGAAGCATCGCCGGTTGTTCTTTTTAGGATTTCAACTTCCTCATCCGCAGAGGGATAATCGACCCTGATAAACATAAGAAATCGGTCAAGCTGTGCTTCCGGTAAAGGGTAAGTACCTGACTGCTCAACCGGATTTTGGGTCGCCAATACAAAAAATGGTTTGGCTAAAGTATAGCTTTCACCAGCGTAACTCACTTTCTTCTCTTGCATTGCCTCTAGCAGCGCTGCTTGGGTTTTAGGAGGTGTTCTATTTATTTCGTCAGCGAGAAGAATATTCGTAAAAACAGGTCCTTTTTGAAACTTGAAAAAACGTTTTCCAGTTGCGTGATCTTCTTCCAGAATTTCAGTACCAATAATATCGCTAGGCATTAGGTCTGGCGTAAATTGTACTCGATGAAAATCCAATTCCATCGCATCGGATAAAGTGCTGACTAATAGCGTTTTTGCTAATCCAGGAACACCTTCAAGAAGACAGTGTCCCCCTGCCAAAATACTGATAAGCAGTTCATCAATTATTGATTCTTGGCCTACGATTATCTTTGCTATCTCGGTTTTTACCCGCTGTAGCTTTGCAATTTTTTCGTTTATTATCTGCTCGTTCATTTTATGATGCCTTTAACCTGGACTGTCAATCGTTTATAGCTATGTGATTTTTAGTTTTGTAACGGAGTAAATAGGGGTGTTCTTTAATCAAATTTTAGTCGCTAAGAGGTCATAGCGTATACAACGATGTTTACCGCAAACCGAGTATTGTCGACCGCGAGAAATCGTTTGTTTCGAAAATCATAATCCCACTCACATCCGAGATCTTTATTGCTATACAAAACCGCTATTTTGCCGTTGATTTCAATGGCTTTTAGATAATCATGTACTAAGTCATCACCCCATCCGTTTAGCTCTAAGCTGGTATCGGGGGGACCATCAAATTCAAAGAAAGAATTATATAATGGATGATCGTTGGGGATTTTTTTCAAAGCGCTAGGACCAAAAATTTCAGCCATTTGAGCTTCAAAGGTTTGTGCGAAAACGCCGTCTATATCGTGGTTACAATCGTCAACAAAAACAAAACCGCCATTTCTTACATAGTTTTCAAAATTTTGTTTCTCGGCGTGATTAAATTCAACCAAGCGATGCCCCGCTAAGTAACAAAACGGGGCATTTAACATAGCGGGGTCGGAAAGTGGAACAATTCGTTCATTAAGGTCTACGCGAATAGTGGTGTATTCAATCAGTGAATTAAGCAAGTTTGCCGGCATTCTTTCGTCGACATCCCAATCGCCGGACTCATAACTTAGCCGGGTGAAATAGAAATCATAATCCTCAGCGGATTGAACTAACGAAGATAAAGGCATTGCGCCAAGCACCGTACTTGACAGGGTCAAGTTTTTTATCAGTTGGCGTCGCTTTAAATTCATAATTCTCTCGTAACCAAGAAACACTAAGACCTAAACAATAAGGGCGCTAATAGAAAGCGCCCTAAGTATTGCGATAATTATTGATTTTATATAGCGTCTGAAAGACTACTAAAGGTAAAATCTCTAATTTTCATGGGAGGAACCATATTACCGTTAATACGCACTGGCTTACCCATTGCTTCGATATTATTAAGCATAACAATAGGACTTTCGTTAAAACGGAAGTTCTTAACTGGGTACTTAATCTTTCCATTTTCAATATAGAAAGTACCATCGCGAGTTAAACCTGTAAACAATAACGACTGAGGGTCCAACTGCCTAATGTACCATAGTCGGGTAACTAAGATACCGCGTCGGGTATCTTTGATCATATCTTCCAAGCTTGCATCGCCCCCAGTCATGAGGAATTGGCCCGCTGTGGTTGGGTTGTACGCTGTTCCCGATTTATCAGCCCAATAGCGCGAATTTCTAAAGTTTTCAATCTTACCGTTTTTAATCCAATAAGTTTTCTTAACCGGCGCGCCATTACCAGAAAAAGTAGCTGTAGGCACTTCTGGGTGGTGTGGATCAGAATATAAGTTGACTCGTTCATCGAACATTTTATGACCGAGTTTGTTCGATGGCGCATCTTTCTCACCATCCTTTGCTTTATAACTCAAAAAGCTTCTTCCCTCATCGGCACTACGCTGGTTCATACTTCCGAAAAGGCGACCCAATAGACCAACGCTTGCGGCGGGCTCTAAAATAACCGTGTATTTACCTGGTTCCAGTTCCTTCGCGTCAACAGAGCCCAGCGATTTTTCGATGGCAATTTTCGAAGCCTTAGCCGTATTCATTTTTTTGACATCGGAGTAATCTCTGGTAACCCAGCCTGATCCTTTGCCATCTTCGGTTCTGATGGTCGCCGAGAAACTTACGTTAGTATCTTGATTGTAAGCGAATAGACCTTTGCTATTCATAACCGCAGACATTGTGTGAGAATCCGTTAAGAAACCGCTGGCAACTAATTTGTTTTTCTTCGATGGCATAATGCCATCTTCTGCGGCTTGGGCTCTATATTCAGGGGTGACATTTGCGGTTGACTCAAAATAGGTATTTGAATCTGCATAAGTCTGGGGCCCTAGAATAGACATATACTCTGGGTTTTCTGGTGCTAGGCGCGCTAGCTCCTCGGCCCGTCTAACCACTTTTTCGAGTGAAGCATCATCAAATTCATTGATAGTAGCCACACCAACTCGTTTACCAAACGTTGACTGAACCGCCAACGTCAAATCACTTACTTCACCGGCGGTGCTAACGGTGTTTCTAGCATATCGTATATTACCGGTTAGTTGGCCATTTAAATTACATTCGCACTCGTCTGCCTTTGAGAAGGAAAGAACTTTCTTAAGCAGCTTTTTTGCTTCTTTTTCATTAATAATTGACATCATAAACCTCGTTTATTCTTTTCATTCTAAAACTAAACTTTACGTTTAGTATTTAGTACGTTGATATTGTTGAAACGGGTTGTAGGACAACCATGAGAAACCGCGCTAACTTGTGAGGGTTGGCCTTTACCATCAAAGAATGAGCCACCTACACGGTAATCCGATTTGCCGGCGAGTTGCGCACAGGAGTTCCAGAAATCTTGGGTATTAGATTGATAGGCAACATCTTCAATTTGGTCAACAATCTTTCCGTCTTTGATCTCAAAGAATAACTGCCCACCAAACTGGAAGTTATAGCGTTGTTGGTCAATCGAAAATGAGCCGCGACCGGCAATATAAATGCCTTTCTCTACGCCTTTAATAATATCGTTTGCACTCAAGTCTTCTTTTGCATTTGGTTTTAGTGATACGTTAGGCATACGTTGGAATTGAACATCACGCCAGCTCTGCGAATAGCAACAACCGTGAGACTCGTTTTGGTCAATCATATGGACCTGATCGCGAGTTGCTTGATAATTAACCAGAACACCGTCTTTCACTAAATCCCATTCTTTCGTTTTAACGCCTTCGTCGTCATAACCAACATGTCCTAGGGAGTGAACCTGAGTTTTGTCCGCTACTAAATTGACAATGTCCGAGCCATATTGAAATTTCTTGCTGCGCCATTTATCCAAAGTTGCGAAGCTGGTTCCTGCAAAGTTTGCCTCATAACCAAGTACTCGGTCTAATTCCAACGGGTGACCAACAGATTCGTGAATTGTCAGCATTAGGTGAGCAGGGTCTAATACTAAGTCATATTTACCCGGTTTTACGGATTTGGCAGATAGCTTTTTCTGTAGCTGTTTTCCGGCATTGGTTGCGTCTTCAACCATATCATAAGAGTGGTTGTAGCCTATATTGGCGCCATCAACGTAGATTTTGTCCTTCTTATTACCGTCTAAATACTCAAAACCCATTCCTACCGGGTTTCCAAGGCCTGTTCGTTGTTTAAAGCCACTTTTACCTACTGCAGAAGCAAAGAAGGGGGCCCATAATCGGTGAACATCTTGGTCGATATAGGAGCCGTCCGTTGAAGCGAAGTATTTCTGTTCATTAACCAAGAAAAACATTGAACGAATATAACTTGCGCCATTTGTCATGGCTGCATTATTCACTTCAAGTAGCATATCGACTTTATCTTTAATTGGAATTTCAAAGGCATTCTTAACAATAGGCGTTTTCCAGCTAACTTCTCCAACGCCTTTTACAGGTGCTAAACGTACTGGATCGGTTTGGAATTTTGAATTTGCTTTAGCAATTGCCACCGCTTGTTTTGCGGTTTTAGCGATACTTTCCGGAGTCATACTAGAGGTGGATGCAAACCCCCAGGTTCCATTGGCTATAACGCGGATACCGACCCCTGCGGATTCAGTATTAACAACATTATTGACAACTTTTTCAGCGGTAGTTATAAATTGATTCAAATAGCGACCAATTCTAGCGTCCGCATAGCTTGCTCCGGCGCTTTTTGCAGCGGTCAATGCAACGTCAGCGAGCTGCTTTTTCATAGCAACTTCCATTGGTTGTTCAACTAACTGTGCGGCGGAAACGACATTTCCGGTAATAGGTAGCATCAAACCGCCCATTCCAGCTCCGGACAATTTTATAAAGTCTCTTCGTTCCATTGTGTTCACCTGTTTATTATTGGATTGTGGTCTATCTAAACTGGATGTTCTAATTCTCTTAATATTTAACTCTCTGATACTCTCTTTTTGCCTCAAAAAAGGCAATGATGAAAATGTAACCAACTGTTTTAATTGCAATAATAGCTTATTTTTCAAAAACTTATAAGAATTGTGTGCGATTAGCTTAGCCGTTGAATATTCCCTGTAAAACTATCACTCGCTGCTATACTTAATCAGAGTCCGCCACAAATGTATTAAATGAATTACTTTTCAACCAGACTAATCTTATTTTTACTTCTATTAGCACCTGCTTTCGACGGTGCGGCGTCGCGCTATGTCAAACTAACTCAGCTGACTACCGAAAATGGTCTTAGGCAGAATACCATCACCGGATTAATTCAGGATGAGGAAGGTTATCTTTGGGTAGCAACTTCGGAAGGTTTAGGGCGTTTCGACGCTTATCGTATGTCTGATATTAAAAGTCCCAATGACCACTTAAGTGGTGTAAACGTTGATACGGTATGGCGAGATTCGAAAGGAATTATATGGATTGGCTCCGATCCCAAAAATAACTACCGATATGACACTAAATCTAATCTTCTTACCGAGGTCACTTTTCCAAGTTATAGAGGTAAAGCGTTAGAATATCCTGTTATTCAAAAAATTGAAGAGGACGCCCAAAGCGATCTGTGGATAGCCACCTACGAACACATTCTTTTCTATGACAGAAGTGAAGGTTCTTATGAAGTGATCGTGTCGATTGACGACTTATTTAATGACGCATCCAAGGAACATTTGTTGCGCGATATTTTACTCAAGGATAACTACCTTTTTATAGCGACAAGTGCTGGGTTATATGTTCGCGACTTAGTGACGGGAATTAGTCATTTAGTTGAGCATGGCGGCAATTTAGAACTGAGCGAAGATCAGCGTAATGTCAAAGAACTTATTATTGATTCTAGAGGTTTATTGTTAGTTGGTACCGTTGAAGGGTTATTTACCTTGGACTATCAGCAATTATTTGCTAGTTTTTCACGCCCTAATATTACTGTAAAAAGTGAACTCATTGTTGAACAATTAAACATCTGGCAAGTGATTGAGAAAAGTGATTTTTTCTGGCTAGCGACAAATAAGGGGTTATATGAACTTAAGGCTGATAACAGTTTAGAACTTATCGTTCGTTTCTCCGAAACACCTTTTAGTACCAGTGATGATGATATTGTCACGATGCTAGAGGACCGTGAGGGTAACCTTTGGATGGGGACTCGTGCCGATGGAGTATTTAAATGGCGGCCGCAAAATGCGATTAAGCGCCACTGGTGGAGCCAGTCGGCGGAGCATTCTCAGTTATCAAATGATATCGTATATGGTATTAGCGAGGGCAATGACGGTACACTTTGGATTGCTACTCAAAATGGTCTGACGGCTATCAATCAACAAGACTGGTCAACTAAACACTTTATTAATACTAACGACGAAAAAGAAGTTTATGGTAGCGCCACTATATATTCAATTACCGAAAAGGACGGTCGACTTTGGCTGGTGACAGGTGATGGGTTAGAAGTTTTTGATCTTGATACTCGGCAGAAAGAAGCGATTGTTTTTCCTGAAGATAAAAAGAAAATTTTCACTCAGTATGTGTCAGACATATTTTTTGTGTCCAGTGACAATCTTTTATTGATGACTGAATTTGGCGTTTATGATTATTCAATCAGAAACAATAAGCTTACCTTAATTGAATCAACTAAGGTCGATGGCAATGATAAAGACATCATTTATGGATTTCATCGCCAGGGACTAGATAGCGATCGAATGTTGGCCGCGGGCGAAGGTCGTATCTGGACTTACTCAAAAGATTCACAGCAGAAAAAGCTATTTCATCAGGTTACCAATAGTTCTGTGCCGAGTGTGAACTCTGGGCTTGAAATTGACGCAGACCATGTTTGGGTTACCTATCCCGGGATAGGTCTCTATCAGTTGGACAAAAATACCGGAGAGGAACTTCATTTTATTGCGGAGCAGTCGATAGGAGCTAACTCGTTGATGGACCTATTCACCGGTCAAGATGGTCACCTTTGGGCGATTTCAAATGACGGATTGGTTCGAGTTAATAAAGAAAATTTTCAAGTGACTAAGTTTGCTCGAAATGATGGCTTTGCAACCAGCGAATTTAACGGTCAGACAACTCATGTAATGAAAGACGGCAGCGTACTGTTAGGGAGCATCAAGGGGCTATTTCAGTTTGACCCGTTGTTGATTGACGAAGCATTAGAGTTCGATGTGAAGACTCACATTACCAATATTTCCCTTTTGTCGTCTAATAAAGACTTTACAGTAACTGATGTTGTTAACAGTTCTGTGGAGATGCAATATGATGATTTTGGATTAAAACTTTCGTTTTCCGCTTTTCTTTTTGATAAACCCAACCAAGTAAGATATTTTTATTGGATGCAGGGAGCATCAAGCATCAACAAAACGTTATTGAATGAAAGTGAATTATTTTTTCCTAAAATAGAGCAAGGCGAAAGCCTATTGTTTATATCTGCGGTTGATTACCGAACTGGTAAGGAGACCGATCCGGTAAGCATCGCCATTATTAGCTACCCACCGCCATGGATGACTGGCAGAGCTCTTGCAATCTATATACTCTGTACAAGCGTTCTGCTATTGCTAGCATTGAGGCGTTATAATATTCGGCAAAAGTTCAAAGCGCAAACCCTTAAAACAATCCAACAAAACGAGGAACGATTGGTTCTAGCACTGAAAGGAAGTAATAGTGGTTTATGGGATTGGAGCGCTGCAACGGACGTAATCTATGAGCCTCGACTGGCGCATATGGACCAATGTAAAGAGTCAAATGAACTCCCTTTTAAAGAGCGACTGGCAGCCGTTCACTATAAAGACCAAAATCAGTTCACTAACCTTTGGCGTAGTTTTTTGAAAGGTGAAACTGAGGTTTTTGACGTTAATTATCGGCTAAAAAATAGTGCTGGAGAATGGCAATGGTTTCGCGATATTGCCATGGTGTCCAAATATGATACCGCCGGTAAAGCTGCGCGAGTGACAGGAACATTCACCAACATAACTGAGAAACAAGCGGCTAATGAAAAAAGCCGACTCTATTCAAAGGCGTTTGAAAATACCTTGGATATTATCGTTATTCTCGATAAATCACAGAAAATTAGTGCTGCCAACAATGCATTAGAAAAAGTCACAGGGCGCGACATTGGTGGTATTCTTGGCAAACCCATAGAACATATTCTTCACCCCCTAAACGAAACTGATGACGCTGAGAGCATTATCGAGATTGTTCTAAAAGAGCACCACTGGAAAGGGGAAGCTTGCTTAGTTAAAGAATCCGGTGCGGAAATTACTGTGCTTGTTAATGCCACTATCTTTACAGAGAATGATACCGATCTGTATTACGTCATTTCAATGTCTGATATTTCTAAACAAAAACAAGCGGAAATAGATCTCAAAAAATTAGTGAACTACGACTCGCTGACGGGACTCCCGAACCGTACGTTATTGCTCGATAGAATCACACATGCGATCCCCCATTGTCGTCGTTATAATAAGCGATTAGCTGTCTTCTTTGTTGATTTAGACCGTTTTAAACAAATTAATGATACGTTAGGTCATGATGTAGGCGACCAATTACTGATAAAAACAGCGGAAATTCTCGCTGATTCCTGTCGAGAGAACGATACGGTGGCGAGACTCGGTGGCGATGAGTTTGTTATTGTTTTAGAAGACATTGATAGTGTGACTGCGATTAACCGCATTGTGCAAAATATTTTATTAAGAATGAAAGTTCCCGTACAGTTAAAGGATAGCCAAGTAACTGTTTCGTCAAGTATTGGTATATCTATTTTTCCTCAGGACGCAAATAACGCAGATATCCTCTTAAAACACGCGGACATCGCGATGTATCATGCCAAGAGCAAAGGTAGAAACTACTTTCAATACTTTGAAGAGCATATGAATCGCGCCGTCAATATGCGATTAGATATTGAGAACAAAGTTCGCTATGCCGTTGAGAACAAGGAGTTCTTTTTAGTGTATCAACCGCAATATAATTTTGATACCGGAGAATTGCGCGGTGTCGAAGCGTTGGCGAGATGGCGAACCTCGGAAGGTGAATTAGTTTCACCGTCAAAATTTGTTCCGGTGGCGGAAGATCTGGGTCTCATAAACACCATTACCGAGGAGCTAATTGTAATCGCAATTAAGCAGCTAGCTGATTGGCGCGAGCGAGGTTATGATATTAAATTAGCGTTTAACCTTTCGGCGCAGCATATTTAC
>CAJQOL010000107.1 GCA_905479925.1 uncultured Kangiellaceae bacterium | reverse complement strand
GAAACTTTATTTTCGGCTAACTCCTTTTTCATTTCTACGCTTCGTTTTTCCCTCGAAGCGGACGCGCATTATACAGCGCGAATATGGCCTGTCAACACTTTAAAAATCTTTATTTTAAATCTTTTTAAAGCCTGCGCTTCCTGTGCCCTTTTTACCGCCTCTTCCCTCGAAGCGGACGCGCATTATACAGTGCGCTTTTTCACTGTCAACACCTTAAAAATCCTTTATTCAAATCTTTTTAAAGCCTTGCCATTCCTTGTCTTTAAACACCACTCTTCCTGTGAGCGAGGCGCGCATTATAGGCACTTCGATTGGCAAAGCAAGGCTTTTTTAGAAGAAAAATGAAATAAGTTTTTTATGGTTAATTTTCATACAAACCACCCATTATTAATGGTCAAAAAACAGACAACAAAAAGGCTTCTTTCGAAGCCTTGTTAATCGCGCTTTTTAAGTCACCTTGATATCAACCGTTGTCGGCCAATAATGAAAGGCATTCGCAACCACTATTTCTGACTGTAATGCTTCTCAATTTTGCCGACTTTGGCCTGCTCGGCAATCTCTAAAGTAACCGGTCGATGTAAATGAATTGTTCCTTCAACGCTAGAAGTTGCATCTATCTTAATGGTGATGTCGTCTTCGCTCATACTAGAAAACCAACCACTGCTCTTTTCTATCACTAAATCGCCCTTTAGTAGGGTCGCGTTTCTCAGAGTAATATCGCCATTGACCGTTTCAACATTCTTGTTTATTAATGTATTAACCAGCTGGATATCACCATTTACGGTCTCAACGTTACCATCGACCACGGTTTTAGCCCTTAAATAAATACCACCGTTGACGGTTTCAACATTGTATTTAACTTTTAAAGACTCACCGGCGTTAATTCCACCATTGACGGTTTCTGCACTTTCAATAGTGACGTTATCCCCTAACTCTATGCCACCATTTACCGTATCTACCTCACCGGCGCTAGCACCAGACTCGATATCAATGCCTCCATTGACGCTAGACACATCGCCTACCTTGGCATTTTTACCAACATCAATGCCGCCAAATACGGTGTCTAAATCCCCCATTCGAGCGCCATCATTAGCGTGCACATGAACAGCACACCCTGTTGAAAGTAATACGTATCCGGTTAAAATTGCTGTTCTAATTAGTTTTTGCATGCTAGCTCCTCCAAATAAAAATTTATATAAAGCAAATACTTTGCCAATTTTCTAGATAAGCTGGAGCACAAGGAAAACAACGGCCGTTTGTGATCAACAACCACTATTGAGCGGTGAAGCAAACAAGTATCTAGTCATATTTACCAGAATGTGGTGCAAAGATAACTAAAATGACAAAGCTCTCAAGTTTTAGAAATTCTACAATTCGATAATTTAGTAACGCCGCCGCTCAATAGTGCCCGTATTCGTCATCGTCGTTTAGATTCTAGCGGATAAAACGCCGGTATAATCGGTAGCCCAATAAAATTAATAGCCAAGCCATATAAGTTAACGGTTCATTTAAATCTGCTTTACTTTGCCAAATGAAATGCCCTAAGGCCATTAACGCTATCGGATAGATCATCCAGTGAATCTTTTTCCATCGCCTTCCAAGCAAACGCTGCATTTTTTTAGTTGAAGTAACGGTTAGCGGAATTAACATTAGCGAAGCAGCCATGCCCAAGGTGATATAAGGACGTTCCACCACTTCTTGCCAAAGTAAATAGAGATTTGACTCCAAATAGAAGATGAAGAACATGGTTAAGTGCAAAACCAAATAAAAGACGCAATACAAGCCAAGCATTCGACGGTAGTGCAATAATTGGCTTTGTTTAGTGATTTGTTTTAATGGTGTAACCGTTAGGCATAACAGCAAAAACAACATCGACCAGTAACCCAACAAGTGCAGCACTGACTCTTGTGGATCGCCCCCTAGTAAGCGGTTATTAACCGCATAAACCAAGTATCCCAATGGAGCAAAACACGCCAGATGAGCAATGGCTTTAATCATCGATTTTATTTGCATTAAAAGTGACGAGCCAAATCCATGCCTTTGTACATATCGGCAACCCACTGGCCATAACCATTAAACATTTGAGTCGGCATTTTTTTTACTCCAAAAAAGGAGTCATCGGTAATTCGGCGTTCGCTTGCTTGAGACCAACGCGGGTGGGAAACCTGCGGATTAACGTTAGCATAGAAACCGTATTCCCGAGGGGCACTCTTCTGCCAGGTATTAACCGGTTGTTTTTCAACAAAACGCATTGAAACAATTGACTTGATACTCTTAAAGCCATACTTCCAAGGTACAATTAATCGCATAGGAGCACCATTTTGCCCCGGTAAACGTTTGCCATAAACGCCGGTAGCAATCAGTGTTAAAGGATTCATCGCTTCATCCATTCTTAATCCTTCGCGATAGGGCCACGGCAACACCTGAAAGCCTAAAGACCCCCTTCTCTGACCTGGAAAAGTAGATCGAGACTCCAATGTCTCAAACTCTATATACTTAGCCTTAGAGGTAGGTGCCACACGTTTAATTAGCTGACTCAACTGAAAACCGGTCCACGGAATAACCATCGACCAGCCTTCGACACACCTAAGCCGATAAATTCTTTCTTCTGTAGCGGTGAACTTTAGAATGTCTTCTAAGCTATATTTACCCGGCTTTGCAACTTCACCAGATATTTCAACCGTCCAGTCATTTCCAGGTTTAAAGTCCTTTGCCAGCTCCGCGGGTTTGCTTTTGCTGGTGGAAAACTCATAAAAGTTATTGTGATGGGTCACCACATACTCACTGGATAGCGATTCTGCAGTATTAAACGGTTTGGCGTTTTCATTTTTTTGAGTGGCTTCACTCGCTAACAGTGCTCCGCTAGCCAACAAACCGGAAGCACCAATGGCAGACTGTGTAAAACGCTGAATAAACTGACGACGGTTCCAGAAAACGTTTTCATCGGTCACAAATGATTCCTTTACGGACAACTTTGAGGTGCTGTTTTTTGCGAAAACTTGACTCATTTCAACTCCAAATTTACTGATTAACCGATAACACGACAGGCTCGCTAAATACTAAGAGTGCCTCGGGCGCTATATTGTTACTTTCATAATAATAGTGATTGCTATACATAAATACGCAAGTTGAACCGATTTAGATAGCTATATCGATGCAAATTAACGCTATTTAACCTCAGCTCGGGATAAGAAGCCTTAAAACACTCAAATAAAATCAAGCCATTAGATTTAAAAGCACGACCATTGCTACCGGCGCTTGTTAAATCCTACAGCCAGTGACGTTAATTTGGTGACTAACAAGGCAAACTGGTGCAGTAATAGCGAGCTATTATCAACCAGTTTAACGCCGATAGGCGCTAAATTAATGTTGCTGGAAAGGTTTCTTATCCCAAGCTTGGGTTATTTAATTAACCTTTAAATTAGATTGTTTGTAATTCTTTGCTAAACTTACAAGCAACGGTTTACTGTCTTTACTAACCCATATATTGTAACTAATCAAAAAAATCAGTAAAAACAGTGACTTCGCGGTCTTGACAACACAACCTATTCTGGCATTATTCGCGGCGCAATTTAGCCCGTATTGAAGAGAAAGTACTATGAGCCAAGTCGATTTTACCCGACTGATATTAAAGGGAATCACACCGGAAGGTGGAAAGTTTCGACCAAGCGATTGGGCTGAACGCCTGTGCGGCAACCTGTGTACCTTTAGAAACAGGCGAATGTACTACTCGCCATTGCTAAGGCCAGCGGTTATTGAAGGTGTTAAATGCGTTATTGTTGACGCTAAACTAGATGCCGAACATCCAGCTATTTTACAAGATGTTATTCACTTCGCCGCTAAAAATAATTTGCAGACAGAAAAAGAAGAATAAACAATAACCGAAACACCAAGTTTGGGTTTATTTGGAACAAAAACTACAAATTCCTGTCTAAAATATCGAAAATATCCGTTAATTTTCAAAAAATTGGCGTATTCTGTTAACAAATCACTTAACTTTTACACCGTTTTACCGCTATATTTAATTAAGAGCGAACAAGTTTAAAAGAAAATTTAGGACCATTTTATGAATACTGGATTTAAAACCATAGCTTTTATAGCCACGATTTTGGCCAGCCAATCTATATTTTCGGCTGAGAAGATCATGTACAAATGGAAAGATGAGAACGGAGAAATCCATTACACCGAACGAGCGCCTAAAGGTATAGAGTACACTCGAATAAGAACCTATGTAGATTCCAATAATGCTGCGCCAGCAAAAACGCCGAAATTAAATGCTGACGTAAAAAAGGAAGAAAAAGAGAGCTCTTATGGCACTTGGAGACAAGAAAACTGTACCATCGCTAATCAAAACCTAGAAATGCTTAAAACCGCATCTCGAATTGGCGTCGATGATGGTCAAGGTGGCAAACGATTAATGACTGACGAAGAAAAAGCAAAACAAATTGCTCAAATGGAAGAACAGAAAGAAAAATACTGTAAAAAAGACGGCTAATTATTCGCTGACTAACCAGCTTTTCAGTTGCTCAAATTCAAACGGCCAACTGAGCTCTTCACCCTGCTTAACTAATACCGGTATTCTAATACCATATCGGTTTAACAACTCCTCATCCTCAGCAATTTCCACTAACTCAAACTGGTAAATAGCTTGCAGATCCGGCTCGTTCTGAAGCAAGTAACCAATCATGCCTTGAACTTCTTCACATAAATGACAACCTAATGTGGTCATTAACTGCACATTTATAACGTTAGACATTTTAAAATACTAAATCCAAAGGTTGGTTGATATTATTGACTCTCTATTTCTTAGCGATCTGCCAGCAGCGATGCAAGCCTTTACGGTAGAAGTCTTGAGAGGTGGTTTTAGTAGTAATCTCCCTAACCTCAAACTCATCATTCCCGCTAAATTCCATATTAAACTGCTTAAAGTTATTAGAGAAAAACAAAACACCATCGTTATCTAGCAGTGAAACACATTGTTCAATCAAGCGCACATGGTCGGTTTGAACGTCAAAATGATTTTCCATTTTCTTTGAGTTAGAAAAAGTCGGTGGATCGAGAAAAATAACATCAAATTTTTCTCCTTTTCCTTCGGCGTCAGTCAACCACTGCAAACTATCATCTCGAACAAACTGATGTTTCGCCAAATCTAATTTATTAAGCTTGAAGTTTTCCATAGCCCAATTAAGATAGGTATTTGACATGTCAACGTTGACGGTTTCTTTGGCCCCCGCGGTTGCCGCATAAACAGAGAACGCTCCGGTATAACAAAATAGATTCAACATCCGCTTACCGCGGCATAGTTTAGCGACCATGTCCCTTGTTTGTCGGTGATCAATAAACAAACCTGTGTCCAAGTAATCCCTTAAGTTAACCCGAAATTTTCGTCCGCCTTCCTGCACCACAAAGTACTCTTTTTCGGTAACCGCTCCTTGTTCGTCACGACCTTTTGTCT
>CAJQOL010000106.1 GCA_905479925.1 uncultured Kangiellaceae bacterium | reverse complement strand
ATGCCAGCCAAATTAACCGCTCAAATGCTGCATCTTTTGTTCTTGATGTTTTTGAAACCGAGCCTCAGGTACCTAGGCAAGTTATCGAGCAATGTCTTTTATCAACCCCACATATTGCAGGGCATACGTTAGAGGGAAAATTGCGAGGATCTTGGTTAGTTTACAAAGCCTTTTGTGAAGCTTTCGGTATCAAAGCAACCGTTGCAGAGCATACGCTTTACCCTGAACCAAACCGATATGTTTTGCAGCAGGCAAGCTTGGAAGAGCGGCTATTAACTGTTTATGATATAAGAAAAGACGCGGATAAGTTGTCGCAGCTCTATTCTCGTCATTCAGGACAATCTGGACATTCTGAACACTCTGAATATTCTGATACTGACCAAAAGGCCCTAGCGGCCGGTTTTGACGGATTAAGAAAAAATGCTAACCGTTTATCCGATGGCAGTATAAGAAGGGATTACTCCGGATGTCATTTTACGGGTGACTTTCCGCTGCCGCTCGGTTAGTTTTTGCATTTTAGGTATTTTGTTGTTTATGCAGCAATGCTGTGGCACACTCGAGCGTTTATAACAAAGTTTAATGTTGTCACTGGCAACATTCGATAATAAAGGGGTTCCTATGGAAACCGGTACGATCATTTCTCTGGCCATTTATTTTATTGCAATGCTGGGTATAGGTGTTTACGCCTTTAAAGCGACCAAACAAGATTCCGCAGGTTATTTGTTAGGCGGGCGACAATTAGGCCCAGCGGTTACCGCATTATCAGCGGGCGCGTCTGATATGAGCGGTTGGATGGTAATGGGATTGCCTGGTGCTATGTATTTATCTGGGCTTAGTAATATCTGGATCGCCGTCGGTTTGATAGTAGGAGCCTACATCAATTATTTGATTGTCGCGCCGCGATTAAGAGCGTATACCGAACTTGCCTCAGACTCTATCACACTGCCTGAATTTTTTGAGAATCGATTTGAAGATAAAACACGCCTGTTACGAATTATTTCCTCAATTGTTATTATTATTTTCTTTACCGTTTATACCTCTTCAGGTTTGGTTGGCGGTGGTAAGCTTTTCGAATCTTCCTTTGGATTAAGTTACGAGCTTGGCTTATATGTAACCGCCGGAGTGGTTGTTATTTATACGCTATTTGGTGGGTTCTTAGCGGTCAGCATGACTGACTTTGTGCAAGGTTGCATTATGTTCGTGGCAATGATTTTAGTACCGGTTGTGGTGTTTTTTGACTTTGGAAGTTATTCGGCTATCGAACAAACTATTTATCAGCTTGATCCAGAGCGGCTTAACTGGCTAGCTGGTACTAGCGTGTTAGGGATCGTTTCGGCGCTTGCATGGGGTTTAGGTTATTTTGGTCAGCCGCATATCATTGTTCGCTTTATGGCTATTCGTTCAATCGGTGATATAAAGATCGCTAGACGAATTGGAATGAGTTGGATGATTATTGCGCTTATTGGCGCAATGTCGACAGGATTTTTTGGGCTTGCCTATTTTACTAAAAACGATTTACCTATCGGCGACGCGGAAACTGTCTTTATCCAGTTATCGCAAATTTTATTTCATCCTTTGATTGCTGGCTTTCTGTTAGCGGCGATCTTGGCGGCTATTATGAGTACCGTTTCTTCGCAATTGTTAGTTACCTCAAGCTCGTTAACCGAGGATTTTTATAAAGCGTTTTTACAAAAGGATGCAAATGAAAAAGAGCTAGTGATGATTGGTCGTATTTGTGTTGCCGGAGTAGCGATGCTAGCTATCGCATTAGCCTTTGATAGAGATAGCTCAATTTTGAAACTGGTTAGTAATGCGTGGGCTGGTTTTGGTGCGGCATTTGGACCGCTTATTTTATTTGGGCTTTATTGGAAGCGTATGACATTCTTGGGAGCTCTTTCAGGTATTGTTGTGGGGGCGGTAACCGTCCTTATTTGGATTTACGCGCCAATTGAAATTGCAGGAAAATCCTTAAGCAGTCATTTATACGAAATTGTACCTGGAGTCATTTTGAGTTCAATCGCTATTGTTGCTGTTAGTTTAACAGGTGATGAGCCATCGACTAGTATGAAAAGTACATTTGAGAAAATGGTAAAGCGAGTAGAACAAGAAGTATAGCGAGATGTTTTAACCAGCTGTTTGAGATAAGCGTTTTTTAGCTGACTGTTTTGGCTAACTGTTTCGATTGGCTTTTTAAGTCAGACAGTTTTAAGTCAGACAGTTTTAAGGCAGACAGTTTTAAGAAAATTGAGAGCTAGTCTTTTGATACTAGCTCTCAACATTTTGTAGATTGTCGTTTGTAGTTTTCTAACAGTTACCGTTAACGATTAGAAACGAGTACTTACACCTAAGGTCCAAACAATCGGGTCAATTTGCACATCAACGCTTGCTGCAACCGCGCCGTTAACATAAACGTCTGCCGTTGTATCAATGTCTTTGTAATAAACGGTTCCCGATAAGCTCCAGTCTTCATTGATTGGTGTGTCAAAGCCAAACTGAACAGACAAACCTGTTGATGCATCTAGTTTTAGTGCTGTCGAGGTAGCACCTAATGCATCGGTTAAAGCGTTAGAGGTTTTCTCTTCAAAGAATTTTGTGTAGTTTATGCCCGCGCCTACGTGGTATATGGTTTCTTCACCCCAATGATAAAGAGCGGAAACGGTTGGTGGTAAATGCTTTGTTTCACCGATATCTAATCCGGCAAGAGCCCCTGTACCGGTAATATCATGGGTAAAAGGTGTTGCCGCTAAAATCTCAATTCCCCAATGACTGTCTAACATGTAAGTTAAGCTTAACCCTAGTCCTGTACCAGAACCAACACTAACTCCGTCGTTACCTAATACTGCTCCACTGTCATCATTTGGAGAGACCTGTGCAATCGTTCCTCTAAAGATCCACGATGTATCATCGCTTGATTGCTCATCCGCGAAAGTTGGCGCGCTAAATGCCGCAGCTACTAAGATTGCAAGAACTGATTTTTTCATTGGCTATTCCTCTTTTTTATAGCGTATTTGATGGTGGTCATTGTAGGGATAACCTCGATGAGGTTGTTGATTTAGATCAGTGTTTGTTGCTAAAAATGGCCGGTTTAAATAATAGCTGAAGTCGCTCCTCAAAAAACACCCAATAGCAAATCACTAATAATGAAGGTTGATTGATTGGCTCGGGTTTCAAGTTTTCTTACATGATACATCGCCGATCTCTTAGGTCTTTAGATTGTTAATGCGGGTGTTTTTTTATCCCCCTGTCATTGATAATTAAATCTCAAAGGAATGAATTTAAAAGGGGTTAAGATGACTGGGTTTAGAGTGAGAAAATTTGATAATGACAAGGTTAATCGCAGAATTAATATGACATTAAGTTCTCTGACGTTGCTGGCGGTAGCAATGACAAATTCCACCCTAGCAGCGGAATTACCGATTAGCTCAAAGAATACCAATAGCCAGCCTTTGTTAGCAGATAAACAAACGAAGCTTTTATTAATGCATGCGAAAAAATTTGAAGCTAACCAGCCTTTAGGACAATTCTTAGTGAGCGAAAAGCTTGATGGCGTTCGCGCCTATTGGGATGGCCTACAGCTTATTTCGCGAGCGGGCAACGTTATTGATGCGCCTAATTGGTTTACTGAAAGCTTTCCACCAATTCCTCTTGATGGCGAGTTATGGATGGCAAGAGGTCAATTTGAGCGAGTGTCTGGCATAGTACGAAGCAAAAATAGAGACGACGATTGGTTGCTAGTAAAATTTATGGTTTTTGATTTACCTAAGGAACGGGCTCCTTTTATAAGGCGTTACGAAAAAATTAAGCAGCTGTTAAATAAATATGACAATTCAAAGCTTGGTTATGTTTCTCAAAGGGAAGTTGCTAATATCAGTGAGTTAATGGACTTATTAATAACCACTGAATTAAAAGGCGGCGAGGGGCTAATGCTGCATAAAAGGGACGCCTTCTATGAGGCCAAGCGCTCCAGCAATATTCAGAAACTCAAATCATTTCAAGATGCAGAGGCTGTTGTTGTTGCGCACATTGAAGGTAAAGGTAAATACGCCCGTTTGACTGGGGCGATAGAAGTCATTAATAAAGAGGGTATACGATTTAAAATTGGTAGCGGGTTCACCGTGCAGCAGAGGCGTAATCCTCCGGCAATCGGAAGCGAAATAACTTACCGTTTTCGCGGCAAAACTAATAAAGGGACCCCTAGGTTTGCTACTTATGTTGGTGTCTATTCATTGTAGTGGATTGCGTCGGTGCGTTTTTAATTCCAACTCTGTTCAAGCGCGTTCAGCCCTAAGATCGCGCTGTTCTATAATCTAAACTTGGCTAGCTGTTAATTGTTTGCTGGAGATAAAGCAACAGCTTCAGCGGTACGCGCTTATATTTTAAAGCGGAAATTGTTGAGTAGAAGGTACCGGTTCCTTTTTATCTAAAGCGGACAATTTTTTGTTTTCTATTCTTAAGGTCAAAGGCGTTTCGCAGCGCTTCGCTCTGACTGCGAGCTTCTTTTGTAAGAAGACAAAAGAAGCCAAAAGCTTTTTTTCGCTGAAATAACTAGTGGTTTACTTGTTGAAAGCTTTTACAAGCCTGAACAGCCTGATTTTGTTGAACGC
>CAJQOL010000105.1 GCA_905479925.1 uncultured Kangiellaceae bacterium | reverse complement strand
TAATATAATTATTGAATACATTTTTACCACATAATCGCATTAGAAAAAACTCTAATTTGAATTTATTTTGCGTGAATTATTTTACAAATTGCAAAATAAACATTAAAGTTTTTTCATTGTCTAGTTATCAACCGAAACTCTACCCATTATGGTAGGGGCAGGCGTAATCAGGATTACCCCCTAGCAATAAACCCATTTACTTGATATACAAGACAAACCATAAAATATTCTAGGATGATTTTGATCAGCTTTAAATTGGCATCAAAACTTGTAGTATTACCCTAATATTTCATAATTAACGAGTCGGTTTCCGCTGACGCTTGAGGAGTCTATGTCTTTTAACGACCAGCAAACTAACCAGCTAGTAAGGCATTGGTCCGTCAGAGGGCTAACAGCTAGCCTTATCATTATCGCCGCGCTGCTGCCGGTAGTGAGCGCGTTAGCAATAAACTTTTGGTTGGAAGGACGGTTTGATTGGAATGAGGCTATTTTGGAGCTTGGGGTTGCCTGTATGGCTTTGGCTCTTATAGCCTACCCGGCTTTCTACTTACTCCAGTGGGAGAGTCAGCAAGAGACACGTTGGGACGAAACCCAGCAAGATTTTCTGGTTCTAATGGACCAAGCCGTAGATATCGTTGTTTTAAGTACACCTGAAGGCATTATAAAGGAAGTCAACCAACGAGCCTGTGACCAGCTTGGATACCGCAAACAAGAATTGTTAAATATGTCGACACTTGATTTAGACGTAGATTGTCACTTACATAGAAATCCTGAAATCGTTAAATCGTTGCTTGATGGAAAGGATGTTTTCTATGAAACAATCTACAGAAAAGCCAATGGCGAAAAGTTACCTGTGGAATGCCGGGCACGGATGGCTGGTTGGCTTGAAGAACCTCACTATATTGAGTTTGTTTCTGATATATCACATAGAAGAGAGGCAGAAAAAGAGCTTCACCTTTCCCATGAAGCGCTGGAAAAAACGAGAAACATTCTAGAGCTTAGAATAGCTGAGCACTCCAGTGAAATAAAAAAGCAAATGAAAGGCCGACAACAAGCTGAAGAGCAGTTTGATGCCTTAAAGAACTATCTCGCAGAGCTAGTTGACTCTATGCCTTCTGGCATTATCGCCCTCGATATTGAAAATAAGATTATTCAGTGGAATATGGAGGCTGAAAGACTCACTAATATTAGTGCGCAAAACGCAATAGGCAATGACCTAGCAAAATTTTACCCTTTGTTAGCACAAAAGATTCGTCAAGCTCGCACTGAATCAGACCTACTAAGTGACAACCTTAGCTTCCGATATCAACAAGATGTCAAACGTTCAAAGAGAACCCTTGAAGTTGTGGTATACAGCATCAACCATACAAATGCAGATAAGTTGGGTGAGGTGGTTAGAATTGATGACATAACTGAGAAACTGCAAATCGACGAAACCCTAGTCCAAACAGAAAAGATGCTCTCTTTGGGAGGTTTAGCCGCTGGCATGGCCCACGAGATCAATAACCCCCTTGGCGCCATCATGCAAAGTACTCAGAATATCAAACGAAGGCTAAGTGAAGACTTACCAAGAAATCACCATGTTGCAGAACAAAATAGCTTAACCATTGAGCAGTTATCTTGTTATATCGAGCAGCAAAAAATTGACTACTTTTTAGATGGCATCATTGCCTCAGGACAGCGCGCCGCTGATATCGTTGGCGACATGCTGAGTTTTGCAAAACCAATCACTAACGAGTCCAACAAAATAGATTTAGCAGAAGCGCTCGATGCTGCGGTACGTTTATCTGCCAAAGATTATAATCAAAAGAAGCAGTTCGACTTTAGAAAAATAGACATTAGAAAAACCTACTCCCCTAATATTGGCCATGTTGCCGCTCAAAAAAACCAACTTGAGCAAGTCTTTTTAAATTTGATGATTAATGCTGCGCAAGCCTTGGCAACTCAGCAATCTGAAAATGAGACGCCTTTAATAGAACTGATTCTTCGGCGTGAAGGCACCGTGGCAGTGGTTGAAGTAATTGATAACGGACCCGGCATGGATGAGAACGTGCGAAAACGAGTCTTTGAACCTTTCTTTACAACCAAAGATGAAAAGACCGGTACAGGACTTGGTTTGTCGGTTTCATATTTTATTATTACCGAACAACTTAACGGCGAGCTTTCAGTGGAATCTCAGCTAGGGCGCGGTTGTCGATTTACTATTCGACTACCGATTGAAGACTTTAATCCTCCCACCTCTGGCCAACATGATGAACAGATCGAGCTGCCGCTTTAGGTTACAGCTTTAAGTCACCGTCAATTAATCAACCGAAACTAATACCGAAATTAATACCGAAACTAATACCGAAATTAAGACGGAAACCTAACTAAATAAACGACGGCTAGGTCTCGCATTACGATAAATACGGTATCCAAATAGACCGAGAGTACCGACAAAAAATAACATGACCCACAATGGCATTGATAACCCAAGCATTGTCCAGCTGACCTTAGCACACTCACCAGAGCCTTTAAGA
>CAJQOL010000104.1 GCA_905479925.1 uncultured Kangiellaceae bacterium | reverse complement strand
TTTTTAGCATTTAGTATTTTATTTTCGCTTAACTGCTGAAGGTGTCTAAACGAACGAGCTTCTCCAGGGTGATCGGGTCTAGGGCTTTTCAGCTTTCTAAGGGACCTCTCTAGCTTACTTAACGGCATGCTGCAAAGATCACTTTCAGAAACACTGGTTAGCTCTTTCAGTTTGGATTTGGTTTGGTCATCTAATTGGTTAACTAAGTTGTGTCGCTCCTCACTCACGTCAAAACCGCAAGCATTCTCAGAATGGGACTGCATGAACAACACTAGCGGTAAAGCGAACGCAACCGACAATAAAAACAATTTGATTAAAACTTTCATCCTTTTCTCCTTCGCTCAGTTGCCCCTAAGCGATAAAAACTAGCTATTTGAGCAACACTAAATGTTTACAGCTTAATCATTTAGTTTAGTTCAACTCAGTGAATATTGGATTGCATTTTGACACTTTTGTGACCTGTTCAACTTACTACTAGAGGCGAAATGAAGCTAAATACACACTTTTAACAAAACAGCCCCTTTATTAGCTTTTAAATCTCGAGTTAAACATCTGTTCAAGACCTTTTTAAATAAATCATAGACACCACCAATGGTTGCGTCTATTCTGCAACACAAGATTAACTATCAGGCCTTTGCAACATGCTCCCTGAACACTTACGAAGCAAAAAAGCCTTTCTAATTACAACCTCAATATTAATGACCCTGACATTCTCTGCTTGGGTGGCCTTATTAAATAATTTTGCAGTAGAAAAAGCTCAATTTACTGGAGTTGAAATCGGTATTCTGCAAAGTTTACGTGAAGTCCCTGGCTTCTTGGCTTTCACCGCTATCTTTGTTCTGTTAGTCATAAGCGAACAAACTTTCGCTCTTTTATCCTTGTGCATTATGTCCATCGGCGTGGCACTAACCGGCTTTTTTCCCTATGAAATAGGACTCTATGCAACCACCGTTTTAATGTCGATTGGTTTCCACTATTTTGAAACCATAAACAACTCGTTATCATTACAATGGCTGAGCAAAGAAGAAGCCCCCGCTGTTCTTGGCCAGTTAATATCGGTAAAAGCATTTGCCTCCTTAGTTACCTACGGTTTGATATGGATATTTTTTAGTGTCTTTCTAATTTCCTATAAAAGCGCTTACCTAATTTTTGGTAGCGTTGGCGTATTATTGTTTTTATGGTTATGGTTCGCTTTTCCAAGATTTGAAAGCCCTGTTGAACAGAGACGCAAACTGATCATAAGAAAGCGGTATTGGCTTTTTTACCTACTAACCTTCTTTAGTGGCGCTCGACGTCAAATATTTATGGTTTTTGCTGGGTTTATGATGGTTGAAAAATTCGATTATAGCGCCGCAAACATTGCCGTATTATTCACCATCAACCACTTGCTGAACTTATATTTTGCTCCAAAAATAGGACGTTGGATTGGCAAAATAGGGGAAAGAAAAGCTCTCACTATTGAATACGTTGGTTTGATCCTAGTCTTTAGCGGGTATGCTTTGGTCGAAAACGCCAATATTGCAGCAGCACTATATGTAATAGATCACCTATTTTTCGCTTTAGCAATCGCGATTAAAACTTTCTTTCAAAAAATAGCCGATCCCAAAGACATAGCCTCATCCTCAGGTGTTAGTTTTACAATCAACCATATTGCAGCGGTAATCATACCTGCTAGTTTCGGTTTGCTTTGGATGCACAGCCCGACAAGTGTTTTTTTTGCCGGAGCAGCGATGGCGTTAATCTCACTGATCTTAACCCAAAGAATAGACATAGAATTGAACAAGGCCGCTTCAATTTCGGAAGCGACAACATAATTAACCAAGTACAGAAGCCGACTCAGTACTTGATTTCACTGAAGAAAATAATTGTCCGAACTAACTTCAGCCTTTTGAGCCTATTTATACTAATTTCACGCCTGCAAACTTAGATTAAGGGCAAATTAGCGCAAAGCATTAATATTTTGGTTAAATTCAAACTATTTACTCAAAGCTATCGACATAATCAACAAATCCACTTGAAGTACACAGCTTGCTAAGCCAAGATAACTGAAAACTTCGTTTTAACAAAAAGAGCTAGATAGCTAACATCATGTTTCAACTACATAAAGATGAAAAATTAATCGAAAAAGCGCTGGGTGGCTCACAGCGCAGCTGGGTGTCTCTGGTAAAGCGTTACGAAGGCCTTGTTTATAATTATTGCCTGAGAATGACTTTTAATTCATCTGATGCCATGGATCTAATGCAAGAGGTATTTCTTGCGACTTATCGAAATCTTCCCAGCTACAGAGGACAAAACCAATTTAAAGGTTGGATGATGCGAATTGCAACGAATAAAACCACCGATTTTCTTAGGGCGCGCGGACGTAACCCTTTGCATAGAGCGGGAGAGGTATCCGATGATAGTTATCAAAGTCCAGAGATTCAGGTTGCTCA
The DNA here is from genome assembly GCA_905479925.1 of uncultured Kangiellaceae bacterium. Classification (GTDB taxonomy): domain Bacteria; phylum Pseudomonadota; class Gammaproteobacteria; order Enterobacterales; family Kangiellaceae. The sequence continues at coordinate 37,057 of CAJQOL010000104.1, read as the reverse complement.
CTCTCACCATAATGATCCAGCGGAACAATATAAGATTGAACAAAACAATCTACAGATTAAACAAATATTAGACCGACTTCCCGATGAACAAAAGTTAGTTGTTGAATTGAAATTTTTTCAGCATTTTACTTTTGAAGAGATTGCGCAACAAACCGGGAATTCGATCAATACAGTAAAAACGAGACTTTACACCGCGTTAGGTAAACTCAAAGGATTTTCGGAGATTAAAAATGCTATGTGATCACCAATTAGTTGTTCAGCATATTAATGATTACGTTGACAACAAACTACCCCAAAACATGAGACAACAGGTCCAACAGGCCATTAGTAACTGCGACGACTGCCAAAGTACCTATCAACAGTGCCTTGAGATGCAGCTAATGGCGAACGCCTGGCAACCAGAGTCAACACCCGAATGGCATCGCACTAAGTTTGCAGTTCGCCCGCCTGTTAAGCAAAATAACTGGCTTAACTGGGGCTCAATGGCTACCTCAACCTTGGCTATTCTGATGGTTGTTTTCCAATTAGAAATTAATTCCACCGAAGCAGGTATAAACATTAGTTTTGGTGGCAATCAAGCTGAGTCAAAAATTGAAAATATGGTTGCTTCACAACTTGCGACCTACAAAGCAGAACAAGATAAAATATTTCAAGTCAAGTTAGATGATGCCTTGGAAAAACAGGATAACAAAACCAAATTGCGTTTAGCGACATGGCTTGAAAAAAATCGTGATGAAAGACAGCAAGATATTAAATTTGTTATGACAGGCTGGCAATCACAACGCTATCAAGATCAACTAGACGCAGACAAACGCTTCGCTTTTTTTGCAGATAATCAGATTGAAAACAATCAAGCGATTAACCAGCTGATCCAGACAGTAAAGTCAAATCCAGAGGATTCAAAGCGGTCTAATCAACTCAATAATCTGTAATTGAGCTAGATAAAACCTACACACGAATTTATAGAGAGAGAATCACCATGAAGAATCTACAGAAATCGACTATGAGTGTTACAAAGCAATCGATAAAACGAACCATACTGAGTAGCACTATCGCTTTATTATCCTTTACAAGCGCTACGGCTTTCGCAGCGGATTATGCGAAAACCGAAAAAGAGTTGCGCATCATGAGTAAAATTTTTGAGACTTCTCTGAGCGATGCTAATCTCAGCAATAAAAACCAAGTATTCTCACGCGGAGGTACCGAGTCACTCTACTTGGCCAAACAAGGCATGGTTTTTACCTTTAACTTTGGCAACGGACATTTTGGAAACGCCAGTGACTGGCAGGCATTTGGCGAAGGAATTGGCCAACTGGTTGGAACTATCGCTAGCGAAGTCGGTGAGGCATTTGCCGATATGGACAGAGCGGTTCCCGTTGCCCCTACTGCACCAACTGCCGATGTAAATTGGGAGCAAAATATGGAGGCCTATGAGGCCTACCAAGAGGCAATGGAAGAATTAAGAGAGCAACAACGCGAGCAACGTCGAGAGGTCAGGGAACTACAGCGTAATATTCGTGATATCGAAAGACAAAGTCGTCGCGATGAAGGTGATGCTAGTGAACTGGCTAAAACCAAAAGGAAGCTTGAAGAAACAATGGCCGAACTATCCAAGAAAATGGAAGTTTATGAAAAATCACGAAAAGAGTATAACGAAAAACGATTAGAAAAGATTCAAATAAACAACAAGAAGAAATCGGACCTAATCATTTCCACGTTATGCGACTATGGTGCCACACTACGTTCTCTTAGCTCCAAAGAACACGTAACCGTTATTTTCGATAACTATGAGAACAATAAGAGTCAAGTCTATGTTTTTGACGCAAAAGCCGTAAGAAGTTGCGACAGTTCGAGTAACTTATTAAAGAGTGCCATTAGCTACCAACTATAATTGGTAAAAATTTTATTGCAATTTCAATTAGGGCCTACTTTGGCCCTTTTTTTCCATGTGTTATCTAACCCATTTTTTAATTTTTAATTTTTAATTTTTAATTTTTAATTTTTAATTTTTAATTTTTAATAGGTATTGACTCATATCTAAACCGACAAGTTGGAGCTCAGGTTTCGACTTAGTCTCACATCGTTCCTTTTTCCCTTAGATAAAACGGTTTCAGCGGTACGCGCCTATATTTTAAAGCGGAAATTATTGAGTAGAAGATACCGGTTTCTTTTTAAAGGAGACATTCAACTTCGGGCAAATTCAACTCCCATCTTTTCCTCGGAAACTAACACCACCTTCATTTGATAACGACATCGTTCAAGTACGCCACTTGAGAGTGCCTAGCGGCTGAGCGTCACGCCTTTTTGCCTTCTTTTGTGGCGTAACAAAAGAATGGTCGCAGGCAAGTGAAACGCTGCGAAACAGAAGTTAGGAAAGAATGGGGCTGTCAATTTGAAATCGCGTAAATTATTAGAAATAGTTTCCCTCTCCCCACCCCTTAGTATGCCCCGCTTTTTGGGTACTCCCAGCGGGAAGAGGGAGCAACAAAACGTCAGCTTCGGGCACTTTCAAGACGATTTTAGAACGTCAGCTTTCAGCCGCACTGCTCCATCATGATCTGTGATTTTTGAATCACCTTTAAGCCTGGCCGTACGATAAAGTCTAGATTCAAATTCAAAAATGCCAGATGAAGTTTGAGCTACTACATTTAATACAACTACATTTAATACAACTACATTTAATATGACTAGTTTATCTTTAGCGCAATGTTTTTTAGGGTCTTTTCAATTAAATCAGAGGTATTGATTGGCTTACTAACATGATCATCAATACCATAATTAAGGTATGTTTCGACATCGTCTTCCAACACATTGGCTGTCATTGCTATTATGGGTAACGAATTGAATTCCTCTCGTTGGCGGATAGCTTTTGTTGCGTCGGTTCCATCCATCACGGGCATCTGGATATCCATTAGAACAATGTCGTATTTTTTCTTATCAACTTGCTCTACAGCTTCTTGACCATTTTCAACCAAATCAATAGTTGCCCCCAAACTAACCAACAATTTTTTCGCTATGATTTGATTTATTTTATTATCTTCAGCAACTAAAATCAGTAAGCCGTCTAATGGTTTGTTCGGTTGCTCCTCAATACCTGAGGAGGCGTTAGAGTTATTGGCAATAAAGTGCCTTAATTCTAAAAGACTAAGCGGTTTTTGAAGAACGGTTTCTACATCGTAATTCGCCACCTGACGAATAATATGACTGATTTTGTAGCCACTATATACCACGATATTCTGTGGTGGTAGGTCTAATCGGCTTCGCAATGTTTCTATAACTTCGGTATTTTTTTCTGGGATTTCGTCCCATGATAGTAACGCGGAATCAAAAATTTCAGAGGTAGCAGATATTATTTCAATTAACTCTGCTTGTGAGTGAGCAATAAACACCTTAGCGCCTAGAGCAACCAACTGCCTCGTGAGGGCAACGTTTGAACTCTCGTTTCTATCCAATAACAATACATTTTTGCTTCTCTCTAACTTAACTTTGTCGGAGTAATCCGCTGACAACTTGTCAAAGATAGGAAGTCTAATATTTAGAGTGAAATCGCTCCCTCTTTCCGGTTTACTTTTTACCGTTATATCACCGTCCATTTTTCGAGCTAGTAAACGACTGATAGCCAACCCCAACCCGGTACCTCCAAATTTGCGAGTGGTTGATGTATCCGCTTGGCTGAAGCTATTGAATAACTTCGGGATCGCCTCCTTAGCGATCCCAATCCCTTCATCGATAACAGAAATACGAAGGTCACAATAATTCTGATCAACGATATCACTGGAGATTTTGACCTGTATTTTTCCTTTGCTGGTAAATTTCACCGCATTAGAACATAAATTCAGTAGAATTTGATTTATTCTTGGCGCGTCCCCTACCAGATCCCCCGGAGTGCCATCTTGAATTTCATACTCAAAAGTCAGCCCTTTACCTTCGGCAATAGTATCCACGACCACGGACATATTATTGAGTAATTTGGTTAAGCCAAAAGGTTTCTCCTCCAATTCCATTTTGCCTGCTTCTATTTTTGAAAAATCCAATATATCGTTAATAACGGTTAAAAGAGTATCCGCTGAAATGGTTATGTTCTTAACATATTCTTTTTGTTCTGTATCGAGACGAGTTTTGCTCAATAGCTTAGTTAACCCTAAGATCCCATGCATTGGCGTTCTAATTTCATGACTCATATTAGCAAGAAAAGTGCTCTTAATTTCTGCTGCCTGTTGCGCTCTTCGATAAGCATTAGCGTTATCCAGTGCAATCGCAGCAGTAGATGCTAAGGTTCTAATTATTTTTTGATGATGTTTACTGTAAGCATTTTTTTTAAAACTCTGAACGCTTATAGCACCAATGGTTTTCCCACCGAGTATTAGCGGCCAGTAAATAACTGATTCCGTTTCCTCACCTGACTTAGGTGCGACATAAGTTGAATGCTCGATGTACTTTTGTTTATCTGTTTCAAAATCATTAATAACGACAGGAGAGCTAGTTTCAACGCAGTAAACCGCCAACCTCTCTTTTTCGTTCATAGGAACGACGAACTCCGGCAGTTGCTTACCTCGCTCTATCGTTAACTGGAATCTAATTGCATCCTTCTCACGGTCAAAGAACCCTATACAAAAAACCGTTGCGTCCATCATTTGATTAACATGGTAATAAACAGTATTTAATATTTTGTTTAAATCTAGAGTGGAACTTATTTCATTACTGATATCACTTAGCGTACTCATACTTTGATTTGAAAGCTGAAGCTCTTTTGTCCTAACGGCAACCTCTTCACGTAATTCCTGTTTGTGTTTCTTTAGCTGATTTACTCGCACGAAATACATTAAGTAGAGAAACGCACTTAACAGAAGAAATATAAGTACTCTAAAACCGACCGTTTGATACCATTTTGGCATAATGCTAATTGCCAATTGGATCTGATTCTCACTCCAAACACCCAACCGATTACTGCCTTTAATATGCAGCCTGTAGTCACCGGGTGATAGGTTGGTATAACTTGCAACACGATTTTCAGCACTAATAAAGTTCCAATCGGGATCATAACCATCAAGCTTATAAGCATATCGGTTTTTTTCGGGCTCCGAAAAGTCTAAAGAAGAAAACTCCAAACTAAAGCTTTTCATGCTTGGATTAAAAACCAGACCGTCATTTTTTGAAAAAGAACGTTGCTTACCGTTAACCATTAGTTGAGTAATCACTAGGTTGGGTTGATGCTTCCATTTAGTAAAACGTTCTGGCTGAATCATTAATAAGCCTTTTGAGCCGGCATACAATAATGTTCCGTTGTTAGTTTTGGTGTGTCCTCCGTACCAATTAACACCAATATCAACTCCGTCAGCTTTAGTGAGCATATATCGTTCTTTGTTTTCTAAGTCCAACACACTAACGCCGTCCCAAACTCTTCCCTTTCGGTCAAACTGCATATTGGCCCAGAATGCCTGGCCAGGATATCCAAACTCGCTGTTTACAGACTCAAACCGACTATTCTCACCATCTAACTCCAGCAAACGGTCTAAACCCTGTTCAGTTGCTACAAATAGGTCACCGTTTTTATTAACAAACAAACCTAAAACAGTATTGTGTGATAAAGAGTCACCACGATTTGGGTTATGGCTGATTTTAGTTAAATATTGAGCATTGGGCTTTAAGATATAAAGGCCGTTTGAAGAGCCTGCTGCTAAGCTACCATCATTCAATGTAACCAATGCATTAAATTGAGCTTGAATAATCTCTCTACCTAAGTTTTCGGTAACCAGATGTTCAAAAAAACCTGTTTTCGGCGTAAAGCGTTCTAAGCTAAACTCTGTACCAATAATTATCCTGCCCTTTTTGTCTTCTAATAGTCTCTTAATAACCCGATCGGAGAGTCCGTCTTTATCGGTGTAATTTGTAAAGTCGTTAGTTTCTGGTCGATATCTATAGAGCCCAGTTTGTCTAGAGCCTACCCAAATAGTACCGTTTTTGGTTTGTAGAAACGCTGAAATACTGCCATCCTTTAGCGAGAACGGTTTGCTGTTGTCAATTGGAAGCTCATTAACTCGTCCTACTCCGGGCCTAAATACGTCAATTCCACGACTTCTTGCGCCGACCCAAATATCGCCGTTATCAACTTCCATCACAGAAAGTACATCGGGATATCTAAGTGAATTATCATTACTAGGGCTATGCCTCAGTGTTGAAAAAGCCGCATTATTAGTGTTGTAATAATTAAGGCCATTTCCCCAAGTGCCTAGCCATAGTAAGCCAGAGCGATCTAGCAGCAGTGCTCCAAAAGCGTCATGGTTTATGCCAGAAGGCACAGAAACGTCGTGTTTTATCTGTGAAATAACCTTTCCGCTGACGGCATCAAGTACATTAATTCCACCGCCGTAGGTTGCTAACCAGATTTCATCGTCATGAGGCTGGGCAATATTTACGATTGAAACATGGCTTAGTTTGTCGCTTTTAGAACCATCGCTTTCAATTCTTTTATAGGCTCCAGCTACTGTCAGCCAGGCTGCGCCATTATTGGTAGCTACCCAAATCTTGCCGTCCTTTGCCTGATAGAGTTCATTAACCAACAACCCAGCAAGCGAGCTTTTATCTTCTTGGCTAGAATGTTGTAACGTAAAATGGCTAGTTGCATGGTCGTAAAGACTGAGTCCGTCAGCGGTTCCCACCCAAAGCCTTTTTTCATCATCGAGCAATAACGAACCAATACGATGGTTGTGAATCGTGTGAGAGCTTTCAACATTTTGAAAATATTGAGTTATTTGGACAAAGAAGCCATCTTATTAATGCTGGTTTTTGGGCTGTTGAATTTCTATAGATGCCAGTAAGGATCATTCTAGAATGAAGCTAAGATGAGACGATCCCTAACTACGGCTTTTTATGACGCAATAAGATCTAGCAGCAGTGAGCATCTAACTAGACCTTAGACTAGAAAAACCGAAGATAAACAGACGGTAGATAAAGCAACTAACGCTAAAGCTTTAAAGTTATTTCTTAACTATTTTCCCATCCTTCATAACAAAACTAATAGTCTGTAGCAGGCTAAGGTCTTTCAACGGATCGCCTTTTACAGCGACTAAGTCAGCTAATTTACCGACTTGAATACTACCGAGCTTATCTTCAATTCTAAGAAGTTTGGCGGAGTTTAAAGTTGCCGATTGAATAGTTTCAATTGCTGGCATACCTGCTTCATTCATATAAATGAACTCTCGAGCATTTAAGCCATGCGGAAATACCGCCGCATCAGTGCCAAAAGCAATTTTCACCCCACTCTCATAAGCTTTGCTAAATGTACTCTGAATTACTGGCCCTATCGCTGCGGCCTTTGGCTGAACAACGGCAGGGTAATACCCATCAATAGCCGCTTTTTCAGCGACCCACTTGCCTGCACTAATAGTCGGAACGTAATAGGTATCGTTTTTCTTCATCAAACGAATTACTTCCTTATCCATATAGGTACCGTGTTCAATAGAGTCAACGCCAGCTCTAATAGCGCGCTTCATGCCTTCTGCACCATGAGCATGAACCGCCACTACAAAGTCATAATCTTTGGCGGCCTTCATGATGGCATTCAACTCCTCTTGAGTAAATTGAGGGTTTGAGCCGTTTTTCGCTAAACTTAAGACACCTCCTGTAACCGTTAGCTTGATAACATCGGAGCCTTCTTTGTAACGTTGTCTAATGGCCTTAATTGCCTCTTCAGGACTATTAATTACCCCTTGCTTGGGTCCCGGGTCCATTAGCAATTCAGGTCTTAAACCATTAGTAGGGTCAGCATGCCCGCCAGTAGTTGCAATGCTTTTGCCAGCGGCAAAAATTCTAGGTCCTACAACGTAGCCCTGGTCGATAGCTTTCCTCAAAGAAACCACCACACCTCCAGCGAGATCACCAAGGTCTCTTACTGTTGTAAAACCGGCTTTTAAGGTTCTCTCGGCGTAAACTGTACTTCTTAGTGCAAAGTCGGCCTCAGACATGAAAAAACGTTCGCTGTAGGACGCTTTATTAATTTCACCAGACATATGTACATGCATATCCATCAGTCCCGGCATTAGGGTATGTTGTTTCAGATCTATGAGCGTTTCTTGTTTGGTTACAGGCATAAAGCCATCTTCAATTGCGACAATTTTATTAGCAGAAATCTTAATCGATTTATCTTTTACAACTTTAAGGTTTACAACATCAATCATTGAACCGGCGTGTATCACATAATCTTGCGCCCAAAGCGAGGAGCTCAAAACCGTCAATACCACTGCACATAAAACATTTCTAATTTTCATAAAAAACTTTAATCCGAATACCTCAAAAGCGATTACTTTAACCTATGCCCCGCTATAATACAAAGGTAGACGGCTACAAAATAAAACTAAACCAAACGACTCAGAAAAAAGCCCGAAAAAAATCGGGCTCTACGTTGCTTAGAAGTACTCTTTAAGATTAAGGGAAGTTGCTAAAAACTGTAGCGTAGTCCTACATCATATCGACTAAGGTCGGACTCATATTTATAGTCTGCATAGAAAGCAATACTGTCCGAAACACTATAAGCGCCACCAATAATTAAGGAAGTCATATCATCATCGATATCGAGATACTCAACGGCAGCTTTTAACTCTAAACGATCAGTCATCATTGTCCTAACACCAACGGTAAATTCATAACCATTGTCATCAAATCCTGTGCTATCCAATTTCGCATAATTAAGCTCACTAAAAAATGTAGATTCAGTAGAGAAATCATTTTTGTAGCCAAGACCAATGGTGGTTAACTTTAAGTCCGCACCGTTATCAGAGACGTTACTATAGTCCCAAGCAGCGTATAGACTATCCGAAAATGAGCGACTCCCTTTAATCTCAAAGCCGTCGACTTTAAACCCGTCGAAATCAAACTCTGTATAACCTGCTTCTAGGTTATCGAATGATGGATTTTCAGCTAGAACGCCGAATGATAATAACGATAATACTGCGCTAGCGAGTAATGTCTTTTTCATAATTTTTCCCTTAATAAATTGGTTTCGTGCACATGTAAGTATGAACACAGGTGCATATTAGTGCTCACAAACTGAATCAAAACTGAACTCACAAACATGTGAGGGAACAATGAATGTAACGAGATATTTTCTTTGGGTAGTAGAAGGTTTAGAAGTGGCTAAGCTACACCGGGAAGTAGTAAGGAATAGTCGGTCATTCTCCAAATCGGAACGTCAGGTCAACTTGTAACCATCAATATCAGTTAATTTATTTTTAGAACGAACGAATATTCCATTTCCTCTGCCAATCTCTTTATTTTTTGAATTGTAAACGACGGACTCAGCAATAAACTGAGTTCTATTCTGATTAACGACTTGACCAATAGCAGTCATTTTTCCGCTTGATATGGGCCTAGTTAGGTAAGTTGTAAATGAAGTTGTTAAAACAAAATACTCTTGTTCTAACGAGTTAGCTGCAAAGTAAGCAGCATCGTCAAGCATCTTGAAGTAGACCGAACCATGAACAGCCTGTGCGGCATGAAAATATTTTTGATTAACATCTATTGAAATCTCGGCTCTTCCTTGACTAATCGACATCGTAGGTAAATAAAAGTCATTAAGTGGAGCAGCCTGGTACATGGCTTCGAGTCGCTTAAAATGTTGTTGCATAAGTTTTTCTAATCAGGGAATTTAGCAAAACAGTATAGCGCCAAATGCTTCGTTTTGCTTTAACCTTTGTTAAACAAATAGGTTAAGGCGCTGGTAAATCGATCGTTCGGCTTCAAACATTTAATAAGTTTTCAAACTTGGGAAATATTTATATGCCCCTAACTTAGAATCATAGGAGCATATATACATGTTCATATACATACTGAGAAAGCGATTGGCATATTACTCACTAAAAAACGCCTGTCGAGTTTCTTCGCTTAATGTCAAACCACTCACATTTGCTCGCTGAAGTAACTGCCAGAAATATCGGTAAGTTGCTCTATCATGAAGCTCACCTTTATATTGAATTGGTCCCCAGTCAGCTTGTTGCGCAGCAAGTAAAATACCTTGCGCGTCTTCCACTTCTGAATAATCTGGCTTTAGCGCTTCGACAATAGCTTCAACTTGAGTTGGGTAAATGCTCCACATCCTCATAAATCCAAATTCATTTCTTGCACGGTTTGCATCACTTTTGGTCTGCTCCGCGTTTTTAAGATCCAGGGTAACATTGTGTGCAGGTACAATGCCGTTAGCCAAAGCTGCTGCAACTAATTCCGTTTTTGCTCGAGCTAATAATGGATGATCAAACTGTCCTGGGCTTCTCATACACGAAGCAGGTATTGCCCCATAATGCCCGCTAACAAAATCCATCATTCCAAAATCCAAAACCTGAATCCAGTCTACTTTCGCAATTTCCCAAATTTCTTTTAGCGCGCCATGGGTTTCAATTAAAACATGGATAGGAATTTCTCGCTCAATTCCGTTATCGCTAGCGACCTGTTTAATATAGTCAACCATGGTTTTAATCTGCGACGCTTGAGTTGATTTAGGCAGAGTTATGTAGGCAACATTTTTTCCAACCTGTGGGACTAATATATCAACATCAGCGCGCCAATGTGGATGGCTGAAATCATGAATTCGTACCCCCATCATATTATTTTCATTAGCATCACTTGAAATAACTCTAGCAACCATCTTTGCATGCTCAGCCTCTTGTCCCGCCGCAGCGCCGTCTTCACAATCGCAAGTGATGTCAAAAACAGGGCCAAACTTGCTTTGCATTTCTAGGGCTTTTAACATCAACTTCTCACTTCCTGCAAAATGTTCGCAAGAAGGAATGACGGGAAAAGGTTTCTCAGCATCAAACAAGGCTTCGTTTGGATGTACTTGGGTAGACATATTTTACTCCTTGGGACAGAGGGTCGTGTTATTTATGAGAAATTCAGTGACTTACCATTTTTTTCATAATAAACAACATGTTAAAGTTATTCAATAATATCAAATCAAACCAACAACCGTACCGGCATGTTATGCTTTGATGATCTAACGGTCAAAAATAAGCCATTTAGTGTCATCAATCCGATAGAATCTAAGCAGAAAGGATTGACGACATTCGGTCAGCTGATTTATTTATTCCAGAATAATTTAAACAATTGTTTGAATTATTCTCACAGATCGGTATGATTCTGGGTACAGATTAAGACATCCGACCAGTTGGGTAAAGAAAAATCTGCTTTAAATTGCAATTGATTTTACGAGAATTAGCTCTCAGCCCAGCAAATACAGGAGCTCGATGATGAATAGCTACAACGAATTCTTAGAACACGTTAACGAAGAAGATGTTTTAGGTGGATTTTGGCCTGGTATTCAACTCTACTACCCTCCAGTCAAGTATTCGCCGAAAGACAGCGAATATGAAACAATGGAGCAAGCGGTTAGCCGTATGCGCCGTCATGCTCATAAATGTCCTGCCCATACACTTCTGTTTGATTTAGAAGATGGCTGTCGGCAAAAAGAAATGAGCCGCACGTTGCTTCGCAACGAATTACCAAACTTTCCTGAGCGAGATTTTCAGATAGCCTTGAGAATCAACCCTTTTAGGACCGAAGAGTACGAGAAAGACCTAGAGTTAATCCGAGATGTAAGTGACCACATTGATGTCATTGTGCTAGCAAAGGCCGGCGAAATGTATGGAGCGGCGGAAATTCGAGACCTTTCTGCTTGGCTAGTTGGCGTAAACCCCAAAATCGAAATCCAGCCTATTATTGAGCATCCTCGCTCTTTAAAGTTGGCTCCAGAGTTGATGCAGTTTTCCACCGTTAAACACGTTGTTTTTGGAATACATGATTTTTCAAAAGCGATGGCGATTCATTTAACCCCCGAAGGTTGGATTGATGAGCTAAAAACCTATTTACGTAATTTGCTTTTAGAAGCCAGAATAGCTGGTACCGGTGTTATCGGAGGTGTAGAAGTATTGATTAACGAGACTCCTATGCCTAATAACAATATCGAGCCCCACGACGTTAGACGCTGGTTAGACCTTCATGGCGACCATGAATCACATGTTGTTCATCGTCATGCAACTGTAGAAGCCCAAATGGGACTAACTGGCAAGCAGGTAATTCACCCATACCATATTCATTTATGTAAAGTTGCTTTCACCCCGTCGCCATTGATTATTCAGCGCAACACTCAAATGCTAAAGGCCGCAATTGAAGCCGACGCATTATTAGGTGGCGCTATTAAGTTCGAAGGCGAAATGCTAGACCCACCAATGTTTGGAAAAGCATTACAGACATTGTTAAGAGCTTACGCGCTCAAGTCACTTAATGATGAAGATAAAGCATTTGCGATGGAGGTTCTAAAACTCCTACCGATTCATGTTATTCGTGAAAACTGGCCCTACGGAAGAATCTAAAATGAGTTTGCTTGACCAATATTTAAATCAATCTGAAGGTTCCGTTGAGTGGAAAGTACCTGAGTACTTTAATATTGCTGAGCAATGCGTCTCACGCCATGCGAACGGAAAAAATGCAAATCATGCCGCGCTTATTGTAGAAGATGATGTGCTAGGCACCTGCGAACTGAGCTATGCAGAACTGGACAAAAAAAGCAGCAAAATAGTCACTTTGCTCAACGAACTTGGGCTGATTGCTGGTGACCGTGTTTTAATTCGGTTACCTAATTCAACTGATTACCCAGAAAGTTTTTTTGGCTGTTTAAAACATGGTGCGGTCGCCGTGCCTACCTCAACATTACTTGCGGCCTCTGAAGTTGCCTACCTAGCTAAAGATTCCGCAGCAAAAGTATTGATTGCCGCAAAATCCATGTGGGGCGAATTACAAAGCTTGTTAAATGAATCAACGCAGCTAACGACTATTTTGTTAGCTGGACCTGAACCAATGCCAGAGCTAACTTCAGAGCAACAACAAAAATCCGTCAAACTAATCGATCTGACTGCTACTCTTCAACAAACTGCCGCGGCTCAAGAATTGGTTAAGAGTAAGGCGAACGATCCAGCCTATTTGGTATATACCTCGGGTACAACGGGTTTTCCTAAAGGGGTACTACACGCACACCGCTCTCTTATTGGTCGACTACCTGCCAGTGAGTATTGGTTTTCGTTTCAATCGGGCGACCGAATCATGCACTCTGGAAAGTTTAATTGGACCTACGTGCTAGGCTCAGCGCTTATGGACCCTTTGTTCCATGGGCAAACGGTTATTGTGCACGAAGGAAAAAATGACGCTCATACATGGCCTGAGTTGATTAAAAAGCATGGCTGTACGATATTTATCGGCGTGCCCACTATCTATCGGCAAATTATCCAGAAAACCGAATTTAAAGGCTCCGATGTACCATCCTTAAGACATTGTATGAGCGCCGGCGAGCACTTATCTGACGAAATGTTAGAAGCATGGCGAGAAAGGTTTGGACAAGATGTGTTTGAAGCCATTGGCATGAGCGAGTTCTCCTACTATATATCACAAAGAGTAGACCGTGAAATTCGCCCAGGCGCTGCAGGGTTCCCGCAGCCTGGTCATGATGTTAAGTTACTTACCGGTGATGGTTCCATTGCTGGTATAAATGAAGAAGGCATGATTGCCATTCCAGAGTCCGATCCGGGTTTATTTCTCAGCTACTGGCAATTGCCAGAAGAAACCAGTAAAGCAAAAAACAACGGCTATTTTTATACCGGCGACTATGCACGCGTTGATGAACAAGGTTACATTTGGTTTCTAGGACGAAAAGACGATATTATCAATACATTTGGGTATCGCGTTTCCCCCCATGAAATTGAACGCGTTTTAAAAACACATCCAGATGTTGCTGACTGTGTGGCTCTTGGTGAAGAGCTATCTAAAGACAAAGTACTAGTCAGTGTTTGTGTGATACGACATGAAAATAGTCAATTAAATGAGCAGCAACTGTTAGACTTTGGAAATGCAAAACTGGCAAAATATAAGGCGCCTAAACTCGTCCATTTTTACCAAGATTTTCCGCGAACCAAAAATGGTAAAGTACTTAGAAAAGAACTAGTTTCCGAGCTAGCTAAAAAGAGGAGTTAAACAATGGGATATCATTATAGGCCACGTCGAAGCGTATTATATGTGGCGGCTCATGAAGCGAGACATCTAGAAAAATCACGCGAACTCCATGCCGACTGTATTATTTTTGATCTTCAAGAGTCGGTACCACCTAGCAAAAAAATTGAGGCAAGAAACAGTCTAGTAAAAGCTTTTGAGAATGCTAACTTCGGTTACTCAGAAAAAATAGTGCGTATCAACTCCCTCGACTCAGAGTGGGGAATGGATGACCTAAGAGCGGTTGTACAACTTGAAATAGACGGTGTGCTGTTTCCTCATGTTGAAAGTGGTGGTGAAATAAAAGCAGCGCTTGCGACCATGGACGAAATGGGAGGTCAACGGCTTCCTGTTATGGCAAACATTGAGAGTCCAAAAGGGGTATTAAGAAGTGAAGAGATTGCTGGAGCAAGCGATCGGCTAATAGCGATAGTTCTAGGTACCACTGACTTAGCAAATTCGCTACGGATTAATATGACCTTAGACAGAATGGGACTATTAACCAGTTTATCAATGGCCGTTTTAGGAGCGAGAGCCCACGACAAATGTATCATTGATGGACCACATTTTGACCTAAAAAATATTGAAGCCTGTGAGTTTTCTTGTCGTCAAGCAAGAGACTTAGGCTTTGACGGCAAAGCTGTTATTCACCCAGTACAATTGGCTTACAATAACGATGCATTTACCCCTAAAGGCGAAGATATAAAACGAGCCAAGAAAATTATTGAAGCCATCGCCAGCGCGCACGAACTAGGCAAAAGCGTGGCTGTTATTGACGACCGGCTTATTGAACCGAGCTTAGAGTTATGGGCACGCCGAGTTATCGCGCTATATAACCAGGTGAAAGAACTAGGGCAAAACGACCTAATTGGTCCAGAAAAATAATGAATGCGTCCCTGAGCCTTAAACAAAACGACGGAAATTATTTTGATGACTTCAAAATTGGTCAGGTACTTCAGCATGGAGTGCCTAGAACCATCACTGAGAGCGATGCGACTCTTTATTTGGCCCTTACCGGAAACCGCTTCGCGCTAAACTGCGCGTTAACTGTTGCCGAACAATGCGGCTTTTCCAGCATGCCGCTAGATAACTTCTTAGTTTTTCATATAGCGTTTGGAAAAACAGTCAACGATATTTCACTTAATGCCGTCGCCAATTTGGGATATGCCGAAGTTCGATTTAGCCGCCCTTGTTATGCGGGCGATACGTTAACAGTCACCAGTGAAGTCATTGGTCTTAAGCTAAATTCAAGCGGAAAGAATGGTGTGGTTTACGTTCATTCAAAAGCGCTAAATCAGAATTCGGAAACCGTTGTATCTTGGAAACGTTGGGTCATGGTTAACGCCAAAACTGACGGCTTAAAAAACACACAGCAACCGCAAATTCCACAATTGCTAAGTAGTGTGTCCGACGAAATACCTGCCATACCATCTGCTATTGATTGTTCTTCTTGGCAGAATTACCTAAGCGATAGCCAAGACCGGTTAGAAAACTTTGCCGTAGGTGACAAAATAGTCCACCGTGATGGAATTACAATAAATCACTCAGAACACTCCATGGCTACTCGACTCTATCAAAATAATGCTCGTGTTCATTTTGATGGCGCATTCATGCAAGATTCGGCGAACGGACAACGACTAGTTTATGGTGGGCACATTATTTCTATTTGTAGAGCGCTTAGTTATAACGGATTAGGGAATGGACTATGGGTTAGTTCAATCAATGGAGGTAGCCATACCAACCCAAGTTTCGCCGGCGATACCATTTATAGTCAAAGTGAAATCTTAGAAGTTAAAACTATCGAAGGTCGAGAGGACTTAGGGTTGTTAAGAATCAGGCAAATCGGAACCAAAAACATTGCACCTGAAACCATTGCGCAAGTTAGCGAAGTAAAAAATAATAGGACGACTTATCATCCCAGCGTAGTTCTCGATTTAGACTTCAATTTGGTCATGTTGCGCTAGTAGAAAAAGTTAATCTATTTTGCAGCGGCTTCAGCTAGCCCCCGTTAAACAACTAAATTGTTGTTAATTACGCTTCGAGCGTTTTTGGTGTTTTATTGATGTTACTATACTCGTGCTGCGTTATTTGAGTTGATTGATAGATAGATAGATACAAAACAATATCCGTGGCCATTTATGATCGCTTTCCTTGTAAACCTCCACAATGGAGCAGTAGCACTCTTGCTCCTGGAGCAAAATAACCATCATCAGCCAGTTCTTGCGTCGCCAAAAATGATTTTCCACTATAGACAGGTTCAAGCGGTATTTGGTGAGTATTTTCAAAGTTGGCTATAAAATTTGTAACCGATTCATTGGATTTAGCAAAGCCGCCTTGTTCAAACCCTTTCATTATGAGCCAGTTTTTGCATTTCCTACCAATCAGTCGCTCAACCTCGTCGCTTTGCTGCTGAGCATTATTTAGTACACTAATTCCAATGATTTGAGCCTTTGGTTGATAGCGTAATGCGGCTTTCGCCAATCCAGCAATGGTGGTTCCGGTCGCACTAGCGGAAATAATATAGTCATACTGACCAGCCACTTCCATGAAAACTTCTTCCATGCCTAGCATCGCATAATGGCTCAAGCCGCCTTCGGTGATCCAATAAGTATCCTCAGACAGTGGTGGCGGACATGAACGAATTTCTCGGAACTGAAGTCGGTTTACGAAGGTTATTTTAGCCCCCCAAGCGCAGCAATCTTTGAGAGTTGGGGTAAGTTCTTGTTCGGCATAACCGCGTATGTACAAATGGCATTTCCAACCTAAACAGTAACTAACAAATGCTAACGAGTGCAAGAAATTAGAATATGGCCCTCCCATTGCAGCGACAGACTTGTAGCCCTTTGACTCGATAAATAATAATAGATACTTTAACTTACGCCATTTGTTACCGGACACGACCGAATGCAAACGGTCATCTCTTTTGATATCAACGGATAGTGAATGTTTCGCATCGACAGGGATTGCCTTAATCGGCGAAATGCTTATTTCAGAAAAAAAATGGGATAATTGACTGTATTGCATTTTTTGGGTAAATGGTAGACGCTTAATAAATGGACATAAAAAAACCGGCATAAAGCCGGTTTCAGGATACTAGGTTCTGCTATAAATTAGCAACGTTATTCGATGTCAGAAACCACGAAGTATCTTTACGTCGTCTATCCGTACTCAATCTTCGGTCCAAGCCAAAATTCTTGAGTAGTCTTTCAACCCTTTCATGCCCTTGCTCTCTACGACGATCACCCCGTCTTTCCGGGCCCACGTATGCCTTCTCGCCGTTAATCACAGTAAAATTGTTAGATGTTTCTTTACTATCCATGCCAACCTCTTCAAATGGGTATAAGACTAAACTCCGATACAAGCTAGACCATTCGAAACTGAATATTTTGCGCTAATTTAGCAAAATTTCAGAGTAATCATGCTCTGCATTAACTGCGGTTTAATCTCGCACAATCTGATGGTGAGTCCATATCACACCAAATTGCGTCATCAACTGGTTATAGTTTAGCCAGAAAGTTCCAAAAATCAAACAAAATATTGATAATTGGCAAAATTTACGCGACTAACGTCACATTTTTATTTTTTTCAACTTGATCTTCTTGAGATATATGGATCGTCATCTATTAAACAACGATTTGTTAGACCAGATAGAAATAAGAAAACGCATCACGAGATTTACGACTTATTAACTAAACTACGCCATACCAGGGCAACTTTTTGCCCAAGCGACTTAATTTGAGCGACATGATACTAAAAACTTGGTTAAAAGCTAGTCAATTTGGATTAAACGGCCTTTAAGTAGGGTTCGTTGGTCAATGCACGGGGCTCTTCATAGAAATAGCCTTGCCCACCGTCGAGACCAGACTTGATTAAGTAGTCTGCATCTTCTTGGCGCTCAACGCCTTCGGCAATAACCAGAATACCTTGCGTTTTGAGAGAAACTAAATGCGAAGCCAACAATAATTGATGGGCAGGGTTATCCGCAATGCTATTAACAATTCTTCGGTCAATCTTAATCATATAGACTGGAATTTCGTTTAGATAGTCAAATTTTTCCTCAGGTGAGCCGAAATGTTCTATCGACCAACGGCAGCCCAGTGATTCAATTTTTCGCATCACAGCGGCAACTCGGCTAATGTGCCGACTTAAATGATTCTCTGATAATTCGAAAACTAACTGTTTGCATAACTCGGGGTATCTTGTGAGTTTGTTAATCAGCCAGGTCTCAAATTTCTCGTTCAGTAAACTATCAATAAACAGATTAACAATATAGGTCTGTTTAGTCCCGCTTTGACTCCGGGATAACGCATATTCGATAACTCTATCAACGATTAACCGATCAAACTCTACAGCTAGACCACATTGGTTAGCCATGGTCAGAAAAGTGTTTGCACAAAGAGTTTCACCTTCATCTTCAACTCTCGTCAATATTTCACAGTGTTCATTGCTGCTTTCATCAAACATATCAACTTTCTGTTTAAACAGAGAAATATCTCGTCGATCTAAAATGCCTCTTAAAAAACTCCGCCAACGAAGACGGCCCTTTGATTTTGCAGCGGATAGCGGTTCACCGTAAACATACCAATTATTAGCTCCTTGCAGTTGTGCATTACGTAAAGCCATATCAGCTTCTGCCATGATGTTGTAATAATCGAAACCTTGCTTATATGAAGAAATACCAATATCAACAAAATAGGATTGTTTAGGTGTGATGGAGAAAACGGTGGCCGCAAGTTGAGCAACAAGCTTTTTACATATTCTGTCAGTTTGTTCGATAGTGTTATTCGGCAAAAGCAATGCAAAATCATCGTTCTTTAGCTTGGCTGCTAAGGCATGCTCATTTTCTTCAACAACCCCTCTTAATACATGGGCAATGTCAACCTGTCGCTGATTTATAACCGCTTCGAACTCGCTTCCCTGCTCACGCACAAAGGACAATATAACGACTAAACCGGATTCAGCCTCTTCATGGTTATGTAAGCGAACTTCTAACTCAGCTTTAAAGAACAAATGATTTCCAAGCTCCGTTATTTCATCGACATAGGAAGTGGTTCGTATGCGCTCCATCAGTTCCGATTTTGAGCGACTCAACAAACTATTATTTAACAACAATTGATTAAGTGCATGTCCAATAACATTGTGAAATTGATGCTTGGAGCTTACGCTTAACTGGCCATCCGTTGTGAGTACGTATTTAGCAAAATCTTCAAGACGCTTAACCCATCCTAAACGCCACACCATTAATCCGAATAGAACACTGCTTATCAACAAAATCACTAACAAGGTCGCTGGATTAATTGGGCTAGGCAACGTTGTTGCATTGCGTATATAAAACTCTACTTCAATTTCATACAATCCTTTTTGGTTAGGAGCTTGTATATAAAAATAATTGGTAGAAACAAAATCACGAGCGTCTATGGTTCCATTGCGCTGGGCAATAATCGGTTCGCTTTGTGGCGATTTTAGTGTCCATGCATGTATTTCTGGCACATCAGATAAACGCTCTGAAAGTAAACGAAAAGACGCTTTATTGGATAGATCTATCTGAGAAACGATCAGATTTACCGAACTGGTTAAGGTTGATAGATCTCGTAGACTGCTTTTATTATTGTTCGCTTGCTCAAGCTTCCATTGATAACCGGCAAACAAAACTGTCAAGAGTAAACACAGAAAAAAAACTACAACCAACTGAATAATCGTCTTTCTAACCATGGTAGCCTCCTTGACCTAATGACTCTTGTATGCTCTCTGTTTGAGAGTTATCGCCTATAACGGACGTCTGAGGGCCTGTTAAAGGCGATAATTCTCAAACACCACTATAATCAGATCCAAACTGTCTTTAGCGTCGTATTAATCCCTAGTAAAATACGATTAAAATAATCTCATATATAGTATAGAGTACCCGACTAATATTAGTTATTTTAAAATATTCTATTAACTATGCCCTTTATTTCAAAATTGGTTAAAGAACGAAGAAAATACAAGACTTTCTATGACTATTTTGCTAATAATAAAAATCAACGACTAACCGGAGTTTCAAATGAACAAATTAATACCGCTAATATTCCTGCTATTTAGCCCTCTTGCGTTTGCCGATAGTAATCGATGGGAAGGACAACCCTTTGCCCAGTTTTCTTTGTCGGACCAAAATGGACAAACAAAAACAAACTCAGATTTTAACGGACGCTGGATGGTGGTATATTTTTACCCAAAAGATAAGACTCCAGGCTGCACCGTAGAGGCTCAAAATTTCGTCGATGATTTCTCAAAATATCAAGCTCAAAAAGTTGATATTATTGGCGTTAGTTACGACGATGTTGAGTCACACAAGGATTTCTCAGATACCTATAGTATGCCGTTCACACTACTAGCTGACGTGGACCATAAACTAGCGAAAGCGATGGACGTAGACAGAATTTTGCCGTGGCCTCATGCTAGCAGACAAACCTTTCTAGTTAATCCACAGGGAAAAATCGTTAAGCATTATTCAAGTGTTGATCCCGATACTCACTCGTCATCATTGTTAAAGGATCTAAAAGGTTTTAATAGTAAGTAGTGAAATAAGTTAGTCAGTTAATACTACTATTTCTCTAACAGGCCATCATCATCAAATAATGGTGTTGGTCTCTCAATCCCATATCCTTGGGCATAATCTACACCTATTTTATCTAAAATTGACATAATTTCGTCATTTTCAACGAACTCAGCGATACACTTTAATCCCATCATATGCCCAAGATAATTAATAGAACTAACCATTGCGAAATCCGTTTCGTTACCAATTATCTCCTTAATAAACTGGCCATCAATTTTTATATAATCCAAAGGTAAATTCTTTAGGTATCCAAACGAAGACATACCACTACCAAAATCATCTAAAGCGAAAGAAAAACCAAGCTGATGAAAATGGTCAATAAATTTTCTAGCAATACCTAAATTTGAAATAGCCGCGGTCTCGGTAATTTCAAAATGAATATCACTCGGCAGTATGTTTTCTCGTCGAACGATATCATCAAGAAAAACAGAAAACACTTCATCGATGATTGATGCACCGGAAAGGTTGATCGCAAACGAAAACGTACGATCTTTTTGGCGATTAATTTTTATGTATTCAACAACTTTTGATATGACGTAGCGGTCGACTAGTTGCATCAAACCAAATTGCTCAGCGGCAGGAATAAAATCATTTGGAGGAATAATTGAGTTATCCTCGTCTAACATCCTGATCAAAATTTCATAATGATGAAGCTTTCTTTCATTACCTGCTATGGAAACAATCGGCTGCTTATATAGAACAAAACGTTCTTTAGAAATCGCTTCGCTTATTTGGCTAGCTCTTTCAACGTTTGCTTGATACTGAGTCTCTTCGTCGCTTTCACCAAATACATGTACCCTACTTCGCCCAGATTTTTTTGCTGAATAGCAAGCGGCATCTGCACGCTCAATGACCTTAGAAGTTGACTCATCATCACTTAACACCAAGGTAAGTCCTATACTAACGCCAACAGTAAAAACTCGGTCTTGCCAAGGCACCGCATGTTTTTCGAGTAAACCGCATAATTCTTGAGCTAAAAGACGTGCTTTTTCGAGGGAGCAATTAGGTAATAAAGCTGCAAATTCATCCCCTCCAAGCCGACTGACAAAGTCATCCACTCGGAAATGCTCGAGAAAAATTCGGCTAACTTGTTTTAACAATTCATCGCCGATGGCATGACCAGCGGTATCATTAACTAACTTGAAGCGATCTAAATCCATAAACAGCAGTGCGGCGGATTGCGACTCGGTAACAATTGCTCCTAAACGCTCATTGAAGGATTTTCTATTATGCAAACCGGTCAAAGCATCATGGGATGCTTCCCATGTAAGTTGGTTGGATAATTGCCTGGACTCTTTGACATCTCTAAAAACTAACACGCAACCGGTTACCTGATCGTCAAGGTCCAAAATGGGCGATGCAGATGCCATGACAGGAAGAAGGCCGTTATCTTTTTCGGTATTATTCGGTCGAATATCTGTTGAGCTTGAAACTAACCTGAGTGCGGAGTCATCACTTGAATAAACGGTTTCCTTTTGCTTGATTGCTAAAGAAACAATACAATCTGAATCCTCATTACTTTCCTCTTTAACCAGTTGAAAAATATGATTTATCTTTTTACCAATTAACTCAGACTGCTCTTGCTTTAATAGTTCAGATGCAATCGGATTTAGAAGGTCGATGACGCCAAACTGATCAGTTGTAACAACACCGTCAGCAATCGAGTCAATTGTTGTCCAGGCAAGTTTTTCACTTCTAAAAACAGCTGCTTTCATCAGCTGTTGCTCAGAAATGTCACGCATTGTAACCACAAAATCTTGTTCACCACCGGCTAAAGGGTTACACAGCACATCTAAGTCAATTCTTTTTTCGGATACTGTTAACCCTCTAAGAATTCTAGGATCATCAGTGGACTGAAAGTCGGCGATACGAAACTCTGGAACAAATGAAGTAATTAGTTTTCCTTTAATTTCCGAGCCAGCTAATCCAAAAATTTCACAAAGCGATTTATTGTAACTTTTTATAGCTCCGCCATTTGAGATAGTCAAGATTGCTTCGCTTGAACTGTCCAAAATACTTTGAATATAATTTTTCTGAATTGTAGATACTTTGCTCGCTTTCTTTAATTCTATTGTTTGGTTTTTCAATAGTTGCTCTTTAACAACTGTAGCGGTAACATTTCTAACCTCAACAATGGCAAAAGGTTGGTCTTCTATGCGCACATGTTTTATATTGATCTGCTGATGTATTCTAAGTTCCTTTTGTTTCGCATTAGCATCTTTATATAAAGGAAGCGGGTAAGGATTAAATATTTGGGAAAGTATCGAAGAAAGTCCACCTTTTATAGCGTTTTCAACGGCAGTTTCAAACCGTGAACTGTTAAAATTGGCAAAAATTTCTTTCAAATTTTTGCCTTCAGCATCTTTTTTGGGTATTGCAGATAAATGTTCTATCCAAGAATTCCAAAGACAAACATTATATTGACTATCGAGAACGATTACACCAAGGTCTTGAGAGTGGATAATACTGCTATTAAGGAGAGTGATTGATTTTTGATTTAACGAGCTTTTGGATTCGATTTTTAGTTCTTTCGTATTAGCCTCGGCCTTTCCCTCACAAAGACTCGCTTCCTTGCTCTGCAAGCGGTCTTGATATAAATCATCTATTCCATTATTATCTCTCATCGGTTTTTTACTTCACCTTTGAATCATCACTACCCAAATAAAGACTTTAAATAATGATCAATTTTATCTCGAAAAGTATGCATCGACTCGACATCCATGAGGAAGATGACAAACCCTTTTGTCTTGCTCGATAACAGAGAGAAATCAACCTGCAATAACATGACCTTAGTTGCGCTATCATTGCCAACCAAAGGCTTACCTTTCTCGACAATTCTATCGACGGCATCACGTAAATACAACGGAACATCCCCGTCTAACTGTGTGGATAGCAGTTCAGCTAACTGACCGAAGCATGCGTTTAAAATGATGTTTCCAATCTCAGTTAATGCCTCTTCCTCAAGCTCACTAATTTGCGCTTCAGATACGCTGTCTTTTAGCATTTTTCTAACGAGAGTGGTTCCGCTGGATTCGGGAAAGAGTAAAATGGCATTTCCACTAAAATCGCCATTAAACTGCTGCATGATAACTGACGGTTCTTTATTGTCTATTTGTTCGAGATGCACTGCTAATGCTTGATAATCCGTAAATTCAACATTGGGTACGGACAAATACACCTCTTCTGATATCATATCAGCGAGTGCGCTAGCCGCCCTGCCAATCCCCATATTGATCAATTCAATAACGGCATCTTTTTGAAGTTCTGTGAACTCAATTTCAGACATCTAACTAATGCCCAACAAATTCAAGAATACGATCTACAGAAATAGGTTTAGCCACATATTCAAGGCCTAAACCCAGCGCTTTTTCCTTAACTGCTGATTGAATATTGGCGGTTAGTAATGCAACCTTAGCATTCTCTTGCTGAGCAAGAATATCTGGTGCAGCTTCCAATCCAGTACGTCCTGGCATATTGAGGTCTAGAGTAATATAATCAAACTCATTGTCTTGGCACTCGTTTACCGCAACATCTGCATTTGCAGCTTGGAAGCACTGCCATTCGGGGTGAGCAGTAGAAATGATTTCCTTGATCATAAGCCTTGAGACCATGCTATCGTCAACAATAAGTACTTTCTTTGACATTTTTTATTCCTAAGGTAGTAACGCCCAGTACAAATAAAACTAGGCCGTTCGGCTTCCGAATTGAATTTATGACATTGTTATTTATGACTAAGTATAGGAGTTATTCTCAATTTTTCTAAAATAATTCTACTATTTTCTGAATCTAAGGTAACCTATGCAAATCTTCGCAAGTTTGGCTACTGAAAGCCTGCTAACTACTAAAATTAGACGCAAAAAGACCACCAAATAGTAATTATATGCCCCTTGTTTATAACTTTTTTGCTAGAAACAGCCCATGGAGGAATGATGCAAGACGAATTTGAACTAGAAACATCGATTAATGTGTTTGACGAACCACTTAAGCCTTGCAGCGACGATCCTTTAACGGGGTTCTTTCGCGACGGTTGTTGTAATACAAGCAAACAAGACACAGGTTCACATACAATCTGTGTTGAAGTCAGTAAAGACTTTCTTGAGTACTCGCGATTTAAAGGTAATGATTTATCAACGCCAATGCCAGATTTCGGTTTCCCAGGCTTAAAACCAGGAGATAGCTGGTGCCTGTGCGCCGCCAGATGGTTACAGGCCTATGAGGATAACATGGCCCCAAGAGTCTTCTTACAACGAACTCATAAGAAAGCAACAAAAACGGTTCCGCTTAATATACTCTCGAAATTCGCGCTCGATCTAAACTAGCTGCCTTTTGACTAATGCGCGACTAGGTTGGTTTATTGATTTATTGATTTATTGATTTATTGATTTAATGATTACTAATCGCCAAACCGATCACTAGGTAACCTCCCCCTTGTTTCCCGACTGCTGGCAGTAAAGAAGCCAAACCTAGCCGACTTTATAAAATTTGTCATTTCATCGCGCATAAAACCCAAGCAAAAAAATACCCGATACAATCGGGTATTAAATTACGACCTTATAGCCTATCACTTAACTGACTTTCACTTGATAGACTATCTCTTAGTGACTGCTAGTGACGCCAGTGGTATTGCTCTTGTTTCAACTTTAGCTCATTGGCGGTAGCTTCTGGAAGAGACTGGCCTGACAACCTTTCGAAAAAGAATGGTTCACGTTTATGGCCAGATTTTCGTCCAATTTCATTCATGGTAGCGGTATCAAAAAGACGTCCGTTAATCATCGTATAAACGACATTTTCAGACTGTCTTAGATCGGTCAAGACGTCACCTTCAATTACCATTAAGTCAGCTAGTTTCCCAACTTCAATTGAACCGATATCTTTCTCCATACCTAGATACTTAGCACCATCAATTGTGCCGCCTTTTAGCGCCTGCCAAGGTGTAAATCCACCTTGATTCATCATCCATAACTCCCAGTGAGCCGCTAAACCTTCTCGTTGGCCATGGGCTCCGATAACAACCGGCACACCTTTATCGTTAAGTTCTTTGGCGGTTTTGGCAACGTTAAAGTGGTTATAGTGAGAGTCCGGCGCAGTGGTTCTTCTAATTGCGTTTGGCTCCACCATATACTTAGGTGTATAAGTCATCAGTTTCTTATTTTCCCAAACGTTGCTTCTATCATACCAATAGGTTTCACCTGAAAGACCACCATAAGCCACACCAAATGTTGGAGAATAACCAACGTCAGTTTGCGACCATAGTTGTTTTACATCGTCGTAAACGTGAGGTATTGGTAGCGCATGTTCAACACCAGTATGACCATCAACCACCATTGTCATATTATGGTAAAACTTAGCTCCACCTTCCGGTACAACCATAATACCTAATTCTTTACCGGCAGCGATCACTTGTTGTTTCTGATCTCGTCTTGGCTGGTTATAACTTTTCACCGAAATGGCGCCCAAATCCTTAAGACGTTGAAGGTGAAATTTTGCATCGTCATAGCTATCAATTTTAGCGGTATAACCGGGTGCTTTTGCACCATACAAAATAGTTCCCGTAGAGAATATTCGAGGAGAAACTGTCACACCGGCCCTTTGCATTTCACTTGAAGCAAAAATCTCAGTTGAGTCATTTGACGGGTCATGAATGGTTGTAACACCAAAAGCTAACGATGAGTAACTCATCCAGTTTTGTTGAGGTACAATTTCATTGCTGGCTTGACCACCATGGGCATGAACATCAACCAATCCTGGTGCAATCGTTTTACCACTAACGTCGATCACCTTAGCGCCTTTAGGTACTGTTACTTGATCTTGAGTTCCTACGGCAGTAATACGATTTCCATCAACAATAATGACACCGCTCTTGATGACTTCTTGTCCCTGATCAACATTTTTCATAGTGACGATATCAGCGCCGACCAAAGCGATACTTCCTTTAGGCACAAATGAAGTTTTCTTAAAGCTAAGTTCAATCCCTTCGGTTACTGGATCAGGTAGTTCATCGGGACTGCCTGCAAAAAAGCTAAACGCATCTTTTAGTTTTCTTTGGTAAAGTTTAGAGCCAAGCGCCCAATTTAACTGCTTGCTATCGGCCGACCAATGAAGAAACTCGCCACTACGCTTAGATACTTGCTTGACCGGCATAGATTTGCTGCTTTTGGTAATTGTTTCTGACTTTCCAGTTAGCGTGAACGGCGCAACAAAAGCATTAAACTGCTGGCTAAATGCGACCCACTTTCCATCAGGAGAGACTTGGAACTCAGTAATATCCATGCCGTTTAGATGTTCACGAACATCTTTACCGTCAATTCCGACACTTGAAAACGTTGTTTTAGTTCCCCAACCGAAAGCTGAGAAGAATATGCGTTTACCATCCGCAGAGAAATGCGGGTTTACACCTGAATCATGAATTTTTTTAGCATCGCCTTTACCGTTTGTATTAGCGATATAAAGACCAGGTTCCATTGAGTATTCTGGTGAGGTTAAATAACCGCCGGTAAAACGTCTAAATACAACTTTGTCACCGTCGTTAGAAAATGCTGGTTCGATATAATGCCCCGGCTCGCTGCTAATCGTGCGGCTTCTGCCCCCTCGACTAGAAACAACCTTCACACTACCTAACTTTTGGTCATCCCAACTGACGTAGGCTATTTTCTTACCATCACGAGAAAACGTTGGGTAATACTCGAAATGGTCTTTTTGAGAAGTTAAACGCTTTCGCTTGCCAGACTTAACATCACGAACATATATTTTTCCTAATGCTTGATAAGCGATTTTGTCACCTTTAGGTGAAAGTTGTGCCCAGCGAATCATTCTTACATCGAATTTTTCAGGTGCTACATCAACAGCAAAACGAACCGCTGGTGTCACTTTTTTCTCAACAGACACTTTAAATGGGATATCTTCGGCTTTACCGGTCGCTACAGCTACTCGCTTGATTTTACCGCCCGCCCAAATAACGATAGAACGATTATCAGGTGTCCAGTCAAATTGCGGTGTATTACCATGACTACCATTAGTTTCCTGAAGGTCTCTGTCTAGGCCACTATAGATCGCTTTATCAACACCGGTTTTTAAATCCTTAACAAACAAGGTTGTTTTAGTATCCACTCGCCTCACGAAGGCTAAATATTTTCCATCACTCGATGGCGTAGGTGCAATAGCGCCACCAGCACCGCTAACAATTGTGCGTTGCTTTCCCGTTTCTCTGTCAAGTCGGGTAATGGTAAAGATTTGACCGGTAGGGTTTTTGTTATATTGCCATACCGTTCCGGGAGTAGAGTCAATAGAGTAATAGACATATTGTCCATTTGGCGAAAAGGCTGGCTCTGAAATATTTTTCTGAGCTTGTGCGCCACCAATCCGTTTTCTTAACTGATAACCGCTGCCGCCGCTTTTATGAAACATCCAAATCTCGCCACCGGCAATACTCCGAGCTCCAACAAAACCTTTCCTAGCTGCGATATATTGACCGTCCGGAGACCAGTTAGGCGTGTGAACTAAATTCGTTTTCTCTTTACTGATTTGTCTCGAGTTTTCGCCATTAACATCCATAACCCAAAGGTTATCTCCGCCGTCTCTGTCACTGATAAAAGCGATGCTTTTACCATCAGGACTAAAACGCGGCATCATATTCCAAGCCATTCCTTTGGTTAGGGGCTTAGCGTCTCCTCCATTGATTGACATAGCATAGACATCACCTAACATATCAAAAATAACCGTTTTTCCGTCAGGACTGACATCAACGTTACTCCACGTAGACTCAGTAGTTTCAATTTTCACAGATTTTTCATCACCTGGAGGGTTATTAACATCCCATTTAGGCTCATCTTTTTTAGTTTTTTCGTTTGCTACTGCCGCAGAATCGGCCTTTTTAGCTTTAGCTGAATCCGCCGCAGCAATCGCAGTCGTATTCATCAATACGCCGGTTAACGCGGCATACAGACAGGTTTTTACCAATCTCATGGGGATACTCCAGATAATAAATGACGTTTATTTTAATTATTCGCTGAATAGCCTATATAAAGCTCAAACAAAGGTAAAGGGAGAAGATGTCTAAAAGTATTACAAATATTAATTTAAATGTGGCTATGGTGGTATTTAGGCAACTAGTTTGGTCGAATCTAAGTAACAATCATCACATGGTTAATAGAGAAACAGCAGAACGTATTCATCTAAATCAATGACCACGACCGACTGTTTCTATTCCTTCAGTTTTTCTTATTTGATCTTTTTGGATTAAAAATCAAGATCGGATTCAGCATCAACCGACCTTTGGAAATAGTGGTCGACATCTAACCCCGCCAGTTCAGGAAAAGTCGATGAAATACAGATTGACGAAAAAGTCCCGATTAATATGCCGCCGAATAAAGCGACCGAAAAACCCTGTAAAGGCGAGCCAGCAAGCCACCAGACCGCACCAACCGTTGCGAGTGTTGTGCCTGAGGTTATCGATGTTCGCACCAGCGTCGATTCAATTGCCCTATCAATAATAACGGATAGAGAGTTTCGTTGACGATACATCATTAACTCTCTAATTCGGTCAGCGACAATGATAGAATCATTTAACGAGTAACCGATAACAGCCAGCAAGCTCGCCAAAACAGTTAAGTTAAATTCTAGCTGGCTCCATGCAAACAGGCCAAACACAAAAACGACATCATGAAATAGAGCAATAATCGATCCTAGTGCAAACCGCCACTCGAACCGAGTTGAAAGGTACAGCATGATGATGATTAACGCGGTAAGCATAGCTAGACCACCTTGATTAACTAATTCTTCTCCAATTTGAGTACCAATATAATCCGAGTCAAAGGGTGTAATCTGAATACCTTGTTCGAGCAAACCGGTATCTTCCATTAATCCTACTAGCCAGGATTCGCTGAAGTTTGTCGAGTCGTTTTGGCTTACAGGAGCAATTGAATTCCTACTATTATGTTTT
Source organism: uncultured Kangiellaceae bacterium (assembly GCA_905479925.1). GTDB lineage: Bacteria > Pseudomonadota > Gammaproteobacteria > Enterobacterales > Kangiellaceae. The sequence continues at coordinate 7,499 of CAJQOL010000104.1, read as the reverse complement.
TGAGTGTTCTCTTTTTTGCCGGCTGGCTCGCGCACCGTCCAATAAGTATCATTGTCCGAAGCTGCCAAGAGATAAGGTCCAGTTATCTTTTCGTCCAATAATTTACGCAGACTGTTCTCATCTAATGACTGACTCGTCGAAAACTCCGTTATATATCCGCCGGTAAAATCAATGCCGAAATTTATGCCTTTAACCCATACTCCCAATAATGAGAAGACCACGAGAAATGCTGAAAAATAGAAACCTAAAAAGCGATATCTTGACCAGCTAGTCGAAACAAGCTGTTTGTTGGTTTGGCTTTGCTCACGCCTATTTGAACGACAATGATCTTGAGTGATGTTATTCATAATGACTTTCCTCCTTTTACTAGTGGCTTTGGCTTTTTGACTCCTTTTGAGCTTTGCCGGTTATTTCTAATTTGACGATTATTTCTAATTTGACGATTATTTTTATTTTGACGACTATTCCTGTTTTGACGATTATTTTCATCTTGACGATTAGTTTTATCTAACTTAGCTTTAGATGAATGCTGTTTGTTGTCTCCATTTTTATCTTCAGAACCTTCTAGCGCGTTATCACCTGCCATAATTTTTCGGGAATTTTTCTCGGTAGATACCGTTGTCTCGCTATAAAAAAGATTGGTTAACGCCCTTGAAATAAATACACCGGTAAACATACTGGTCAGTACACCGAGGCCCAAGGTAATTGCAAAACCTTTAATAGGACCATAACCGATAGAAAAGAGAATAGCGGCGGTGATTAAAGTTGTTATATTGGCATCGAATATTGTTGAAAACGCATTTTTATACCCTTGTTCGACGGCTAAAAAATGACTTAACCCTCGCTTTTTTTCCTGTTTTATTCGCTCAAAAATAAGAACATTAGTATCAACCGCCATACCCACTGTTAACACAAATCCTGCGATCCCTGGTAGCGTAAGGACAGCCCCCGGTAAGAGCGACATCAAACCTAGCAGTGCTACTAAATTTAGAATTAATGCGCAGTTAGCGATCATTCCTAACCGTCTATACCACGCGGCCATAAAGACTAAAGTTAAACCAACACCCAACATTAGAGCCGACAGCCCGTGGTTTATATTAGACTCACCTAAGGTCGCAGCAATGGCGCGCTGTTTGGCGATTGTGACGGGTGCGCTTAATGACCCAGCCCGCAGCAACAAAGCTAACTCCTGTGCTTGTAAGCTGCTAGCAAGGTTAGTAATACTAAAACGGGCACCCAACTGGTCCTGTATCGTTGCCACATTGATTACTTTGCTTTTCTTATGTGTACTGCCATCTTTTGATTGATAGTATTCAGAAAAAACAGTGACCATGGGCTTGCCGATATTTTTTGCAGAAAATTTGAGCATCCTATCGCCGCCAATATTATCTAATGTTAAATTGACTAACGGTTGCCCCATTTCATCCCTGCCTGCTTGAGCGTTATAAATATTCTTACCAGAGAAAATAGCTCTGGGATTAACCGATAACCTTTCGCCATTTTCATTCTTAACAATTTTACCGTCTCTGCTTTGTAGCTCATAAAAATCTAAGGAAGCCGTAGCACCAATGACCGGACGGAGTTTTTCGGGATTGCTAGCGCCAGGTAATTCAATCCTAACTCTGTGAGCACCTTGACGTTGAACGACGGCTTCAGTTATTCCAAGCTCTTCAATTCTTCCTCGCATTGTAGTTAACGTTTGATGCATGATCTGCTGAAGGAAGTTATTTTTCCCGACGTCAGAATATTCAAGTTGCAACTGATTCTCTTTAAGATGTCGAATAGTAAGTTGAGGATATTGCGCTTGTAGTTTTTCGGCTACTGTCGCTAAACTAAACCAATCTTGCTTGGTTGCAGAAGAATCAAGTAAGACCTGATTTTCTTTAGTCAGCACTATTTTTACATTTCGAACCTGCTGTTCACGCAATAAAGACTTTGCGTACAGACGAATATTCTGCATCCTCTCCTCGAATGCTTTCTTTTCGTCAACATCTAGGACAAAGAGCACCCCGCCACTTAGATCAAGCCCAAGTTTAATAGGTTCAACTCCTAACGAACGCAACCAACTAGGTCTGGTATCTTTTTCAACAACTTCGACTCGGTACATAACTATCGATTGCTCAGTCGCGGAATTAAGGAGCTTATTAAGGTAATGCTGAGCGGCCGTCAATTGGCTCGCGGAAGTTAAGCTAATGACGCTTTCAAAATGATGTTGCTGAATAGCCTCAATATCAAAACCACCCTCCGTTAACTTATCCTTAAGAAAACTAACATCTAGCTTAGGAGCCCCTTCCTGATACTCTGACACAACCAGCGTCATTTGATTTTGATATAAGTTTGGCAATGCGCTTATTCCCAGAAATACGAGCGAAAGAAAGATAACTACATATTTCCATGCTGCAAAACGATTAATAGGGACTTTCGGCTGTTGTTTCGTTCTTATTGAACTTCTTAAGTCTGACTGTCTATCTGGGTTTGCATTTTTTATATTATTCGTAATTTTTTTCATCATTAGATCTCAGCTAAGAGCGGCTCGCTGCTATGTTTTAAATAAGTTGTTGCGAGACACCCAACAAATAGTTTCCACGCTGAAGCTAATTCAGCGCGATAAAATAGGAATAAAATTTGCTCGAGTAATCTAGAGAAAACCAACAGGCCGGGCCCTATTTGACGCTCTCTAGTTATCGATGCGAGATAAAATTAGCTATAGATGATTCTGGAAGTGTAAAGTGAGTTACCATCTTTCCAGCCTGAAAGACGATGGTTACTGCCATAGGCGGAATAAACAAAAGTAAATGAATGATTTGGAAAGCGGTCATCTGAAATAGTTAGCAGAGATGAATCCGGTGGATTGAACTCGAAAACAAGCCAATAAATAGGTGTTTGTTGCTGATAAGCCTGGAAAGCAGACGCGTTAACTCTAGAGAGAAATAGTGAGTAATTATCGTCAAAGACTTCAATTAGTTCAAGCGTTTTATCGGTAGTTGCAGCAGAAGTTGAAGCGGAAGTTGAAACGTAGTCCCCATCCTCAATGACATCTACCGCTAGATCTACTAGAGCAGCGATTGAGATAACTTTCGATTCAGTCAATGATTCTTTGGCTAACAAAGAATTAGAAAATTTAGAATAACTAGAAAAATTAGAGTTTAAACTAACGCTGTTCGATGCATTATGACTAGACCATAAAACAGCCGCATTTGCAGTACAAACGTAACCGAGCATCGTAAAGATTACGAGAAGCCTCAGTGCCATTTCTTTGAACTGTAAGTAAAACACCCTGTAAACCGAACCTAGCCTTCTCAATAGCGTCTTTTTGATTAGTCAGTTTATTGTATGGGGGCGAAAGGTAAAATTACAAGTCGCTCGATAGAAACTTGTTAAAAGGACAAGAAACTATCGAGCAAAAACGGCATAAATATTAAAGGTGTTTTTTTAAGAAATCGACGTAAGCATTAGAAGCTGTTATACGATTAACCTTTTTTCTAAATCCGTGTCCTTCATCAGGAAATAATACGTATTCAACAGGCACGTGATTTTTTCGAATTTCTTCGACCATTTCATCACTTTCAATTTGTAATACTCGCGGGTCATTAGCGCCCTGAACGATAAGCACGGGACTCTTAATTTTATCCGCATGAAATAAAGGTGATATCGCATAATGACGATCAGCATCGGTTGCAGGATCTCCCATTTCGTCATACAAGGACTTGCGGAAAGCTTCCCACCATGGCGGAATACTTTTTAAGGTACGTTGCCAATTAGTCACACCAAATATATTAATTCCCACTTTAAACTCATCAGTAAATGCTAATGCGGCCATGGTCATATAACCGCCATAACTACCGCCAATAATTCCAATTCGATCGTTATCAACCCATGACAATGTTTGCAGATGCTTTTTGCCATAAACGATATCCTGCAAATCATCTTCACCGTGTTTCTTATCATCTAAATGAAAAAACGTTTTTCCATAGCCCGACGAACCACGATTATTCACTGCAAAAATGGCATATCCTTGATTAACAAGATGTTGAATAGCTGCACTATACCCCTTTCTAGACTGCCCCCCAGGTCCTCCGTGAACCCAAACTAGTGCCGGCACTTTTTGATTCGCGGAGGCATTTTTTGGCTTGTATAAAATACCTGGAACTACCAAGTCATCAAAACTCTTAAAACGCTTAACTTCACTCGAGACCAAAACATTCTCATCAATATTCGGATTAAGGCTATTGGTTAAACGCTTTGCAGCAGCTGCTCCAATATCATAACTAAATAGGTTAGACGGCGAAGTATCTGAATTGATATAGAAAACCATTTTCTTACTATCGGATGAAAAATTTACACCGCGTAGATCGCCTGCAGGCAAATCAGGCAACGAAATGCTCTGACCGGTAGCAACCTCTGCAATGTCGACTTGCGTTTGTCCATCATTGTTAACTCCAGCGACACGATATTTGCCATCATCTGAAAAATAAACAAAAGAGACATCCCAGTTTGCTTGATAAAAAATATCTTTCTTCTTAGATGTTAAATCCAAACTCCATGCCTGATTAAATTCACCATGTTCGTTTGTAGCGTAGATTAGCTTTTTGCTATCCGTCGTAAACGAGTAACTTTGATGACTAACATTACCTAAATGTTCAGTAATTAATTCTGGCTTCTGCTCCTTAGAGGTTAAATCGACCAGAAAGATATTGTTATCCGAGTTGGATACATTTTGGCTAACCGTCAGCCAACGCCCATTGGGACTTATTTCGCCTATCGATAAGTTGTCGGAATTTTGATAAACCAGTTCCCGGGAATAATCAGTCATCGAATAACGGTAAAGATCAAAACCCTTAGGGTCTCGTTCGTTGGTTAATACGAAAAAACCACTATGGGCTTCAAGCCACCCGCCAAATTGCGCCTTTAGCTTATCACCGGGCGTAAGGTCTTTCACAGAACCATCTAATTCTCTGACAAAAAGATGATTGAGCTCATTACCACCTTGATCTGCGGTATAGAGGATTCGGTCATCCTTTGGGAACCAACTAACGCCATAAATAGTATCGGTCGTTGAGCTTGTTAGTTGTGTAGGCTTGCTTCCGTCCAATGGATAACGGTATGTATTAAACACACCAGACTGGTCATTAGTTACAAGGGCAGCAGTATTATCATGATTGATTGAAGAACCAAAGACACTAACCGTCTTAAAAAAATCTTCCGCCGAGTAAATTACAGGTTTCGTTGCCACTGCTTGCTCGGATTTAGCAGAGTTACTGTCAGCAGTTTCAACATTGTCTAATGTTTGCTTATCACTTGGTTTATCAGTGCAGCCCCCTAGCAAGCTGACCACTAAGCTTAATGCAATTAGCTTTAAATTATTTGAATTCAATTTTCTGACTCCTTTTTTATCAACGACAATAATTCTAATAGAGTCATCGTGTCTATTTTTGAAATAATTGATGTACGCACTTCAATTACCTAATGTACGCTAATTTTCTGAAAAATTCGAGCAGTTCTAACATAAGAACAGGTTGCTTGCTAAAGCGAAAAAGCACAGCTGAACCTCAAAAATGGTTTCAGGTATATCATGTAAATATAAAAACGAAAAAACCCGCAATTAAATAATTTAAATGCGGGCTTTTTGTTAGTTAGGTATCGATAAACGTCTGCTTTAAACCACGCTACGTATCCAAACCATTCATGACTTTATAGTCCGCCAGGACCGCAGTCATTTTTTAAGTAATCAATCATTGATGTATATAAAGTTAATTGATGACCATAATCTAGAGTATTGTAGAAATGGTCAGCACCATCAAGTTCGACAAATTTGTAACTCTTATTATATTTGTCTAGCTCATCTCTATATCGCTTCTGATGCTCAGGAGGTACACGTTGATCAACACTTCCGTGAATAAGTAAAATCGGTACATTGACTTTCTCAGCTTGAGTAATTGGTGAAATACTATCTCGCCAAAATGTCAACTGCTCGACCGCGCTAGCGCCTTTAATCCTAGCGGAATAATAGTTCACTTGCATAAGATTATCGGTTACCGCAGCACCAGCAATTACACATTGATATAACTGCGGAGTTCTAGAAGCCGCAACTAACGCAGCATAACCTCCGTAAGACCAGCCAAACATTGCAATTCGCTCTGGGTCGGCTAACCCTTTCTTTACAAGGAAGTTAACACCGTCATCTTTATCATCTTGCATTTTATAACCACCTTCACCACCTTCGATAAATGCAGATTTATAATACTCAAGACCATACCCCTTAGAACCTCGGTATTCTGGCTGAATAACCAAATAGCCATTATTAGCTAACATCTGAGCCCACTCATCGAATGCAACCATTTCAGCTACAAAAGGTCCACCATGCGGTAGAACTATCGCAGGAAAAGGCCCCTCTCCTTGAGGTATAGTCACATAAGAATGGATACTTTTGTTATCTCGCGACTTATACGTCATGTATTTAACATCAGCAAGATCTTCAGATTTCAGGGTTGGCTGTTTGCTTCCGACAGTAGAAATTTTGCCTGCCTTAAGAAGGTAATAGGTTCCAGGGTCTCTAGGGCCAGAATTATAAATAACCATGTCCTGACCGACTTTAGCTCGACTACTGATTGAGAAATTATGCGCGTAGGGAATAATCTGTCTCAATTGAGCGTGAATCGCTCCTTCATTGCCGTCAAAATACTCAATGTGTCGTCGATCGCTATTATAGGTGACACCAACGATGGTATCCGGGTTTGTCCATGAGTTACTATGAAATGATACTCCTCGAACATCGATTTCAGGGTGTCTAAAGACAACTTCACCAAACTTTTTGGTAACGTAATCAAACTCCCACAACCCCCTGGTATCGGAGCCATTTTGAGCCGTCACTAACAAGCCGTTTTTCTTAATATCAAAGCCTTGGATAGAGAAATCTTCAAAGCTATCGTCACTGAGTCTGAAAACTTCAACCCATTCTTTCTTTCCCGGCTCTCTTACATACCAAATCGAATCTCTAGTAACTCGATCAAAGCCACGAGCAAAAACGGGATTTCCTTTACTATCAAATCGCACCCCATACATGGAGGCTTGACCACGCACAATTAGCTTCTTTCGACCTTTCTTAAGATCGAACTCATAATAACTCCATGGTCTTCTGCCTGCACTAACGCCTGATTTTCCCTTTGCCTCTGGCTGAAACGCCAGAATGATTTTTTCCGGCTCATCGGGGAGCAGATTAACAATTCTCGGATTCGACTCTTTAAAAAATTTAATTTTTCTTTTCTTAACATCGAGCTTAGCTAACTTAAAATCAAAAACACCTCGATTAAATCCGTCAATTTCATCTCTAGTTTTCTGTCGCAGAGTTAAGACAATATTTGTATTACTTACCCAGTCAAATGCGATTATTTCCATTGGGTCTGCATTCATGACGAATGGTTTCTTGCTTAAATTAGATGCATCATATATTTCAATCATTGGCATGCCTTCCCGAGAAGGAGTACTTAATACCGCCAATT
>CAJQOL010000103.1 GCA_905479925.1 uncultured Kangiellaceae bacterium | reverse complement strand
TGCAAAACTGCGTCCGCCACTGCTAGCTTCTTTACTAAAATAAATATGATCGTCTATCGCTTGGTCGAGTGGTGACGCATTGATAGCCATTTCCGGTTTTGCAAGCAGATCTCGGTCCCAAGGATCAACCCCCAAGTTAGCGCAGCCAGAAATAAACACTAATAATATAGCCGACGTTACAATTTTAAACTTAGAATTAGAATTCTGTGTCATAAATTTCTCCGTAAAGTTTTACTTGTATTAACGCTTACGATTAAGGACTACAATTAACGTTTACGATTAAGGTCTACGGTTCTGGTTTAGGATTCCGGTTTACGACTCAAGTTTACGATTAAGGCTTAGAAATCGCTTTTGCCAATTCACTTTGATATTGCTCTATTTTCTTTTCGAAGAAGCCGGTATGTGCGGTAATTGGATTTCCATTACGATCAAAAATAACACTACTTGGCATACCTTTTATTTTCAGATATTTTGCAAGCTGGCCCTTGGGGTCATAAACAATGTTAAACTTTGCAGGGTTATCGATAAGAAACTGTTCTGCTAACGCTCTTTTTTTATCGAGATTAACCGCGATGATTACTAAGTCCTCAGAACTATATTGCTCTAATTGTTTGTTCATCCACGGAAAAGATTTACGACAAGGAATGCACCAGGATGCCCAAAAATCAAGGTAGACAATTTTGCCTTTGTAGTTTGAAAGATCGACGATGGGCATCTTTGACTGTGCCATTAGGTGAGGCGAGAAAAGAAAAAAACTAATCGTCAGAAAGAGCGGAATAACTGAAGCTTTAAGCTGATATGGCATTGATTATTCCTAAAAATAGCTGACGTTTAACTAATTATCTCAACAGAATCAATTACACCAATGGCGGCTTATGGCGTTAGAATGGCCAGTGATGATACGAGTTTAAACCTTTATAAAAAGCGTTTTATTGACCTAGATCAACGATTGCCAACTTAATAAACGCGAACTGAGTAATCCCTAACTGAATAACCGCCAACTTAATCGCCGCCAATTAAGTGATTCCTAGTGTTTGACTGTAAAATTAACGGACAGTTCGAAATTTTTGTAATTGAAACTAATTAGTCGGCGGTCCTAGGTTTTAGCAGCGGTTAATAACCCGCTGCTTGTCCGTCTTTACGTGACTCCGAAGCTCCGTAATATACGCCGGTTTTAAGGTCACGCATTATCGCTTGATAACCGCCATAACCACCGCGATCAAATTGAATTTTATGGCCTTTCTCAATTAGCTCGCGAATGGTTTGGTAAGGGATATCTGACTCAATAACTAACTCGCCTACATGTTGCAAGCTATCGGTCGAGGACTCAGTTGCTTCAGTTGAGCCAAAATGTTGCCAACGTGTAGCATCGCCAGCTTCTTGCAAATTCATTCCAAAATCAACCAAATTGGTAACTATCTGAACATGACCCTGGGGCTGCATAGCGCCACCCATCAGGCCAAAACTGACATAGGGTTTACCATCTTTCATCACAAATGCAGGAATTATGGTGTGAAATGGGCGTTTATTAGGCGCATAAACATTTGCGTGTTTCGAGTCCAGTGAGAATAATTGCCCTCGGTCTTGAAACACAAAACCTAACCCTGGAACTACAACACCAGAACCCATCCCGCGGTAGTTGCTTTGAATCAGTGAAACCATATTGCCATCTTTGTCGGCGGTTGAAAGGTAAATCGTATCACCCTGATAGAGTGCCGGATTTCCCGCATCAACACGGCTAGCGGCACGTTTCCCGATTAACTTATTTCGTTCATTGGCATAATCTTTGGACAGTAACCCTTCAAGCGGTGCGTCATAAAAATCCATGTCCGCGTAATATTTTGCTCGGTCTTCGAAGACGAGTTTCTTAGCTTCAACCATCACATGAAGTGTTTCGGTCGATAAAAAACCCATATCCTTGAGGTCGTACTTTTCCAAAATATTTAGCATCTGCAGTGCTGCTATACCTTGGCCATTTGGCGGTAATTCAAAAACATCATAACCTCTATAATTGGTTGATAGAGGTTGTACCCAAGTAGAAGAATGTTCGGCGAAATCTTTGTAACGTAGATATCCGCCGTTGTCTTTCATAAAGGTATCGATTTTTCTAGCAATATCGCCTTTATAAAAGGCATCTCTGCCGTCTTTTCCTATTGCTTTTAAGGTGTTAGCTAATGCCGGGTTTTTGAATATCTGTCCTTTTGATGGGCCAACATCATTGAGCGCAAATACTTTTTTGAAGTCGCCCTTTTGAGGGGAAAGCCTTGGCACACTACGTTGCCAATAATAGGCGATTAGCTCACTCACGGGGAATCCGTTATTAGCATAGTCCACGGTTGGCGCTAATATTTCATTCATGGGCATTTTGCCAAATTTATTATGCAATTCAAACCAGCCGTCAACGGTACCCGGCACTGAAATAGGTAACATGCCATAGGGTGGGATTGTGGTCCGATTTAACGCTTTAACCTCTTTTCTAAGTTTCTCTATGGTAAGCCCTTTTGGAGAGCGTCCACTGGCGTTAAGCCCGTAGAGCTTTTCAGACTTTGCATCCCATACAATGGCGTACAAGTCGCCACCAATGCCATTACCGGTTGGCTCCATTAATCCTAAGGCTGCATTAGCTGCAATAGCAGCGTCTACGGCGTTGCCTCCTTTCTTCAATACCTCTAAGCCTATTTGAGTTGCAAGGGGCTGACTGGTAGCTACCATTCCGTTTTGCGCAATAACTTCGGAGCGAGTAGCAAAGTTTTTACCCGTGACTCTATCGGGCGCGGCATTGACGGATAAACAGGTACCCAGAAGGGCGAGAGAAAGAAAACGTTTCATTTTTTGATGCTTTCCTAAAGGTTGAGTTTCAACTGAGTCTAAACGGTGACAGCCTAGAACACAAATTACACCGACAGATTGAAGTAGAGATGCCTCCAGAAGGGCCAATTGATGGCGGCTTTTTGTAACTAGGAAAACTTTGTGAAAGTGCCAGAACTATCAACCTTGCATCGATTGTGAGAGTATTAAACATAGCTGATACCGGTTATAGGTTATAACCAATCTAATAAAATCCAAAACCTAAAATTTCAAAGGTGCACGCTATGAATCGTCAAATTTTGATTATCTTTTCAATTTTGTTCTCAATTTTTACAACACAAGCCTCAGAAGACAATATTGCTCTGGTGGGCGGCCGCTTAATAGACGGCTTCGGTCATAGGCCGATAGCTAACAGTGTTATTTTAATAAAAGGCGAGCGGATCGAAAAAATAGGAACGGTAGATACGTTGCCTATTCCTGAGGGTTATCGGTTAGTTTCAACCGAAGGCATGGATGTGTTGCCAGGTCTTTGGGAAAACCACGCTCATTTGAAAATTACCGGTCATGCAGATTACGCCCATTGGGATAAAGTTTATGAGAGTCGTTGGGCAAGCGAGATCATGCCTGCGAGCGCTGTGCAACTGCTACTTGCGGGCGTGACTTCGGCACGGGATCTTGGCGCCCCGCTAGAAACCTCAATACAAATTAAAAATCAAATCGAAAACGGTGAAATCCCGGGCCCTAGGTTATTTGTTTCGGGTCCTTTTTTACAGCATCGTCCTTACGCTAGAGCGGAGAGTGACCGTTGGGGAATTTATAGCGTTAAAGACGCTAAGAGTAAGGTTAAAAAGCTGGCGGAAGCTGGCGTCGATATTATTAAACTCATTGACCAAGACAAAATGACATTGGCGGAAGCTCAAGCCATTGTTGACGAAGCGCACAAACACAACTTAAAAGTGGTCGCTCACTCCCATCGTCCCGATGAAATAAGACGAGGGTTAGAAATTGGCGTTGATAACTTTGAACATACCGGGTTAACTACCGCGCCAGAGTACCCGGCCGATGTTATTGAAATGTTAAAGGAGCGAACAGCAAGGGGTCGCATTGCCGGTGGACCGATGTTTTGGACACCAACGGTTGAAGGCCTATTTCGCTATATGAACACCGTTGATAATCATGAGTATCTCGATAACACATGCTGGTATCGCGGACTTAAAGAAGACACCATCGCAGACATTAAGTCTTCCATTAAGAACCCAGGGCAACTGGCTTATATGCAACTGACGCCGCTAAGACAACCCACATTAAAACGCAAAATACAGCAATTAAAAGATACTGGCGTGGTTTTTCTGGTAGGTACTGATAGTGGTATCCCGATGAAATTTCATTGTCAAAGTACTTGGAATGAAATGGATGTGTGGGTTAACAATATGGGCATTTCCGCGATGGATACTATCCGTTCAGCGACTTACTGGCCGTCCGTTATGATGGGGGTTTCTGATGAAGTTGGAACTATAAGTGAGGGAAAATTAGCCGATATCATTGCTGTTAGGGGAGACGTTTTGCGCCATATTAATGTGCTTTCACGCGTTGACTTGGTGATGAAGGGTGGCCTCATTTATAAGTTAGACGGTGCGGTAAATGAGGAAGCCGTAAAAACAAAATAAGTTTTTTATCCGGAGTAGTTTACCGCGAGCCTAGCAAGTTTTCGTTGCTCGTAGGCATTGCTATAACGAATGATTTTACCCGTATAAAGTTTGTCACCGTTTTTAAATTCGTTTTCGCGAGCGCTGACCTCGATCATTGCTTGTCCAATTTGTTGCGCTCTAACCGCTGCACCTACCGGGGCAAAAAAATAATAAAGCATTTCTTGGCCCATATGGGCCTCTTCCTGAGTTGGTCCTATGTAATCGGGTCGGTAAGCGATGACTCGCATATTTGAATGTTCAGCAAATGCAAATAGTGACTTTTCTGCTCGAATTTTTTCTCGAGCCCACATTGCGGTAGATTCCTCGGATATATCGCTTGAACTAATGTAGTGAAATGCAACCTGCGGTACGCGACTAACTTTAGACCAAGCGGATACAAACTGCATTGGGAAATCGACATGAATCATTCCGTAGGTTTTTTCATCGACACCAATTGAGGTGATCCCTATCGCCCAATAGACGTCACTAACGTTGGTTAGTTCATCAATAATAGCGCTGTAATCTAGGTAGTCCATATGCTTAACGAGCTGAATTTTTCCGGCTTCAATACCTTCTTGCATTCTAGGGGTAATACGCCGAGTGATCACATGGATTTTTTTGATATCGCTACTGGCTAACGCGGCCTTAAGGATCCCGTCACCGGCGGTTCCACTGGCACCAAATATGGCAATTGTTTTTGGTGTTACTTGGGGGGCGTTCAAAACTTCAACGGTACGGTTATCTCGCTGCACTATGACTACGCCAACCAGATAAAACAGAATAAATGCAATCAAAGGAATTAGAATCAGGCTTTTTAGTACTAGTCGTTTGGTCATAATCTTGCCACGCTTTTGGGTTTGTATATATGTATTAATCTAGGCCTTATTTTTAAAGCTGGTCTTAAAGCTGGTCTTAAAACAGTTATTAAAATGGGATTTAACAACCATTAAGCTATCTCTTGAACTGATATTTATTCAGTGCTTATATCTAGCGGCTGACAGTCTTATTTGTAAATAGCTCTTTGCCTGACCCTTACCTTGTAACAGATGATATATTGAGTCCAGTGAAATCAGCGTGAAATCTGAGAGGGTTTTAAGCGAATACAGTAAAAACATGCGCACAATACTCGTTTGAACCTCTAATGATAGTACGAACTTTACCAAGATAAGACCGTCAATATAAAGGTTGGCTCGGTTGTTTAATTGACGCTTTCGTCCTGAGTGATTTGCCTATTCTTAAACACTTAATATACGCTGGTTTTCTGTTATGATTTATAAGGAAGGCGCCAATCTCATAGAATAATAGCCTAATAGAATAAGAGCCTAATAGAATAAGAGCCTAATAGCCTAATAGAATAAGAGCTTAATAGAATAGGAGCTCAATAGAATAGGGCTCTAACAAAATAAGGCTCAAGTAAAATGCGAGATTATTTAGGTGTCAGCTTTAATGAGAGCCGGACCTAATGTGCAAACGGGCGTAATCAAATGCGAGACTTAATGAGATGCCAGTCTAATAAGGTGTAACAAATGAAGAAATCATGGTTAATCTTAATAATGCTGATGACTAGCGCTTGTATTAGTCAGGCGAGCGAGAAATCTGCCACCAAAATAGAACAAATTAACGACGCGCTAATCGAACAAAATGATAAAAGTATTGCTATTAAGTTGAGGGACTCCCATACGCTAGAATTTGCATATAAAAGTGCCCCATTTACGGTGAACCGTATGAGTGATGTTAGTCTTCTCGTTGCCTTAAAAAACGTGAACGCTCATTATTTTCTAATTAATGTCATCCGCCCATCAAAAACTGGCGGTGGACGATGTGCCGCGGGTACAGAGCGCACAGTTGTTTGGCTTAAAATATCAACACAAGGAAAGGTTATTGATTCTCAAGAGGTTCATTACGAATCATGTTTGCTTTCCATAGAATCGGAAAGCTTAACGCAGCAATCGGCGGAACAGGTACTGTCCTCGTTACAGACAGGGTTAACAGTTTTTGCCCAAATGAAAAATGAACGAGCCATGCTATTTTTTGATTCCGCGAGACCTCAAGATGGCCTAAGAGTTATTCCTCAGGAAAACACTTCTGAGCGTGAGTAGTCTGTTTTTTATAGCCATTATCTAATTGTGACTAACAAGGGACATGAATTTAATTGAATCCAGATTTTGAGAACTATACGATTGATGAGCTTTATGATGCGTACGAGAATATAGATTCTAGTCGTCATCCGGAAAGAGCCCAACGGATTAGAAAGTTAATAGAAAACCATGAAGAAAAACATGAGGTATCTGAACAGTCTGATTTTGAGGGTGCTTGTTTCAAATCTGTGAAAACTCACTTAGCAATTGATAATGCCATATTTACATTTGGAATATTGGAAACTCAGGGCAAAGAGATGTTTGGATACAAACTTTTTTGTTCAGGGGCTGATACGGCTGTTATGGAGTGTTTTATGCCTGTTTATGGAAATGAACTTCTCCCTTTTGTAAACGCGCTTAAAAATTTACCAAATAATGAGTTTTCTAATAGCCTTCAGTTTAAAATTTCAACGTGGGAAGGTGTTAGTTTTCACTTTAAAGGATTACATAAAAAGAAGGGCATAAAAATCAAAACACAATTGACAGGTTTTTTTTCTGGCAGTTCTAGTTTTTTTAGCAGTTATATAAAGCCAATCAAGCTCGATACGTTAGTATCAAACTTGGAGCGTTGTTTATAAAGAAACCGCATTTTTCTTAGTGAATACTAATTAAAGTCAGTTTGAATGTAGTAGCTCAGACTTGATCTGACAGTTACCCGTTTTTTATCGGCATCTGTCAGTTTAGATTTGAGCTAGATTCTTTTCTGCCCAAATCGATTTACCATCAAGTAAAGTGTCCAACGGAGTTCGTCCGCAGCACATTTTT
>CAJQOL010000102.1 GCA_905479925.1 uncultured Kangiellaceae bacterium | reverse complement strand
AAGAAGATATTTTTGAATACATCGAAGTTTTTTATAATCGGCAACGGCTTCATTCAACCAATGACTATTGGTCACCGGTAGATTACGAAGCTATGATGAAAGTTGCGTAATTGGGTGTCCGGTAAAGTGTTGACAGATCATCACTTTTGTTGTTTTGATGCAGAAGGATCTTACTTCGAAATACCAGAAGTTGTTTTTAATGGCGTCGAACCCCCTCAGTAGAGAATTACTCTACAGATTTATTTCACACATGTAAATTATGTAGGAGTATTATTTCACACCATTTATGTAGGAGTGCAATGTATCAAGATTTGCTCCACCAGCACTGCAAGCAAAATAAGATCTCGACCAAAATGCACAATTACTACTTTGACGAGGTATATGTGTATTTAACTGGCGTAAACGTCTTGATGATGTAGACTTTAAGTTATTGACGATTACACTGATCGCTAACTTTGTTGGATATGAAATTAATAAATGAACGTGATCTTCTTCACCGTCCATTTCTAATAAATCACATTCAAGTCTGTCACATGCAGAAAGAAACGCTTCGCGTAATTGTTCAATCATTACACCAGTTAGGGGTTTAGTGCACATCCCCTCGAAATTAACCCTAGAGCTACTTATGCACCGGCAGTTCTGTAGTTTTGAGAGGCTATGTTTGTGGTATGAGATCGAAATAGTTAGTAAATATAGTTCACATTATTGGACGAATAAAAAGCAGACTTGTTCTTCCAACCTGTTGTAATACCGTTCATTTTTGTTTCTGGTAAACCATACTCACCTTCACTAGTGAGCATAAAAATATCAACTAAAAACTATAGGTTATACCTACAATAAAATAGTCTTCAGCACCCTCAACGTCTAAATCATTACTAGAATAGGTCACAAAACCCGTTGATGCTTTTGAAAAGTTATGATTGTAACTGATTGAAAAATCATTATTACTATCGCTACCATCGGGGTCATTCCTGCCGGCGCGCAAAGCGATACTTCCAGATTTTGATAATTCAAACTCAGTGGATAGTTCGATATAAGAAACATTAAGGTCTTGATCGTCATAATAGGTGACACCGAAATGACCAAAACTTAAACCAATGTTATATTCAGTTGAAGCATCACTATCGCCAGTGAAAGTATACTCGGTAAACCCGAAACTCAGCGAAACATCATAGGATAGTTCAATACCATAAGAAAGAAAAAAATCTAGCTCTAATCCATCGTCATTTCCAAAGTCGTATGTACTTCCCCAAATACCACCTGAAAAGCCACTTTGATGTTCAAAAGTAAAGTCGCCTTGTAGTGCCGGATCTTCCTGATTTAGGTCGAACCCTCTGAACAGGTATTGACTCACTAATGTCGCACTAGCTGAGGTTTCAAATTCGTTGGCATAAGCAGAATTTACAGTAGATGATACCGCGAGTAGTGAAGTAATAATTAGCAATTTAGTTTTCATGATTTCTCCGTTGAATTACAATTAAATTTTAAATTGGTTAACAAGTTCGGTTATCTGAGTAGATAGACTATTAATTTGTGCTGCAGTCTCCGAGGTTTCATGTATTTTTTCTACCGAATGACCAGAGAGATCATTAATTTGATTCACATTTCGATTAATATCCTCGGCGACTGTCGCTTGTTCTTCGGAAGCTGTAGCAATTTGAGTGGTCATATCATTAATTTTTGAGATAGAGTGGTCAATAACATTTAGAATTTCAAAGATTTTATTGCTCAGCTCTTCACTTTCATGAGCCTGATCGGTGCTTTTTAACATGGAGTGTGATGAGTTTTTTGCTGCCAACTGTAAACTCTCTATCATCAACTGAATTTCCTGAGTGGAAGATTGTGTCCGCGATGCCAGCGTTCTGACCTCATCGGCGACAACCGCAAATCCTCTGCCTTGCTCACCAGCTCTAGCAGCTTCAATCGCTGCATTTAGCGCAAGTAAATTGGTTTGATCGGCAATTTGCTTGATAACATCTAAAACACTACCAATCGCGTCACTGTCTTGCTCCAGTTTTGTTATCACTTCAGAGGTTTCGGAAATTGAATTGGCTAGGTTTGTGCTTGCCTGAAGGTTTTCTTGAGTTGCCAATTTGGCAGCCGAAGACTCTTCGGTGATATCTTTGGTCGCCATTGCCGCCGCCACGACATTACGCGACACTTCATTGAGTGTTGCCTGCATTTCGTTCATGGCTGTAGCCAATTGTTCGGTTTCGCTCTGCTGTCCCGAAACTGATTGCAACGACTCGGTTGCATTGGCTGACTGTTCTTTGGAAAATTCGTTTAGGTTTACGGTAACCTGTGAAAGTTTAGCTATCATCTGTTGCAGCTTGATCACAAACTGATTAAACCAACCAGCAATTTCCGATAATTCATCACCCGTTGAATCGTCTAGTCGTTGAGTTAAGTCACCATCTCCCACCGCCAACTCTTTCATGGCATCGGACATTCGACTTAACAACTTACCAATATAGTTCGCCAACAACCAGCTCACCAAGGAACCCAATAACAAGGCCAGAATACCAACTAATAATGAAGAGGAAGTGATTGCAGTGCTCAATTTAGTAATCGATTGATATGCCTCCACTTCATCAATTTCTGCAAGTATTACCCAATTAAGCCCATGAATGTTAACTGGGGCGTAAGCGGAAAGCACCGGTATATTTCGGTAGTCGGGAAATACCTTAAAGCCGCGTCTTCCAGACAATGCTTCAGAAACACCAAACGTATCAATGCGTTGAATTCCAATATTTGAGTTTTTAGCACGAATATTATTCAAGCTTAGTTTGGAGACTCCGTTGCTTTGCAGTGCCGTAAAGTAGTTGGAAGGGTCTTCAATCAGAAAACGGCTAATTGTTCTCGCTTTACGGTCTGCTCCTACCAAGTAAGTTTCGCCCGAAAGACCTAATCCAGCTTCTTGCCATTGATTATTGTGGGTCATGACTGATGAAATACGGTCAATCGGCATTTGGAAAATTAAAATTCCCACTTTATGACCTTGGTCATATATCGGGGACGCAATAAAAGAAGCGGCATTCATATATGACGGTGGATATGGAGCAAAGTCAGTAATTGCGGTATCAGCGGCATCTTTCAACAGGTTCGCTTTTTGAAATGCTTCACCTATCCCAGTTTTAGCAAAAGCTCCCGTTTGTAACGAGGTTGCAAAGTCGAGTTCTTTAAAAACCGAATAAACAATGTGACCAGAGTCAGGCTCCACCAAAAAAATATCATAAAAACCAAAGCGCACCTGAAAGTCTCTAATATGTTGGTGGTATTTTTCATGCAGACGACCGTAATCACTATTTCCGCCAACTTGAGCTAGTTTATCCTTTTCTCCTAATTTATGGCTATTGCTTGATATAAAAGCATCCTGCAATAATATCGAGTTGTCATCTAATTGCGTCAACCACTCGTTAGAAGTAGGTGATTTTTCATTATTTTGATTTTGAAACTCACGGTTAAATTCTTTTTGATAATAGTTGCTCAGCTTATTTCGGGCGTTTTCAAGTCCAGAGCGATCAACTTGATCTTGATAACGTGGATATGCTGACTTAAACTGCGCCATTGCGTCAATGATCATTCGGTCGTTTGAAAAAGTGATCACTTGATTACGAATTGTATTGAAATAGGATTCTATGTTGACTCGGGTGGTTTCACGTAAAGAGATCAGCTGGTTTTTTGCCACTTTCTCTAAAGCAATTTGAGCTTCATTTGTTGCAATCCAATTTAAAGTAATACTGAGAAATAAAACGATAGCTAAACTTTGCGTAACCACACTAAGAATGAGTTTGTACTTTATTTTCATATCATATAGGCCTGAATTATTACAATTAATTGGGTTATTACTGGTTTGCTTCACCAATACTATTTATAAATATCAACTAGCTAAATTATCGTGACTGTTGCTTTTGGGGTTCATAGATAGATTTATTGTCCAAGTTATTATCGTGAGTCGGCTTTACCGGTTGTCGAGTTATTTTGTGATTCTGCGATTAATTCTATTTCCGAGCGTTTTAATCGATTATGTCCACCAAGTGTTTTCCATGCTTTTAACTTTCCACTTTTAATCCAGTTCTGTATCGTACGAGCAGAAACATTCAACATCTTTGCTGCTTGATGTGTAGAAACGAATTCAATTTCGATAGATGATTTATCTTTTGTCAAAATCCATTCTCACTAATAAAACTAATAAGTAAAATAATAGTTCAATTTTCAGAATTCACACCTAAAAATAGAAAAATAGTTTATGCAAATCCAGTTGTCTCAACAAACGACCGTTTTGTGAGGCACTAAAAGTGGTCGGGTATTTTAGTCAAAACCAACCAAATTAACGTCTCAAAATACCATCTCACTAATCAAAATATAGCCGAATTAGGTCGTATGTAAGTTAGAGCGAGCAGAATATAAAGTGCAAGTTAAGGTGTATTTATGCTTGGTTAACTTGCAGTTTTAGCAGAATTTTAAGGAAAAATGCAAGTTAGCCTATCTATTTGTATTTAAAGCTATTTTGCACTTATTGGTATATTGACTCGCAACAGTGTTGGGAGGGGATGTGCACTAAACCCCTTATTGGAAGGTCCATTTACTCAATTGAATATGAGCTCCTTTAAGGAATCAGGTACTAAGCGTAGTTATATACTAAAATTAAGCGAATATAATAATACTAATCCAGAGCAGCGTAATTATGACCTTCTACAAATAGGGGAAATAGTTAAAACACGAATTCCTAAATATACCAACGAGGCTTTGTAAGCGTCCGGCCAAAGACACCTAGTAGAACAAATTATTTCCAATAAACTAACTCCAACACTAACCGTTGGAGAATATCATGGCAAGAAGAACCAAAGAGGATTGGCGAAAGTTAATCGAGGAACAATCTAATGGCGACT
>CAJQOL010000101.1 GCA_905479925.1 uncultured Kangiellaceae bacterium | reverse complement strand
GTTTAATAGCGCGCTCTTGAAGGCACAGACACGAAAGTGGAAGCCTGAAAGTAAAGAATCAGTGGCCTGATAGCTCAGTCGGTAGAGCAGAGGATTGAAAATCCTTGTGTCGACAGTTCAATTCTGTCTCGGGCCACCATTATTCCAAAAGGCTTAGCATTTGCTAGGCCTTTTTTTATTCCCAGCTACCTTGCCTAAAAACCAAGCCAGACGTTCAAAATAAGCTAGAGGTTCAAACCCAGCCAATTCCCCCGGTTGCTTGTTTAGCCTAATTCCGTTAGTTAATCGTTAACTTTTAGCCTCTAATCATAGCCGCTGCCCGCAGAAGCATTTGTCCAAAAACCGCTAGCAACACTTTGTGTATTTAAATCTCGCCATTGCCAAAGCAAAGCGCTAGGCCAAAAGTAATGACTTAAGGTGATGACCTTTGGCACTGACGTAAATATTCAGCTTTCATTACACTTAATTTTCTAAGAAAAAGTAACCGTTATTCCAATAGGCCTTTCTCAAGCTTCACCTTATGAGTTAGGGGACTATTTTGGACTAGCAAGCTCTTTTAAATTGGAAAGCTTATCTATTGGAAGGCTATTTCGTATTGGGAGGCTATTTTGTATTGGAAGATTATTATGAATTGGAAGATCATCATGAAGTTGAGGATTGTCATGAAAACAATTAAGTACCGCTTAGCAATTAATATTTTACTGACTTTAACTAGTTTAATTTCACCATTAGCACTATCCTCTCCAGCAACGGAGGCCTTTAATGCAAAAAATTATCAAGAGGCAAAAGCGCTATTTAATCAGTCTTCCTCAACCGCAGAATCACAATACTATTTGGGAAGAATTGCGCTGATTGAGAAAAATTTAGACCAAGCGGAACAACACTTGGAGAAAGCGGTTTCGGCAAACCCAGAAAACTCAGATTATCATTACTGGTTTGCAATAATGAGCTCTCGACAGGCTTCAAGCGCGTCATTCTTGTTTGCCCCTGGTTATGCCTCAGATGCCCTAGAGCATTTCAAGAAAGCGGTTTCGATTAGCCCTGACAGCATCTCTGCGATGAAGGGGTTAATTAATTTCTATATCAATGCGCCATCAATCGCCGGAGGCTCACATGAAAAAGCACATGCAGTAATTGACAAGCTTTACGCCGCTGACAAAAAGCAAGGGCTTATCAGCCGTCTAAAGGCTTATCGAAGTGAGGAGAATACCTCAAAAGAAAAGCAAATAGCGGAGCGTTTAGCGAGTGAGTTTTTGCAGTCGGCAGAAGCGCAATTTCAAAGCGCTATGTCATTTCAAACAACAAAACAATATGAAAAGGCTATCGCCACGTTTACCCGAGCATCAAAAATAGTCCCTCAAAAACCAACGGAGAGTGAGTGGGCTTTTATAAACGGTTCACTTTATCAAATCGGCAGAACCGCCGTTTTTAGCGGACAAAACACTCAGCAAGGTATTGATGAGGCATTAGTCAGTTATTTAAACAAAGAAACTGGTTCGAATATGCCAAGTAAGAATTGGGCAAAATACCGTCTTGCGATGCTATATGTTAACAATAGTGATAAGAGTGCCGCTATCAATATGCTAACCTCTGTTGTTAGCGATGAAAGTGACAAAGATCTTTACAAACGAACAAAGAAACTATTAAAAAAGCTCAAAGCAAAATAAATATCGACATATTCATGGAGCTATACGGCCTTTAATAGGCAAGGCAGGGAGCTAGCCCTTATTTGCTAGGGCGGCTCTTTGTCTTTAATAGAAACTGAAACTTTGAACCTCGTCCTTGCTGAGAAATTAAGTCTAATTTTGTATCGTGTAAATCAAGGATACCCTTGCAAATAGATAGACCTAAACCAAGCCCTCCCTGACTCCGAGAATTACTTCCATCAGCTTGGGCAAATGATTCAAAAACTTTTTTCTGTTGGGCCATCGGTATGCCTATTCCTTGATCTTTCACCGTTATCTGAACTGATGGATAACTCGACTCTTCGGACACTTCTTTAGCGGTAATTAATTTTGAAGAAACCGTAATACTACCTTCATCCGAGAACTTAATTGCATTAGCTACTAAGTTAATAAGCACTTGCCTAATTCTATTTTCATCGGCAAATACTAGCAGCTCTCCCGCTTCTAAATTCGGAACTAAGGTAAGGTTTTTCTGGGCACTTTGTGTTTGCAATAACAACAAGACTTGCTCGATAGTTTGGTTGACATCAAAATACGCTTGCTTAAGCGTCAACCGTTTGCCATTTAACTGTGAAAACTCTAACAAGTCTTCCACCAAGTCTTTTAGCTGCTCGCCGCAATCGTGTATAGCATTCAATAACTCTCTTGACTCTTCAATGTTGAAATCGTCAAAGTCTGACTTAAGCATATGACTGATGCCAATAATACCATTGAGGGGCGTGCGTAACTCGTGTGATGTATTAGCCAGGAATTCATCTTTCATAATATGCAATCGGCTCAGCTCTTCAGCAATCTGACGTTGCTGCTGCGTTGCCATTTGCTCATCATTGATTTTTTTCCTATAACGCCGGTAAGAGTAAAACAACAACCCAACAACAAGCGCTAAATAAATAGCATATGCCCATAAAGTTAACCAAGGAGGCGGCAGTATGGTAAAGCTCAGTTGCTTTGCCTGGGAATTACAAGTCTGATCACTATTACAGGAGGTTACCTCCAAGGTGTAATCGCCGGGGGCTAACTTCAAAAAACTGATCGTTCGACGGTTACCAACATCAACCCAGGTATCGCTGTTTCCTAACAAGCGATAACTGTAAGAGACCGCATTTGCATTAAACATTTCGACCGCACCAATTTTAAAGGTTAATGAATTAGCGTGATAATCCAGTGTTTCTAGTTTTGTTTTCCCAATGACTTTTAGTTCCTTCAATCCCTGATTAGTTAATAATGTTGCCCCTTGAATATAGGTTTTAGGGACATGTTTAATTAGCAAAAACCGCTGCTCATCAAACACGGATATTCCGTTTATGCCCCCTAAAAAGATTAACCCCTCCTTATTCCTATAGGCAGACGCTGTGTTGAATTCATTGCTTTGTATTTCGTCATTAGTTGAAAAGTTTCTAACCTGTCCATTATTGGGGGAATAACGAGTTACGCCCTTGTTACCGGTAATCCAAACATTGTCTAAACTATCCCCTAAAATTGCATAGATGTTGTCATCGGCAAGGCCATTATCCGAGTCAAACCAACGGGACTCCCATGAACTGAGATCCTTTATCACTACCCCCTGCCCTTGGCTGCCAACCCATAATTCATTATGTGGGGAGAGCCATAATGCTCCTATGGCATTAATAGGCGACTTGCTTTTATCGTAAATCGTATGGGTGGTTATCTGATGTGATGATTGATTAAATTGCAATAGCTGACCGGTAGATAAAGAGGCGAACCAATAGAAACCATCGACGGGGCCTACAATACTATCCAAGTCATGACGTGGCGCCTCTATCGGACTTTCAAACTGCAAGATTTTTCCGCTGGCATCTTGAAAATAGACCTGATTATCAATGGTGGTTATCAATTTTTCGTTTTTAGTAATGCGTATATCACGAATACCTTTCTTTCCTGCTTCAATCAACCGAGGGGCAATATCAAGCGGTTTAGTGGTAGTCGCATCATACCGCTTCAAAGCGTCGGGAAATCCAGCCCAAATATCATTATTATCGCCGCGCACCAACGCGGTAACAAAAGGGTGCTCTCCTACCCTCTTAGAATGAAGCTGCTGCGCATTGTTTTCGCTATTTGACTTACCAAGAGGCAGGACGCTTATCGATGAGTCGTGTGTTGCAATCCATAGATTTCCATCGTTATCATCAACGATTTCATAGTTAGCGTAGGAATTTAATCTGGCCGTGTACGCCCTATTTCCACCAATTTGATAGAAACGATTATTCTCTACTTGGGCGTAATTTATAGCGTTAGGAGCGGAAATCCAAAGTTGTGACTGCTTGTTTAAATAGATGGCATACAGGTTGTTGGAAGTTAAACCGCCCTTGTTATTATTTTGGCTTGTATAGTGTCTTTTTGATTGATTAAGTAAATCGATTTGGTAAAGACCTTTACCTTTTGTCGTAACCCACAGATATCGGGCACTGGATTGAACAAAATCTTTGGTTTTGTTTATTGGTAACCCTAACTCATCCGCTGATATAACTAACTGGGCTTCAAGGCGGTCTGCATTAACTTTGTAGAGATTTCCTGACTGAAACAATACAAATATGCCTCCCTCCACGGATACCGCGAGCTTCATAGGAAAATCAAATTCAACGGGTTCATCATGACCGAAGGTGTAGGACAGCGCGGTGCCTAATAGCGATGAGCCAGTATTACTGGTCATGGAAAAAAGTTGGTTGTCTTTGGTCGCAATCCAAAGCGTCCGATTGTTATCAAAGGTTAGTCCGGTGATCTCGCCGAGTTGGTTATTGTTTTGTAACAGCGGCATTATCGCCGCATCTTGACCAGCAGCCAATGACAGTCGGTATAAACCTTTATTGGTTGCAAGGGCTAACCAATCATTTTCAATCACTACTGCTGCATTTACTAACAATTCTTGTGACGATGTATAGAACGGGATAAATATTCCCAGCTCCCGGTCAAATACGTAAACGGCGGCATTGCTCGTTAAACTAAAAACTCGCCCGTTGCTGTCTAAAAACATGTAGATGATAGAATGTTGCGCGCTCTTACTAATGGACTTGTCGAAACCGATAGATTCAAACTCAAAACCATTAAACCTATCGATACCTACTGGAGTGAAAACCCATGTAAATTCATCATCGTCTTGCAGCATACCGGTCATCATCGATTGTGACATACCGTTATCGACGCTGTGATACTTGAAGTTTGGCGCCCATATCCGGTCAAGTAGGTTATTGTTTGCTTTTACCGAGCTTGGCAGGCTAATGATCAACAAGAATAAGCTAACAAGCAGCACTAACCGACCATAACGGTTTTCACTACGGCTTAGATTCGCAATTTGTTTCCTATATACACTCAAAAATGGTCTCTATCCCTTTTATCTCTTTTATCTCAATGCCGCAGCCGCGGCTTAATTAGTGCTTAAATGCTACTTTAACTAGTATAAATATAGCGCTATATCCCTATTTGAGACATCCTTTCGTCAATTATAAGAGCCAATAAATGAAAAGACCGTCGTTACAGCTAGCTAGATTATGCCCTTTCAATCAAAAATTATACATAGCCGAGATATAATATTGCCGTGAACTTGAAAGATTACCGAAGTGAACTAGACTTAAAGCTCTATGTGAGGAGTTTTCTCTGTTGTCTAAAGCCGTTGTTAAATACTTTCTTATCTTTGCCGGACTTTTTTTTATTGCGCTCGGTGTTGTAGGTATTGTCGTTCCAGGCTTACCAACAACGGTATTCTTGCTGATCGCGGCAGCCTGTTTTGCCAAGTCTTCGCCATGTATGCACGCCTGGTTGCTATCACACCGTTGGTTTGGACCAATCATACTTAACTGGCAGCAATCTAGAACAATACCCAAAAAGGCAAAAGTGATTGCGCTTTGCTCCATAACAATGGCGGCTATATACAGCACATTAGCTATCAATAATCATTGGCTAGTTATCACAATACTCTTTTTAATGGTATTTCCCGCAGTATTCCTTTATAGATTGCCGTTAACTGAAGATAAAGTTGAGGCCAACGAATAGTCTTCAACAATTGCTCAGCAACGCACTTATTAACAACATGAACGGACAACGTTAGTACAGCTTAGAAACACTGCTCCAATACCGCTAACCAGATGCGTTAATTTTTCGAAATCTTTTACTCGATAGGCGATAGCCAATAACCGTTGCCTGTTGGATTTGGTTAGTGCTATATTCTTCATTGAATAATTTGCATTAATGCTTTAGGTTATCCATGAATCGACTTGTTAACGATACTCTTATTATCGCCTTATTATTTATTGCTGCCGTCGGCAATTTAGAATCTGCATCTGAACCAACATATAAGCAAGCGGCCGCCTTGCGTCATAGCGCCCCAGAACAAGCGCTTAATATTCTAGAAAAACTAAACTCAAATGCCGTTAACAAAAATGATGAACAAGTTTTTGAACAACAGTTATTAGCTTTAAACATTAATCAAAAACTTGGACGTGATAAAGCCGCTAATTTAGCGCTAGAACGCATTCGTGCTCAACTTGATGACAAGCAGCAATTTGCCTCTTGGATTGCTGTGCTTAAAAGCACTGTTTTTCTCTCAAACCAAGACTTAGACGCTGCCAAAAATGCTCTCACAGGCTTCGAAATCTTAGAAGATGCCTACTCACCTAGGCGGTTGAGGGTTTGGTACAAATATGCCCTTGCTCGTTTGGATACTCAGAACAACCAATATGAGTCAGCGCTGACACTACTTAATGAAATAATTCCTGAATCAAAGCACACTGATTCCGTTACAGTCACCGCAGGCTCGTTGGCCTTGTTGGTCAACATTCAGTACTATCGGGGAGAATATCAAAAAGCAATTGAGTCAAACGATTTGTTGCTTGAACTTGCGTCGGTAACTCAAGACTCATTTTACCAAGTATTTGCTCTATCCAACGCAATGAATACTTATTACATGATGAACCTATCACTCAACCCGTCTATCGAGCAAGCCAAAACAGAGAAAGAAAAAGAATCATTACGTGCTAATCAAGCAGCCTATCTTAAAAAATCTGACAACCTTAAAACACAGACACTCGAGTTAAGTCAGCGTATTAGAGCATTCAAAATTGAACTCAGGGCGCTTGTCATGTCGCAAAATCAACACTTGAGTAGAGATGAAAATCAACGCGCAGTATCGGTTGGTTTACAAGGTATAAAACTAGCGGAACAATACGGCGTTGTCTATGAAAAAGCCGTTCTTCTTAATAATCTAGCAATTGCATACCGAGTAATTGACGAACATCACAAAGGAATTGAAGCACTACAACAAGCGGAAGAAATTTATACTTCATTAAAAAGTGAACAGTCACTACTTTGGATTCTCGAAGATTATTCGATAGCCTACGAGATTGTTGATGACTACGAAAAAGCACTCGATTACTATCAGCAATATCATCAAGCATCTCTCGAGTTAACTCAAAAAACCAATAGCAAGAAGGTCATTGAGCTCCAAGAAATATTTGAACATGAGAAAAATCTTAATGAAATTGAGAGGTTGAATCAAAAAGATATTATCAGCCAGAACCAAATAAATGCTCAACAAACCCAAAACCTTATTTATTTATTATTTGGCGTAATTCTACTTGTTATTATTTATTCGGTGTATAACCGCAATCGGATTATTTCTCTTAAGAATAATGCGCTTGATGAACTTAATCAAAAACTCAGAGAGCAAGCTTTAAGGGATCCTTTAACTGGCTTGTATAACCGTCGTTTAATCAATGAAATAAAAGAGAAGATATCGAATGCTTGTATTAGAAAATTCAGTGATCACCCAGAGAATAATCTTCGCATGGGTATTGTTTTATTAGATATCGATCACTTCAAACGAATCAATGATAATTTCGGTCATAGTGTTGGCGACGCGGTCATTCAGCAAATTTCAAATGAGTTAACGGAAAATTTGCGCGACGGCGACATTGCCATTCGCTGGGGCGGCGAAGAATTTTTAATTATCATGTTCGATACGATTGAGTCTGGCGTAAGAATATTCTGTGAGCGTTATTTAGAGCAACGTAATCAAAATAAAATTATGGCGTTAGGACATGAGCTAGCCGTAACCGTATCCATTGGATATTCGCTCTACCCATTTTCAACTGCGGTTCCAAAATTTATGGGTTGGGAAGATACCATTAAACTAATTGATAACTACTTATATACTGCAAAACACCAAGGTAGAAACTGCGCCGTTTCCAGTTCAGCCAAGGATTCAGATCTTGATCAAACATTAAAAACATTTTTATTAGATTATTTTGAAGATGAAGATAACCCCGCCTATAAGAAAGTTTCCTATAATATTAGTTTTCCGGGAGATACATCCTCAAGCTAATAATTTATGAATTGGTCATTATTGCCGCTAGTTGAACAATGGCTGTTTCTATATCCTCGTCACTAGTCGACCAATTACTGATCGCTGCTCGAATAATCGGTTCACCTTGCCAGGAACCAGGGGTTAAAAATAGCTGCCCAGACTGATTTAGTCGACTCATACACTCTGAACTAGTGAGCGTTGTTACAGCTGGGTTAGGCTTAAATAATACAACGTTTAGTTGGCAAGCTTTTACCAATAAATAGTTGCTGTTTGAGTTTAACCAGTCCGCTAATTTTTTCGCTTGCTGTATATTCTTTTTAATAGCCGACTTTATTCCATCTCTACCATAACCCATAAGTGTTGCCCAAACCGGCAATGCGCGAAATCGTCTTGAGTTTTCTATACCTAAAGACATAAATGGAATCTCTTCCTCGACACTTTGTAAATAGGGCGCTTTTACCTCGCAGGATTGTCGTAGCATCTCTTGATTACTAGTAAGAAAAACACCACAGTCATAGGGAACGTTAAGCCACTTATGGCAATCTAAGGTAATACTATCGGCTAACTCAAGCCCTGCTGTTCTTCCATTTTTGCCACTAATCAAACGTTCAAAGATGCCAAATGCGGCGTCAACGTGTAGCCAAGCTCCATACTGTTTGCACAATTTTGAAATATTAATAAAGTCATCAAAATCAGTTCCGGTAACGGTTGCCGCACTAGCTATAACAATTGCGCCTTTCTTAGAGTTACTTTTTAGAGCATTTTCTAACGACTCAATTTGCATAGATTCCGAGTTAGCTTCACAGTCAATTTTTATGTAACTCTCGCTACCAAAACCTGCCATTGCCAAACTCTTAGTCATGCTCGCATGTGGCGTAGCACTATAAATACTAACCTCTAGCGCTTTCATGCCGGATTTGGCAATATCGAGACCTTGTTGATGACCAACAAATTGCCGGGCGGTAAATGCTGCAAGTAAATTGGCGGCGGTTGCTCCCGAGGTAAACAGTCCCTTGAATGTAGCAGGCAAATCAAATAACTCACATAACATTTCAACGCTTCTAAGTTCAATTGATGTTGCGATCGAATCGCCGCCGATGGAAACATTTTGATTGTAGGTTGATACTAGCCAGTCCGCATAAGTAGCGATTGGATTGGCTCCGCCCGTGACAAACCCCCAATATCTTCCGCCGTTACTTGCGGACATATTTGGTAGAATTTCTTCAGAGAGTTTGGTGTCGAGCTTTTCAAAACCTAAGCCCGATTTAGGTAAGTGGCACGATGGTTGATGCAGAACCGAGCTAGCCACTGGACGACTTACAATATTTTCATGAAAGTGATTAAACTGTTTTATAAAAGCATCTAGTAGCTGTTGGTTGCTATCCTTGGAATAATTCATTTTTGTTCCAGAGTCTTTCGAAGGTTGTTCCATTAGCCATTGAAAAAATAACAACATGGAACCGCCTCTATTGATGAGCTTTTTATGGTCGAGCAGCGGTACGTGTTTGGTATATATCAGCGTTACCTAATTTCAAATCACCGTAAATTAAGATTTGTTGATAATAATCGAAATGCTGTACTGGCGTTTGAATCAGTTCCGAATGGGTATCCGTGGATTGTTGGTAGCTCCATAGGTAACCGCCTTCTTGCCAATCATACCAAATCCATCGATCACCGAATTTCTTAATATTAAATGTTCGTCGGTTTGATTTCACTGCGTCTAAGAGTCTTTGGTTGGGCGCTGGAATAACGGACTCGCCGTAATACAATTGATCGTTTTGATCTAACCAAAGCGTATCCTCAATATTGGGGGTGTAGCTTATATACTTCCAACGCTGATCTGCACTGCTCACTATTCCACTTTCAATATCGTAGTAGTGAACTAACCACTGCCCGTTTTTATAAATACTGTAACTTATAGAGCTGTTATCTTTAAAGGAAAGCCAACGGATCTCCGACTGCGGAATTTTCAACACTTCATATTCGCCGCTAACACTGTTGATTAGGTGAATCTCATTTAATGTTAGCGCTAATAGATATTCCTCATTCGGCGACCACTTTAGGTCAATATAATGTCTACTGTCCCTAAAATTACTGAGCTTAATCGGTACGCGATCATTTGGCTTAGAGATCCAAATTTCCTCCTGCCCCGTTGACAATCCAATAAAAGCTAACCTTCCCGTCATTGGGGAGTAAGTTGCCAGTCGATCATCAACCGAACTATTTAATCTTGAGGTAATGGAGCTTTTCTCCACTGAAGTCTTAGATTGATTGGCACCTTGTGTATCTGAGGATATAACTTTTACCGTATTAAAGTCGACATTACTCTGACTAGAAACAAATAGATAGTCACGCCCATTAGGATGCCTTGAGGGTCTTGAAAGCCTTAATGTGTCAGAATAGACGACCTCGATATCTTCACCATCGAGATCATAACTTAACAGCTGATAAGCGGGGTGCTCACCTATCAATATTACTCGCTTTCCGTCATGGCTCCAGATCCCGCAGCAAATATACGCATCCTGCTTAAATAACAATTCAAGTTCATCGGAATCAAGGTTAAGTTTATAAAAGCCTTCCCACTGCTGTTTGTCAGGGGACGAAATTAATAGCAGGTTCTTTGTTGGGTGTAAGTCAAACTGACTATTGCCACCCAGTTCTAATTTAGGCTGATTAAGTCTTCTTTTCTTATGAGTAGCGCGGTCGATCTCAAACATGGAATACGGCGAATCAAGTCCGGGAGCTTCACTATAAATCAATCGGTTATTATCATGAGTGAAAATAATCTTACCGTAGCTGCCCGCCGGACAATTGTGCAATAACGCGGGCTCACTAACCGATAAACCGTCTATCCTTCTTATGAAATATTGGCAGCGCTGCCTAGATGCGGCCAAATAGACGATCATTTTTCCATCTTTGCTCCAGTTAGCAGGGCCGGTACCCATGTCGGCTCCATGCTCTATCTCAATAATACGTTCATCTTCAAGACGTTTTATCATTAAATGCATACGCCCATTCCTACTTGCCATGTAGGTTACACGGGTTCCGTCGGGCGATACGCTAGGAAAGTATTCATCGCCACTATCACGGGTCAACGCCTGTGCGTGTGTTAGTGACGCAGGTTTGTCAATCAAACCCGGTAACATCCACCAGCCGACAGCAGTAACAAGCAGGATAAGCGCTAACCACTTAGTCATTGAGTTGATAATCGTTAAATTAGCTCTGCCGGTTGTATTTGAGCTGTCTGTATTTAAGCTGGTTGCCGTTGGCTCTCTACTTTCAGAAGAAGGTGAACTGGCTAGCTTAGCTGAGGTCTGATCCGTGGATTCGCTTAATTCATTTTCTGCCGCTAGCTTAGCGTCAACCGGATCCGGTGACTCTATTTTAGAAACGCTAGCGATGAACTTATAACCTTTTTTAGGAAAAGTCGCTATGAAACGAGGCTTCCTCGGATCGTCTTCCAAGACCTTGCGTAGCTTAGTGACTAGCCGACTAATTGCATTATCGCTGACCACCCTACCTAACCAAACCTGCTCAATCAGTAAGTCTTTGCTAATGATTTGTTGGGGATTTTGGCAGAAAAAGTTTAATAGCTCGACAGCCATCGGTTCAAGTTGTTGGCTATTCTCTCCATTCTGTAACGTTTGCTGCTGATCACAAAACACAAACTGCTCGATTTGCCAACGCATGTCTATAGCCGAAAAAGTAGGTAAGTAGCTGGAAAATAACATATTTGCCTGATTTGGTCATTAAAAGTCATCAAAAATCAGAGTAACTTCACTACATTTGAACCGACACAAATTACTCTGCAGTTAATCAAGCAAACAAATTTATTGGAGCGGAGTACTATGACGAATTTCAAATTTTATCAAATCCTTAAGAAGAGCCGAGAGTACGATCATGAGATTGGCAACAAACAATTTCACACTAATTTATCCGTGCTATTCATAATCACACTGCTGGTTGCGAGTTTCTTTCCCACAATGACGTTATCACAGAGTCAAGCGACCACCTTTAAAACACCGCAAGCGCTCGCGCAAGCGTCTATAGATACCCCAGCATCAACGCTAAATTTATTAAACAATGAATCCTTTAAAGCTGATCTAAAAACCATTGCGCAGAAACTATCGCCAGAGTTGGTTGACAGCGAAGCGCTCTTTAATCGAGTAGCGCTATTATCTATTCGGGAAGACATAGAGGAAATGACTCGATTGATCGAACAGCAGCAAACGGGCATGCAATACTTGCATTACTCGCTGCATGCTGAAGTTAGTCGTCATCCAGATTTAACGGCAACCCCCAATGCTAACTCATTTGAACAATTGCTTACCTCGTTGATGAGCGAACGTTTTCGGTCCTTAAGTGATGAGACACTATTTCGATATCAGGCTGCTCTTGGGTGGTCGGTTGATGGCGCTCAACAATATGTACACAACATTTTTAAAGGTTATCAGACCCTAACCTCATTGAGTGAAGAGCAAGTCATTCAACTGATTGTTAATACCCATCTTTATCATATATTGGCAAACGTCATTCCCGTCACCGATAAGCTCATCAAACGCGAAAATCAAACTCGCTATTTCATAGAACCTAACCGGCTAATAACAACCGCCGAAGGTATCGAACACTCCGTCACTATTGTTAAGAAAAAGAACGCTAAATCAAAAATGCCTACGGCTTTTCAATTTACTATTTATGCAGACGAGAAATCACATATCCAGACAGCCATTCATGCTGCTGCTCACGGTTACGTTGGAGTCATTGCTAACTCTCGGGGAAAGCGATTAAGTACAAACAAAATAGTGCCATGGAAACATGAAGGGAAAGATGCTAATGCTGTAATTGATTGGATTAGTAAGCAATCATGGAGTGATGGGCAGGTAGCCATGTATGGTGGTAGCTACAATGGGTTTACTCAATGGGCGGCGGCAAAGTATATGCATCCGGCTCTAAAAACAATTGTGCCTTACGCCGCAGCAAGTCCAATCACTGGTTTGCCAATAGAAAACAATATCTACCTCACCGGTAACTACCAATGGGCGTTCCATGTAACGAATAATAAAACCATGGATTCAGGCGTGTATGCTGACTGGCAGAAAACCAATAAACTTACCGAAGACTTGTACAAGAGTGGTCGCTCGTTAAGCGAAATTGACAAAATTGATGGTACTGCAAATCCCTGGTTTCAAAAATGGCTTAAGCATCCTTCCTATGACAAGTTTTATCAAGATATGCTTCCTTACGAAAAGGACTATGAGCGAATCAATATACCAGTATTAAGTTTTACCGGTTACTTTGACGGCGGTCAAATTTCTGCAATCGATTTTCTTTCTCGACATCACCAGTTTAACGACAAAGCAAATCATACTTTAGTTATTGGCCCTTATAATCACATAACGGCACAAGGAGTGGCTCGTTCTCATCATAGTAATTATGAGCTTGACCAAGTCGCTCTGAAAAAAGATACTGAAGAAATGGCACTACAATGGTTTGACCATGTTCTTTTCGGAAAAGAAAAACCTCAATTAATAAAGGACAAGGTTAATTACCAATTAATGGGCAGCAATAGCTGGCAACATAGTAATTCTTATAGAGGCTTGAACGATCGCAACCAGCAATTTTTTCTAACTAAATCAATGGATGATGAAAATACTGGATTATTGCTGACGAAACCTACGTCATCAGAAAGCTCGTTTATGCAGAAGGTTGATCTAGCAGACCGAAGTGAAGAACGTAACCAAATACCATGGCCGCTTATTAAAGACGAATTAGATAATAGCAACGGTTTAACATTTGTCACTGAACCATTTACCAGCCCTCAACATTACGCAGGTGCGGTTACCGGCAGTTTCAATATCGCCATAAACAAGAAGGATGTCGATATTGGGTTTAACTTATATGAACAAACAAAAGAAGGAAAATACTTTCATCTAACGCGATATATAGGGCGGGCTAGTTATGCTAAAAACATGTCAAAGCGCGAACTGTTGACTCCCAATAGCAAGACTGAAGTTCCCATTGTGAACGGAAGAATGACAGCAAAATTGATCGAAAAAGGAAGCCGTTTGGTTTTGGTACTCAATGTTAATAAAAATCGAGCCGCGCAAGTTAATATGGGAACTGGCAAAGATGTTAGTTTTGAATCGGTCGAAGATGCCGGTGAACCGCTAAACATAAAATGGTTTAGTGACAGCAAGATATTTCTGCCGATTATACCTTGGGAGGGTAATAAAAATTAGTTAAGGAAAAACTAGAACCTGAATATAGATTGCTATTCCTCTAGGCACTTACTCATGAATGTTTGATACAAACGAGATTAAGTAAGTGCCTCTAAACTTCTTATATCACGATCTGAGGCAAGAACTTTTACGTATATCATAACAACCAATAGTCAATTTCAGTAAAGCTGCCATTAATCATTCTAACTTAAATCAGTATCGTCTTAGTCAATTTGATATTAGCAAATATGATGGTCGATTTCGGACACAGATGGTCAACAGCCTTTCAGGCTATAAAAGTGCCAACTTGATAGCTACTTGTGATCGAAATAGTAATACCAACGTTGCCATATTTAGCTCATTAGTGCACCTAGGTTCATCTCCTGCGCTAGTTGGTTTTATTATGAGACCCGATAGCGTAGCAAGACATACCCTCGACAATATCAAACAAACAGACCAGTTCACCATTAATCATGTTAATGAAAACATCTGGCAACAAGCACACCAAACTGCGGCTCGATACCCGCGGGATACTAGCGAGTTCTCAGCGACAGGTTTGACCGAAAGATTTGTACCGGGCTTTACTGCGCCATTAATTGATGAAAGCGAGCTTTGTTATATGCTCAAATTAGCAGAGATTATACCGATTGAGTTAAATGGCACATTATTAGTCATTGGTGAAATCAAAACACTTTTTTGCAACCCTAACGCAATTAAGGAAGACGGCTATATTGACATAGAACATCTTGGAACGGTTGCTATTTCTGGACTTGACAGTTATCACAAGACCCAAAGATTATCACGGCTAAGTTACCCAAAAACGGACAGGAAACCCTCTACTATCAGTATTAATGGAAGATGACAGAGAAGGTATGATTATTAGGATAATGAATTATATACCCATCCCACCTCAAGATGCGTACTTCAGAGCTTCACCAGAAAGCTTGAACGAGGCGCAGCTTGTAGGGAATGGCTAGCCCTTGGCAAAAGCTGTAACGCTGTGCAAGTTTTCTGGTGAATCTCCCGTAGGGCGCGGCAATAAGCTATCATCTTCTTCGTTACTGCAACTTGAATTAGAGTGACTAATACGGCATTGCAGCGCCTTAAATATGATAGCTTATTGCCACGCTGAAGTAGGCATCTTGAGGTGGGATGGGTATAGGCTATGAGTAATGAAATATGAATAACGCTAAAAAGACTGAATCTTGGCAAGTACTTGGCTACCTTGGCCTAATTCCATTCCTAGCGGCACTAGGCCTTACCTTTTTACCACTGACGCTTTCGAATAGTGCGATGACTATATTCATCGCCTACAGCGCGATTATTCTAAGTTTTTTGGCTGGTTCTCAATGGAGCGAAAGTCGAAAACAAAGGAGTTTTTTTAAACAAAGTTTCAGCATCATTACTAGTCTTATTGCTTTTTGCAGCTTATTGATACCAGCGCTTGTATCGCTACATATGTTGCCTATTTGCTATCTGTTATTTTGGTTTATAGAAAGGAAGTTATCGATAAATGATCGGGATCAGCAACGGTATATTGCGATGCGTACCCGATTGACAAGTATCGTTTTCCTCTGCCATCTAGCTGCTCTTTATCTTTGGCTTTACTGAACAATGAGAATAATATGCTAACAATTTTTTATGATGGTAATTGTTCTTTGTGTTGTGCAGAGATGAACCACCTCAAGCAGCTTGATACAAACGAACAAATAAACCTGGTTGACCTCCATGACGCCGAGGCGTTGGGCGGGTACCCACAAATAGAGTTTACGCGTGGGATGGCATTACTGCATGGAATATATAACGGTCAATTACTAATTGGATTAGAAGTAACTCATAGGGCCTGGAATATAGTCGGTAAGGGTATTTGGGTAGCTCCTATGGGTTGGCCGGTTATAAGAACTATTCTTGGGTGGTGCTATATCTTTTTTGCTCGTTATAGACAGCCAATATCTCGCACCCTATGTAAAATTTTTAGGATTAAAAAATCTTCATGTTTATCAGGCACATGCCATGAAAAATAGTCATACATTGATTATTGGTTCCAGCAGTGGCATTGCGCAAGCTTTACTCTATGAACTTACTAAAAACAAATCTAATCAAATAATTACAGTAAGTCGTACGGATGAATCTAATAGCTCTCTAAGATCTGTCCAATCTAGTCAATCTAGTCAATCTAGTCATTTTAAGATAAAAGATTACAGCGAGGGATCGATAGATAGTGTATTAGAATTAATTTTTGGGTATACCAGTAGACACTTTGACCAAGTAATCATTTGCAACGGCCTTTTGCATGATGATTCAGTAAAGCCGGAAAAAAGAATCGATGATTTTTCAGAAAGCGCTTTCAATCAGGTTATGAAAGTGAATGTAATAACGCCCATGTTATGGATTAAAAATTTGGCTTCTCGCCTGAAGGGGAAACAAGCGACAAAGCTAGTTGTGCTGAGCGCGAGGGTTGGTAGTATCAGCGATAATCGGTTAGGTGGCTGGTATAGTTATCGCTCGTCAAAATCAGCACTTAATATGATTCTAAAAACTATTGCGATAGAGTTTTCTGTGAAAGCCAAGAATATTAAAGTGATTGCTTTTCACCCTGGTACCACTGACACCTCATTATCAAAGCCTTTTCAAAAGAACGTCCCAGAAGGTAAACTATTTTCACCAAAGTTCGTAGCGGAAAGACTGCTAGAAATTAGTCAAAACATGCCAGTTGACGGTAAATTGAGTTTTGTCGATTGGCAAGGTGAAAGCATAGACTGGTGATAGAGCCCTACTTCCAACCATTCAACCAGACTTCTCTATTATTGAGCGACCGCCAGTCAATCGAATACTGACTTTTTGAATAAACGGCTTCAATAAGGCAACTGGTGACTCTATCGTCCTCATCATAATTAACTTCGGTTACAATAAAATGTTTTTCTTTATTTTTAACATCAACCGCTGTCCATTTTGAACGGTTTAGTTTCTTCGGATTTATTTTATTCATCAATAATTTATAGTTAACTATGTGTTTATATGTTCACTGCTGTCGGTCGAAAATCAGGAGTAAGCTTGGAAAGTATTTTTACCAATTCAGACGGATTGGATAATGTGACATCAGCTTCATCACAGTAATCTAACTCCTTGTTAAAGGTAAATAAACAGGATGGCATAAAGGCGCGCTTTGCCGCGTAGAGGTCATAAAGGTGATCACCCACATAAAGTAAATTGCGTGGAGGTATTCCCCATAGTTCTGCAATTTTTAATAGTCCCTCTGGGGAAGGCTTAGCCTTATGATCTTCTCTTGTTATTAGCAGCTCTATCAGAATGTTGGTTTTAGCCATTTTTTTGGTTGCTGCATTTCGACAATTTCGAGTGACGATCGCCGTCGGAATTTTACGGTCAACCAATAGCGACAACAGTTCGTTAACGCCGTCTAATAGATGACACGATTGAGCATCCGCTAGTTCGTGATTGATAATGCATTGATTGGCCTTTTCTTTCTCAACTAGATCCAGAGAATCTACAAAGGTTAGTAGATCTTTGTTAGCAGGACAATTAAGCTCGTTTTTGATAGCTTTAAAATTTAACGACGAAGAAACTAACGTATTATCAAGGTCGAAAATAACACCTTTAACCGCTTCAAATTTAAATTCTTCCATTCAGCCTGTTCCAATTAACTTGCAATTGACTAATTTCATATAACTACATGAGCTTCGATGATCGATATGATTTATTTAAATAGTCGGGATTTTAAGAAACGTTAGACTTTCTAGAAGCCTTGGCCTTTCTAGAAAAATTAAGCTTTCTAGAAACACTAAGCTGAATCAAATCAACTTTCCGAAAGTAGCTTCTTAACTTTAACAACAAAATCTATCATAGTTTGCTTATTAGAGAAGTCAAAGGAATATTTACCATGGAAAAGAAGTGTAAGAGTTAAATCCTTGTACTCCAAAAAACAAGTATAACCGTCGTAATCATGCCAGGCACTTATACCGTTAAGTACATATCGGTTCTCTTTCTTTTCCCCGTCCGTAGCTATCTTGTTAAACACCGATAGATAATCTCGGGTTTGCAAGTTTATGTCTTTCATTCTATAACGTTATACGCTGAATAGAGGGCTGACTTTCAGAAAGGCCACACATCTCATCATAAGCGGTATCAAAATGAACATTGGCTTCTTGATACTCTAACTCTCTTAAATATTCTTTTGCTTTATACAATGTACGAAAGGCGACTACATCCCCATGATCGGATAACGAAGTGAAGTTTTCCTGCTCGTCCATGATTCCAACTAAATAGTGGGTTGAATCCGCCAGCCCTAAAATGGTAGGCCTCTCATACGCTTCTACATTATTCATTAGCAATACCTCATTGGTTGTTAAGTAACCTTAACTCGGGATAATTTAACCTTTCCAGCAGTACTAATTTAGCGTTTCTCAACGTTAAACTTGTTGATAATAGCAAGAGCTATTACCGTACAAGTTTGCCTTGATAGTCTGCAAACTAGCATCACTGTTTCTAACAATTAAACAGGTTCGGGCAAAAAGGCTAGAATTACTACGCCTAACTAACGTTATTTTGATTTTAAGGTCATATTATGCCGAGTTCATGTTAAGTAAGATACGTGCTGATAAGCCGTTCAGATCAGGTCAACTTGCAGAGTTAGTTATGACGAGTTCAAACGATCAGCAGTTATTTGATTAACGAAACAACACTATGCGAAATATCGCCCCAATGCGCTATTTGGTCGCTTTATAAAAGTGGAAGCTCATTGAAATTGCGTAAGCCGAAGCTGGAAATTGGGAAATTAGAAAACTAGAAAACTAGAAAACTAGAAAAATAAGGCTAAACCCAGAATTATAAATTTTGAATTTAACCTAAGGTACTGTAAGCCAGTATTTAGCTAAAGTTTGAACTGATTCATCGTGCTGTTTAGTTGCTGTGATAATTCTGTTAATTGTTCAGCTTCTTTTACCAAGTTACCGGTATTTTCAGAGGTCCGATTAATCAGCTTGTTGATTGAGTGTAAACTTTGATTAACCCCTTCCGCCACCGTTGTCTGCTCCTCCGTTGCCGTAGCTATTTGATAACTCTGACCTTGCACAATATCAACGGATTGGTTTATCGAGTTGAATGATTCTAGAACTTGCTTTGTTTTGCTAACAGTTTCTTCTGTGCGCGCTTGCCCTTTTTCCATAACCGATGACGCCGATTGAGCATTGTGTTGTAGCTTGGTGATCATATTTCTAATATCGTCGGTAGACTCCTGAGTTCTACTCGCTAGTGAACGTACCTCATCAGCAACAACAGCAAAACCTCGCCCTTGTTCACCTGCTCTTGCAGACTCAATGGCTGCGTTAAGTGCTAATAGATTAGTCTGCTCAGCGATACTATTTATCACATCAACAACGCTTCCGATATCCGTAGATTCTTTTTCGAGTCCCGAAACCATGGTCGATGCTTCGCCCATGTATTCAGATAATGAGTCAATTGCAACCTGAGTTTCTTTGGATAACTCAGTTCCTTTTTGGGTTAGCTCTTGTACAGTTTCGGCAGCGTCATTGGCTTCCTGAGCATTACGAGAAATCTCTTGTACCGTTGCAGCCATTTCAGTAACGGCAACACTGACACCATCGATTTGTTGTCGTTCCTGCTGAATTTCGTTGTCAGTGTCAGTCGATATTTGATTAACGTTTAAGGAGCGCTCGCCTACCTGAGAAGCTCTTGTAGATGCGGTCCTTAAGATATCACGGAGTTTTGCAGTGAATGTATTAACATGGACTGCTAATTGGCCAACTTCATCATTACTTTTAATATCTATCTGGCGTGTTAAATCACCCTCACCCGAGGCGATGCCTTGCATCACATCGGTCAGTTGTAGCAATGGTTTTGCAATTGCACTAGTTGCAGCGATGATAACCACGGCAATTATTACCAACATGGCTATCACACTAAAGAAAGTCGTCCAAACAGCATTCTGTACTGGTGCATCTAAGATCTCCGCTGGTAACAACAAACCGATAGTCCAGCTTAATTGCAACGACTTAATTTCAATACGATTAAAAGCGACGTAATAGTTTTCTCCCTTAAGTATGACTTCAGTAAAGCCTTGATTAGTGCCCTGCATCATTGAGTTAAGTTCGGCAAAACCCGAAGTCTCATCAAAATCGCGTTCTAAACCACGGAGCGAATCTTTCTTTTTATCACCGTCATCGACAATTGATAACGAATGTCCTGTCTTTTTGGATAAATGCACAACATTAAGCTGACCATCCAATAAAAAGCCATGCCCTTGCCCCCTGAAGTTAATATCCTCTACCATATCGGCAATACGATTTAACTGAAGGTCGACCCCACCAACTCCTATTAAAACACCATCGCTGTATACCGGTTGCTGAACAACCGAGGAAACCGCCCCTGAATTTATATCGACTGAAAGGTCGCCGACAAATAGTCCGCCTTTATCCAGCGCTTCTTTCCACCATGGCCGTTTGTAGGAAAAGTATGGGCGCCCATCGCCGTAATTGGCGGTTACCTCACTTTCCTTAAAATATTCACCGGTTTGAGCAGATGCGAAAAATGTGGATAGAATATTTGGGTCGGCGGTTATCCGTTCAAAATCTTTAGCGACTTCTGCATAGCCTTGAATTGTTGTATGGTCTACGTTTCTATCATTGCGCTTTTTAAACCAGTTGATCAAATGGGGATT
>CAJQOL010000100.1 GCA_905479925.1 uncultured Kangiellaceae bacterium | reverse complement strand
CGATTACTTAAAGCGCATGCAGGACGCTAAAAGTAACAGAAGAACACGCAGCGGCTTAAGTTGCGGTAATCTCGCTCATGGCATGGCTGCTTGCAGTAGCAGTGACAAGAAACTAATTGCCGAAGAGCAAGTTGCCAATCTGGCGATTGTTAGTGCTTATAACGATATGCTCTCTGCGCACCAACCCTATATAGACTATCCAAATATAATAAAAGAGACATCTAAGAGACACGGTGTGACAGCCCAGTTTGCTGGTGGTGTACCCGCTATGTGTGATGGCGTTACTCAAGGACAAAAAGGCATGGAATTGTCTCTTTTTAGTCGCGACGTTATCGCTATGGCGACAGCGGTGTCAATGTCCCATGATATGTTTGATGGCACCATTTGTATGGGGGTATGCGACAAAATCGTTCCAGGACTTCTCATTGGCGCTCTTAGTTTTGGACATTTACCCACTATTTTTCTTCCTGCAGGGCCTATGTTAACCGGACAAAGTAACGACGCTAAAGCTAAAGTCAGACAGGCATACGCTGAAGGCAAAGTGGGTAGGAAAGAACTACTGGCTAGTGAGAGTGCCTCCTATCACGGCGCCGGTACTTGTACTTTTTACGGCACCGCTAACAGTAATCAGATGCTAATGGAAATTATGGGTCTGCAACTACCGGGAAGCTCATTCATACCGCCGAATACCGGATTAAGGACAGCAATGACTATTGCCGGCGTGGAGGCGCTGATTAAACAATCAAACGCGGGTGAAGATTGTAACTCGTTATCGGATATAGTTTCCGAAAAGTCCATTGTTAACGGCTTGGTCGGCTTATTGGCTACTGGCGGTTCGACCAATCATGCAATACATATTGTTGCAATAGCAAAAGCGGCAGGTGTCATCGTCAATTGGCAAGATATGTCTGATCTCTCGGCGATTGTCCCCCTTCTGTGCCGAATTTATCCCAACGGTAGCGCAGATATTAATCACTTTCAAGCTGCAGGCGGAATGCCCTTTCTGATGAGAGAGCTGAGTGACGCAGGCTTGCTTCATCAAGATGTGTACACCATTAAAGGCTTTGGACTAGCGGATTATTTTCTGGAACCAGAACTTATCGATAATGAACAAGCCGATATATTCAGACAGTCAGCCGATATTCAACAGAATCAACAACGGATCTTATGGAAAAACTGCGTCAACAAAAGCTTAGACGAACAAGTCCTCGCTCCGGTTAGCAAGTCGTTTAGCGAACATGGCGGTTTAAAGTTATTAACCGGCAACTTGGGGCGATGCGTTATTAAGACATCCGCCGTTGCCGATGAGCATCTAGTTACTGAAGCCGAGGCAGTCGTTGTTGACGACCAGAACGACTTAGTAACATTGTTTGAACAAGGACAACTAAACAAAGATCTAATTGCCGTTATTCGTTTCCAAGGACCTCGCGCCAACGGTATGCCCGAACTCCACAAATTAACCCCTATTCTGGGTTCGTTACAAAGTAACGGATTTAAAGTTGCAATTGTAACCGACGGAAGAATGTCCGGTGCGTCGGGCAAAGTACCAGCGGCAATTCATTTGGTACCAGAAGCATTAGATGGTGGAATGATCGCCTATATAAAAAACGGCGACAGAATTCTTCTTGACGGTAACACTGGTGAACTTCAAATACTGGTTTCAGCGGAAGAATTAGACAAACGAGAAGCGGCGGTTAAAACAAACTACAGCGATCAAATGGGCATGGGACGCGAACTATTCAATCAGTTTAGAAATACCGTTACCTCGGCTGAAGAAGGCGCAACGAGCTTCGGCTAATTAGCGACAAGACTTAACTCAAATATCCTATACAAGAGAGAAACTATTTTGCAAAAAATATTAGATAAAGCCTTCGACTTGGTCCTTTTTGGAGGCACTGGTGATCTTTCTCTGAGAAAGCTATTGCCGTCCATGTACCGCGCTTTCATTGAAGGAGAGCTGCCCGAAGACTCGCGAATATTTGTTTGTTCAAGAAAAAAAGATGAACTTGCTAAAACAGTTGAAATCGTCGAAACAGCATTCAAGAAATTTATGCTTCCCAATGAGTATCAAAAAGGCACGTACGATGAATTCGCAAAGTTAATTGTTCCTACCTATGTCGATGTAGCTGACTACCAAAAAGGCTGGACAGAACTGACCACCATGTTCGATAAGCGTGAAGAAAATCCGAGGATATTTTATCTGGCTATCATCCCCAGTATTTACGGTGATTGCTGCGAAAATTTAGGGCGTTCCGGTTTAATCACAAGTAATTCTAGAGTGGTTGTAGAAAAACCAATCGGTTATGACCAAGCCTCAGCGGAGGATATAAACGCCAATATTGCTAAACACTTCCTAGAAGACCAGATCTACCGAATTGATCATTACTTAGGCAAAGAGACTGTGCAAAATCTATTGGCATTACGTTTTAGCAATTCGCTTTTCGAGCAATTTTGGGATTCAAAATCAATCGATCATATTCAAATAAGTATCAATGAGCAAGTTGGTTTAGAAGGACGAGCCGGTTTTTATGATGGCGCAGGAGCAATGAGAGATATGGTTCAAAACCATCTGTTGCAACTTCTTGGTCTTGTGGCCATGGAGTCTCCAAATAAGATGACTGCTTCTAATATTAGAAATGAAAAGATCAAAGTCCTGCAAGCGCTTAGGCCAATCACCGGAGATAACGTCGGGCGTTATACGGTGAGAGGACAATATGTCGCTGGAAATATTAACGAAAAACTCGAACCCGGTTATCTAGAAGAACTAAATTGCGGAAACAGCCTTACCGAAACTTTTGTCGCTATAAGAGCGAACATTGACAATTGGCGCTGGGCTCAAGTGCCTTTTTATATTAGAACCGGTAAACGATTAAAACGCCGTAGCGCTGAAATTGTCATTCAATTCAAAGACGTTTCTCATAATGCCTTTGAGGAAAGTGCCGGGCAATTAACCCCAAACCGATTAATTATACAGCTGCAGCCAGAAGAAAGAATGCAACTGATCCTGATGGCAAAAGATATGACTCAACTTAAGACGGAACTTAAGCCGGTTAAGCTTGATTTGAACTTCACTGAAAGCTCTAAAGGGTTTAAAAGCTTCGGTTATAAACGACTTCTTTTGGACGCCATTGCTGGCAATGCCTCGCTGTTTATTCACCGTGATGAAGGCAGTGCCGCATGGAAGTGGGTGGATCCAATTATAGACCACTGGCAAGAAAACAAAGACGTGCCTTTCTTATACAGAGCTGGTAGTTGGGGGCCGAGTGAGGCCGAAGATCTACTTAAAAATGACAAGCGAGCTTGGTTCGATATCGAAGCCTAAGAGTAATTATTTTTACAGCTGGCAAGTGAATTGACAATACCAGTAAAGAAGGAAGAACATCATCAATGCAAAACACAAATAATGTGATCTTTAAGAAATTTGAAAATAAGATCGAACTTTTTTCCAACGTTGCAACACGTTGCGAACAAATTCTTTCTGATGCACTAGAAAACGATGCTGACGTTAGCTTTATCGTACCAGGGGGCTCTACCCCTGCTCCCGCTTTTGAGCAACTATCAAAATCTGATATTGACTGGAAAAAAGTTTTTGTCGCCCAGTCAGACGAGCGCTGGCTGGACCGCGATCACGCGCAAAGTAATCAGCGTTTAACCGAAGAGAATCTACTGATTAATAATGCTAAAGATGCTAATTATGTCGCCATGAAAAATCAGGCCGATACAGCGGTACTCGGAATGCAAGAATGCAACGATAAATACGAGTCCGTCAGCTCACCATTTAGTTTAACTA
This sequence comes from uncultured Kangiellaceae bacterium, assembly GCA_905479925.1. Lineage (GTDB taxonomy): Bacteria > Pseudomonadota > Gammaproteobacteria > Enterobacterales > Kangiellaceae. The sequence continues at coordinate 9,500 of CAJQOL010000100.1, read as the reverse complement.
TGTTAGGTATGGGGCTTGACGGTCACTTTGCTTCGCTATTTCCAGGCTCTAAAAATATCGAGTTAAATATGGACCTAAATAATCAACAGGTTTGCGTCAGCATTGATGCAAACGGTTGTGAAGTCGCCGGCAATTTTCCAGAACGCATGAGCTTAACTTTATCCGCTATTCTGAATAGTAAAATAATTATTTTGTTGATCATTGGTAATCAGAAGATGGCCGTTATTGAGCGAGCTATTAAAAATAATCATCCACTATTAACTCCCATTAGTGCACTCGTTAACCAGACAAGAACACCGGTAGAAATATATTGGTGCGAATGAAGGCTAATGACGGATTAGTGTATTCGCCGCCGATACTGTATTCAAATTATTAAGAATAGAAGAGAGAAAAAACAGTGACTAACCCAGTAAAGAATCTAATTAAATCAACTCAAGTCATCCCTGTACTTGTTATCAACCAAATTGAAGACGCTGTACCACTCGCTAACGCTTTAGTAGAAGGTGGGCTTAATGTTCTTGAGGTCACTTTACGGACGCCGGTTGCAATTGATGCGATTAAATCGATGAAATCGGCGTTACCCAACGCTGTAATTGGCAGCGGTACGGTTATCGATGAACAAACCTTAATAAGTTCTATGAATGCTGGTGTCGATTTTATGGTATCACCGGGCACCACCAAGCGACTACTGGACTGCGCCGCCGCTAACAATGCACCGCTTCTTCCGGGCGCTGCTTCACCCAGTGAAGTCATGAACCTTTTAGATAACGGCTATGATGCTATGAAGTTCTTTCCTGCGGCGGCAGCTGGCGGCGTTAATATGCTTAAGTCAATATCTGGTCCAATCCCGCAAGCGACCTTTTGCCCTACCGGCGGTATCTCTTTACAAACAGCTCCCGACTATCTTGCTTTAGACAATGTCGCATGCGTGGGTGGTAGTTGGATGTTAGACAAACAACTGATTGCTAACAAAGACTGGCAAGCTATTACAAAACTTGCAGCCGCGGCTAGCCGTCTATAAATGACTGCTATTGACGACGGTTATAAACGATAGCTAAAGACGAAGGTTATAAAAAACAAACATAAAACACCGCTAATGAAGACTGTTAAAAAAGATCGATATATAACAAAACTTGTACCAAATAATAGCAATAATAAAAAATACATAACTAATACTAAATCTGCACACAGCACAGAATTAAAAGACTGAGGAGATACAAATGTTACGAATAGCAATAAACGGATACGGCCGAATTGGTAGAAATATTCTTCGAGCACTTTATGAAAGTGACTACCGAGAAAAAATTCAAATTGTTGCGGTAAATGATCTTGGTGATGCAAGCAATAATGTCCACCTAACAAAATACGATACCGTTCACGGACGTTTTAATGCAGATGTTAATTTGTTAGACAGCTCTCAAGGTAATGCTGCGATGTCAGTTAATGGCGATCGTATTGAAATACTCAATGAGCGAGAACCTAAAAACTTACCATGGTCTGAACTAAATATTGATATCGTATACGAATGCACGGGATTCTTTACTAGTCGCGAAGCAGCTTATCAACATATTGAAGCCGGGGCAAAGAAGGTTATCATTTCTGCTCCGGGAGCTGATGTCGATGCCACTGTCGTTTATGGCGTTAATCATGATGTTTTAACCGCTGACAGTGAGGTTATATCAAATGCGTCCTGCACTACTAACTGTTTAGCACCTGTCGCTAAAGTATTGAACGACGCCATTGGTATCGAGTCAGGTTTAATGACAACAATCCACGCATTTACTAATGACCAGAAACTCATCGATACGGCTCACAAAGATATCTATCGGGCTCGTTCAGCAACTCAATCAATGATACCAACCAAAACCGGTGCAGCAAAAGCGGTAGGACTAGTTCTGCCGGAATTAAACGGCAAGCTTGATGGAATGGCGATGAGAGTGCCAACGATCAACGTATCTGTAGTCGATCTAACCTTTATCGCCTCTAGAGAAACCAGTGTCGAAGAAGTTAACAGCATTGTTCAAGAAGCCGCTAACGGATACCTTAGCGGAGTATTAAGCTACGTGGATGAACCTTTGGTTTCAATAGACTTTAACCACAACCCAGCCTCTTCTAACTTTGACGCAGCACAGACGACCGTTAGCGGTAATATGGTTAAAATTATGGCTTGGTATGATAACGAATGGGGCTTCTCAAATCGTATGCTGGACACCAGTGTTGCGCTAATGAGCTGCGAACAACGAGTGGATCTTAAAAAAGCCGTATAATCCAGTTAATAAAGCGTTGCGACAATGCTAAACTTCATCCAGAACTAACCAAGGCGAGATTTTCTCGCCTTTTTTTAAGGAATAGAGTTTTGAGCCAACAACCTATCTCGTTAATGGAAATGCCGGAATGGCAAGCTTTGCAGCAGCATTTTTCAGAAATCCAAAACAAACATATGCGAGATATGTTTGCAGAGGATGACTCACGCTTCGATCAATTTTCAGTTGAGCTTAATGAAATCCTGTTTGATTACTCCAAAAACCGCATCACCAAAGAAACTATCGGATTACTCGTCGAACTAGCACATGCCTGTGAATTACCCCAACAAATCGACGCAATGTTTGATGCTAAAAAAATTAATGCGACCGAAGGCAGAGCCGTTTTACATACTGCGCTTCGAAACCAAACGGACCAGCCTTTAGTATTGGATGGCGAAGATGTTCACCACCAAGTAAGAACTGAAATAGAAAGAGCTTACCAACTTGCAGAACAGGTTAGAAATGGTGACTGGCTCGGCTATACTAATAAACCAATCACCGACATCGTTAATATTGGAATTGGAGGCTCATACCTCGGACCACAAATGGTAACGGAAGCGCTATCGCCTTTTGTTAAACCAACGCTTAATTTTCATTTTGTCGCCAATCTCGATGAAAATCAGATCGATGACGTATTAGCTCCGTTAGACCCTGAAACAACACTATTTATTGTCTGTTCCAAAACCTTTACCACCCAAGAGACCATGTTTAATGCTAATACCGCCAGAAATTGGTTCTTGTCACTGGTTAATGATAAAAGCAAGTTATCCAAGCATTTTGTAGCGGTTTCAACCAATATTGAAGCGGCGAAGTCGTTTGGAATCAATGACCAAAATATATTTAGCATGTGGGATTGGGTCGGTGGCCGTTACTCTATGTGGTCTGCTATTGGTCTTTCGATAATGATCGCTATAGGCAAACAACAATTTGAACAACTATTAAAAGGAGCCAGCGAAGTTGATCAGCATTTTAGGTCGGCGGAACTCGCAAACAATATTCCGGCGCTAATGGGCTTACTCGGAGTTTGGTACAATAATTTCTTTGACGCCCAAGCGATCGCAGTCCTCCCCTACTCCCAGCATTTACACCGTTTTCCTGCATACCTTCAACAGGCAGATATGGAAAGTAATGGTAAATCGGTAGCCTTATCTGGTAAAAGAATTAACTACTCTTCAGGGCCAGTGCTGTTTGGAGAATTAGGTAATCCAGGCCAGCATGCTTTCTACCAGCTTCTGCACCAAGGAACCAAGTTAATCCCAATTGATGTAATAGCCACCGCGCGCAATATTTCTGGCGACAACAAACACCAAGATGCGTTGATGTCTAATGTTTTTGCGCAGACCGAAGCCTTAATGAAAGGAAAAAATGAACAAGAGGTCAGGCAGGAGCTGGAGAGCGGGTCACTAAATCAGGAAGCTATCGACAATTTAGTTCCCCATAAAATTTTTGAAGGCAATCGCCCTAGCAATACACTGCTACTTCAAGCGTTAACCCCCAGTAATTTAGGCTCGCTAATCGCTTTGTATGAGCATAAAATCTTTACTCAAGGCATCATATGGAAAATTAACTCCTTTGATCAATGGGGAGTCGAACTCGGTAAACAGCTCGCCCAGTCTATCCTAAAAGACTTATCAGCTGACGGTAATGCATCGTCATCTTCTGACTCTGATAGTGAATCAAACAATTCTTCCAACAGAGACAGCTCTACCACCGGTTTAATGTCACATTATATAAACCAGCGCAATTAGCCTAGCGCTTTATTGCTATTCGCTATTGGTTAAACGTTGATAGTTATCGTCATCGTTTAGCCATTTCTGATACAATTCCGCCCATACACGAAACGCTTAACAACGGAACTAGAATGTCCATTCATTTGAATGCTTTTGCCGAAATAGTCGGCAAAGATTATGTATTAGATAGCAAAGATGATCTTGATACCTACGGCCAGGATTGGAGCCGTCTATATCAGCCATCTCCGTGCTTAGTGGTAAAACCTGCAAATACCGATCAAGTCGCTGCGGTTGTAAAATTAGCCAGCCAATTAGAACTATCTATCGTGCCTTCGGGAGGAAGAACTGGACTAAGTGGTGGCGCTGTTGCCTGTAACGACGAATTAGTACTATCGTTAGACCGGCTAAACGACATTAGTGATTTCAACGCAACAGACCGTACCGTTAACTGTGGCGCTGGTGTAATAACCGAACAACTGCAGAATTTTGCGCTCGAAAATGGTTTATATTACCCAGTTGATTTTGCATCGGCGGGTTCCAGCCAAATTGGTGGCAATATTGCTACCAATGCAGGGGGCATAAAGGTTCTAAAATATGGTTTAACCAGAGATTGGGTGCTTGGGTTAACGGTTGTAACGGCTCAAGGTGACATTCTTCATTTAAACAATGGCTTAATCAAGAATGCTACAGGTTATGACTTAAGACATCTTATGATTGGTAGCGAAGGTACCCTTGGAATAATCACACAAGCTGAAATGAAGTTAACTAGCCAACCAGTTGAACCAACGGTTATGTTGTTGGCAACAGAATCATTAAGCCACATATCAGCACTTTTAGCCCATTTTCAATCCAATATGGAGCTATTAGCGTTCGAGTTTTTCTCTCAGCAAGCATTAGACAAAGTGCTTGAGCACCGCCAATTAAAGCGCCCATTTGAGCAAGAGTCGCCATTCTACGTTTTAATCGAGTTTGAAGCAGGAACCGAAGACGCATTGGATAAAGCGTTACAGTTGTTTGAAAATGCTGCGGAAGAAGCATGGTTGGTTGATGGCGTAATCAGTCAATCGACCCAACAAGCAACCGAACTCTGGCAATATCGAGAAGGCATATCAGAATCTATCTCGCATTATCCGCCCTACAAAAATGATATTGCAGTAAAACCATCTCAGGTTGGCGACTTCCTCCTGCAAGTTGACCAATTTGTTAATAGCCGATACCCAGAGTTTGAAAATATCTGGTTTGGACATATAGGTGACGGAAATTTGCATCTAAATATTTTAAAGCCAGCATCGCTTGATCTTGAAACCTTTAAACAGCAGTGCGCTGAAGCAAATCCAGAAATATTTGCCATACTCAAGAGTTTTGATGGCAGTATTTCGGCAGAACACGGTGTCGGTCTATTAAAGAAACCTTATCTTGAGTACAGTCGCTCACCGTTAGAAATTACGCTAATGAAAGCTATCAAGCAAAATTTTGACCCCAACGGACTGTTAAATCCCGGAAAACTGTTTGAATGATAGCGTTATTTGCCAGTATCTTTGCGCTAGCGTTAGGTCCGTTGATCTACCAAACGTTTGGTCCTATGCGGCGTACAGACCGCATAGTCAGCGGCTTTATTTTGGTGGTTATTGCGTCAACACTTCTAATTGAAGTGATACCTGAGGCCTATGAAGCCATCGGATATTTATCTATAATTCTAGCCCTTATTGGATTTAGCGGGCCAACGTTAATTGAAAAACTGTTTACCCGTGCCGCCAATCAAACCCACTCCATCACCATACTACTTGGTATTACCGGCCTCATTTTTCACGCCTGTTTAGACGGAGCTGCACTTCAAACCGAAGGGACCACGCATCAACACGAAAACTTGAGCCTTGCTATCATTTTGCACCGCTTACCAGTTGGTTTAACAATTTGGTGGCTGCTGAAACCGCTAATCGGAGAGAAGTACGCATTATTAACCTTGTTTACCATGGCACTCGCTACAATCGCCGGTTTTTACTTAAGTGTGCCTTTGTACCAAACAATTAGTGGTAGTTCTTTTGTCATGCTCCAATCATTCATAAGCGGTTCGCTAATGCACGTGATTCTTCATAAGCCCCATTCAGACGGCTGTATGCATACCAGTCAAACCCATGACCATTCACACGTACAACAACACCAAAATTCTAACACTTCCAATGGTATTGTCAGCTATTTACGCTCTAAAGCACCGGATCGATGGGAGCTAGTTGGTATGATTAGCGGCTTGACTCTCGCTCTTACCTTGCACACCTTTTTAGAATAGCCCCCAATCAGCAACCGCTAGCTTTGTAATAACTGCTCTGTTTTGAGCTTTGGCGTATATGGCACGCTTTCTGCTATCTCTTAGTTAGATTTAATGATTATGGCAAGTAATGCCCTACTCTTTTTTAGCCTGTTGACGCTATGTATCGTTGTCTGTTGGATAACGTTTGTATACTATCAATACTAGTTTTAAATAAGGAACAATCTCGCAATGACCTTTAGAAAGATTACCTTTATATTTACAGCAATGCTACTTAGTGCTCTATTGCTGATACAGCTCTGGTTGTTTCAAAATTTCACCAAGGATGTCTCTAGCAAGATTGGCGAAGCGGCCTTTGAAGTCAGCGTCTCGACCATACAAACAATGCTGAGTCGGCCGGTTAATTTAGAGTTTAGAAACTTTGCCATTCGTGGAGACATTAATGAGAGGACTCAGTTAGAAATACTAAAAAGTCTACGAGGAAATAGCAGTAACATTCACGTCGATCTTCTCGATGGTCAACGAGATAAATCAATTTCAATTCAAAGTGCGGGGGCAAATTATAATGTCAACATTCCTCGTACCGGTATAGAAACCTCGTTAGAAAAAATGTCTAGTAAAATTTTAGTCAGCGCGCTTATTTCAATTCTCGTTGGTTTATTAATAGCCTCATATTTTTCCACTCGTTTAGCCATTCCATTAAGGCAGCTGCAGAAAGTGTCCAAAAAAGTCGGGAAAGGCGAATTTGGACTACAGATAGAAGTGCCGCATAAATTACAAAGTATTGAGCTGCGAGAAACAATAGATGCATTCAATGAGATGTCTAGACAAATTGAACGATTAAAAATTGAAAATGAACAACTTCAAAAGAAAGCGCATTTATCAGAGCTTACAGAAATTACTCGAGGTTTAGCACATACTATCAGAAACCCACTTAACACCTTGAACTTAGCAATTGATGAAATTCAATCAAACGTTGATAATAAACAAAAAGATGAGCTTTGCAAAGTGTCAAAACATCAAGTAAGTCGAATTGACAAATGGGTGCGCTCCTTAATGGATATTATGTCGAGCGATGCCTCGTTAGTAGAGCAAGTAAATATTCCAAGACTGGTTGAAACCTGTGTTGACGATCTTAAACTGAATCCACTTAATAGAATTCATATAGGACTAAAAGTTGATGATATTTTTGACGATCAAAATAATCAAATATTGGCTATCAATAGCGAGTTAAAAAGTCTATTTTTAACGTTACTCAATAACGCCATTGAGTCCGTTACGGAAAAACACCTAGACGATAAAACTGGTTTTGTTAAAGTTGAAGTGTCTTTTAAAGAAACAATAGAAATAGCGATTAAGGATAATGGAGCTGGTCTCTCTAAAACAATTAATGAAAAGCTTTTTTCACCTCACAATACTAACAAAACCTATGGCGCTGGTATGGGTCTATATTTGGCTCATAGAGTAGCCACTCTCAAATATAACGGTAACTTAATTGTAACCAATAATTCTGAATTAATTGTCGACAATAGCGACAAAGGCAGTCAAACGAATACAGGCTGTACCGCCGTTTTGACCTTAAATAATAGAGTATAGACCACATGAGCATTCAAATTTTACTAGTTGAAGATGAAGTAGATCAGCGAAAAATCATTCAGTCGATTCTTGAATCCCAAGGTTACAAGGTGACGGCGGTTGGAAGCGCTGAGGATGGCTTGCTAGCCATTAAGAAAACCCCATTTGAATTAGTCATATCGGACTGGAAGCTGCCGGGTATGAATGGCGAGGAGCTATTAAAAGAGCTAACGGTACTAGATCCTAACTGTAGTTTTATTCTTATTACCGCACATAGCGATGCGTCTCATGCGATTAACATAATTCGGGCCGGCGCCGATGATTATCTGCCGAAACCCTTTGATAGAGAAACACTACTCTTTACCATTAGAAAACTATTGTATACACGCTCTTTGGAGTCCGAAAATAGCGAATTAAAACAACAATCCAAACACCGTAAGAAACTAGTAGATATGATTGGTCAATCATCTGCGATGAATCGTCTTTTTGCACGCATAGAAAAAGCAGCACCGACCAACGCAACCCTTCTGATTAATGGCGAAAGTGGTACCGGAAAGGAGCTTGCTGCACGTGCTATTCACACCTTATCTAATCGTAGTGAGAACTGTTTCTTGCCGGTCAATTGTGCTGCCATTCCTGAAAGCCTAGCGGAGGCGGAATTATTTGGCGCTGAGAAAGGCTCTTTCACTGGCGCTTCTACAACTCGCATCGGGAAGTTTGAGGCCGCTAATAACGGCACTATATTTCTCGACGAAATTGGTGAGTTACCGCTGATATTACAGAGTAAGCTGTTACGTTTTTTGCAAGAAGGTACCATTACTAGGGTCGGTTCCAATAAAGAAATAAAACTAGATGTCAGAGTTGTTTCTGCGACTAATCGAAACTTAATGGAGGAAGTGACCGCGGGTAACTTTCGTGAGGATTTGTATTATCGACTTAATGTTATTCCAGTCACCATACCTCCACTTCGACAACGACAAGAGGACGTCGCGCTATTGATCAAACACTTTGTTGATTACTTCTGCGAGCAACACAAGATTGAACAAAAGCAGTTATCCGGTAGCGCGTTTAAAAAGCTCTTAGCTTACTCTTGGCCGGGCAATGTAAGGCAACTAAGAAACAATTTAGAACGGTTAGTATTGTTATCCTTTGGCGATACAATAAATAGTGAAGATATTGATGAATTAGAACTTTCAAATGGAAATACAGCTAAAGAGTTTCTGCTTCCACTACATGGAATAAACTGGGAAGTACATGAAAAAGAATGCCTTCAGCAAGCTCTAAGTCACTGCAATAATAATCGGACCCAATCAGCTAAGCTTTTGGGCTTAGGCTATAAAGCCTTTCTCTACCGACTAGAAAAGCATGGTTTAAACTAGGCAAGTTAATATCTAAGTTAGGCTCAACTTGAAAGTTTTATGAAAAGCAGGTTAGCAGCGAGTCTATTACTTAGATTGTCCGAACAATGAGTTTAGCGTAGCAGAAATGATCTGTCAACACTTTACCGGACACCCAATTACGCAACTTTCATCATAGCTTCGTAATCTACCGGTGACCAATAGTCATTGGTTGAATGAAGCCGTTGCCGATTATAAAAAACTTCGATGTATTCAAAAATATCTTCTT
>CAJQOL010000099.1 GCA_905479925.1 uncultured Kangiellaceae bacterium | reverse complement strand
TTGGAGCTAACGCCGGCGCTTATCATAAAGGTCGTGACGGAAAATTTTATTTTGGAAGCAATGGTTACTGTGCTATTGATCCCCTTAATATCGAATCAAAAAGCTATCCAGCTAGTGTAGTATTCACCGACTTCCGTTTACTCAATAAAAGTGTCCTAGTAAGAGAAAAAGAGGCATCTTCTCCTTTAGAAAAAACAATCAACTTCACTTCTGACCTGACATTAAATTATAGTGACAACGTCTTTTCTTTTGAATTTTCAGCATTACATTTTATTGATCCTAAGAAAAATAAGTACCGTTATAAACTAGAGGGGTTTAACCAAGATTGGATTGAAACTAGTTTTAATAACCGTCGCGCTACGTTTACCAATTTAGCGCCGGGGGAGTATACACTTAAGGTACTTGCAAGTAATAATAGCGGAGATTGGAATGAGGATGCGCGCTCTATAAATCTAACCATTCTTCCGCCCTGGTGGTTGACTTGGTGGGCTTTTGTTACTTATGCGGTGTTGCTCATTGCAGGTATTTTATATTTTATTCATCACCATCGCGAAAAAGTCGCTATGGCTCACCGACAGCTTGAACAAGAGAAGGCGATTAATGACAAACTAAAATTGTTAGACAAACTTAAAGATAATTTTCTTGCTAATACATCTCACGAGCTAAGAACACCACTCAATGGAATTATTGGCATTTCTGAAATGATCTTAGATGGCGCAACCGGTCCACTAGCGAAAGATACCGAAGAGAATCTGCAGTTGGTCGTTGACTGTGGTCAACGCCTGTCTCACCTTGTTAGTGATATTCTAGACTACTCTCAACTTAGCGCAGAACAATCGCCGTTAAACTTAGTAGCGCTTGATCCTTTAAAATCAGTGGAAACGGCAATAGCTGTCACAAAACCTCTCGCCGATAAGAAATCAATTAAACTGATCAATCATCTTCCGGCGCAGCTACCAGCGGTTGTAGCCGATGATAATAGGCTTCAACAAATACTAATAAACCTAATTGGAAACGCCATCAAATTCACTGTGAAAGGTACCATTGAAATATCTTCGACGCATGAAAACAACATGATGTCGATTAGTATATTAGATAGTGGCATAGGCATTGATAAAGATGACTTTGATTCAATTTTTGAATCGTTCCAACAAGTCGATAATTCTACCACTAGAGAATATGAAGGTTCTGGACTTGGGCTTTCTATCGTTAAACGCCTAGTAGAATTGCACGGCGGGCAAGTATCGGTAAAATCTCAAATTAACAAAGGCTCATGTTTTACATTTACGTTACCTCTGGCTAATTAACACATTTTTAGCACGCTAGTTATTAAATGTCGACGATGATTCTTCGCGGAAATAGTAGGTTGAAGGACGTTCATTTAATCCTAGTAAGCTATTAGGTGATATTAAAATTCGACTAAAGTAAATTCTTCAATTCCACTAGTTGTTCGTTTATATTCGACTTGAAATTTTCCGGAAATTTTCAATTGAACAACACCGGTTCCGCCATGGTTTACTGGAAGCAGTCTATTGTCTTTTAGTTTCAACACTAAGATGTTACGGCCAACCAGTCCATCCAATGGCAACGGTAGTTGATTATTGTTCATGAACTCCTCTATTAGCCATTGCTCCCAAATCTGATAACTTGACTCCGAACTTAAACTAACGTCAATAGAGCTATTAATTAAAACCGGCAAGTTTCTATTATTGTTTAGAAAAGATATAAATATTTTCGATTTATCTGGGTAGGTAATACTAATATTGTCAGTAAAAATTTTAGCGTTTGTAGATTTCAGCAACCGATTTTTCTGTGCCTGTTTCTCGGCTATGCGACGCTTATCATTAGACTTCACATCATAGAGTTTCTTAATTCGTTGATGACAAAACCTAAAGGCATCCTTTGACTCACTCCAACAAACCGGATCTCCGCTGTTAGTAGACTGTGAAAGACAACGCTGAAGGATTTCAACCGATAAAGTTTTACAATGCTGGAAATCAGCGTCAGTAGCAGATGCAATTAAGGGAGTGCTACCAGAGAATAGAAAAATAAGCAGTGAAACAAAGCATAAAACATAACGTGCCAAAAAAGCCATATTTAACAGTGCCTATCTAAATATCTGTAAAACAGTGGCTAACCACCAAGAATTTTAAGCTTCTTTGTTATTCGTCCGACTGTTTCTAAGCCTTTCACGATACTTTCCTCGAGCAAGCGCTTGCATATCTTCCACCTTGTCACTCTCGTCAACTATTTCTCTACCTAGCAATGTCTCTATGGCATCTTCGAGAGTTACAATTCCGGCGGTTTGTCCAAACTCGTCTTCCACTAGAAAGAGATGCCCACGATCATCAATAAACATATCCAGAAGTTTATGAACGGGTAGCCTCTCGGAAACGCGAACAATCGGTTTAGCAAACTGGCTAACCTGAGAATCCCCCTGCCCTTTGCGCTCCGCCTCAAACAAGTCTAACTTAATAACCTTACCGACTATGTCATCAATACTCTTACCATACACCGGCATTCGGCTAAACTGAATGGTTTGTGGCAAGTTTAATGCCTCGGAAACGGTTAAATTCTGATCTAACATATGAACGACGCTGCGAGGAGTAAGAACCTGTTCGGTTTGAATCTCCCTTAGCCGCAACATGTTTGACAAGTATTCATTTTCTTGAGAAATCAAATTACCGTCTTTTTGACCTAAAGAGGCTAGCGCTATGATTTCCTCCCTAGTAATTTCATTATTCTCACCGCCACTAAATAGACCCGTTAATCGAGTAGATATCCATACCAAGGGGAATACTAGTTTTACTAACCAGCGAATGATGTATGCGGAAGGGACTGCCAACTTTCGCCAAAATGTTGCACCAAGGGTTTTCGGAATAATTTCTGAAAAATAGAGAATTGCCAAGGTTAATAGGACAGCAATCAAAGTTTCCCACTCAGCCCCAAATACCTGTGCAGCCTGTGCACCAACTCCGGCAGCGCCCATGGTATGAGCAAAGGTATTCAATATTAGAATACTCGATAATGATTCATCCAGTTGTTGTTTCACTTTTACTAAGATTCGACCGGCAGTAGGGTTAGAAGAACTGGTCTGTTCGACAAAGCTTGGGGTAATGGAAAGGAGCACCGCTTCTAAAACTGAGCACAAAAATGAAACGCCAATGGCGATAGACAAGTAAATCAGTAACAAGGTCATAAATTAGTCAATTTCCGAGAAGCTATGCTTTAAATTAGCAGCCGTTATCTCTGCCTAAATAGTGAAACACTAATACTATCATTAATTGAGCCGATACAAAGCGCTTAAATTTAACAAAATTGTATGAATTTAAGTACCCTTTTAAGTTAAAAACGACATATTTAAAGGTCTTCACCCGATGATCTAGTCGATTGCAAAGAGAAATACTTTTCAATGATAGCTATGCCAAACAACAACCAGCCTAGCACAAGCAGCCACCAGCCAATAAAATAGCCATCATTTTTCGCGGTGCTTTCTAATTCTAACCAGGGAAGCAGAAGCGTCTCAATCCCCAAATTAAGAACAAACAACGCCACAACGCCGATAAACCATCACACCTATCTGTTCTTCATAGAAACGTCCTTATGCGAGTTGTGGTCAATTGATCATGGTTATTTTGACTGCAAATAGCCATAACGATTGCTCTACAACCAACCTAAGACACAACATCTTTAATTCTCTTTTGTAGCTCGGGAACGCAGTCCTTTTCAAACCAGGGGTTCTTTTTCAACCAAATGTTGTTCCGTGGACTGGGATGAGGGAGAGCGACATAACTCGGCAGCAACGAGGACCAATCTTTGACTATTTCAGTTAAGTTCGAGCGGTTTTGCGGAAAGTGATAGCGCATAGCATACAATCCGACAACGATAGTCAATTGAACAAATTTAAGTTCTTTAAGAAGGCTCGTTCGCCACTGTTTGGCACATTCTTGCAAGGGAGGCAGGTCGCCACTGGTACCGCGACCGGGATAACAAAATCCCATTGGCACGATTGCGGTGAGTGAAGCGTCGTAGAACTGCGCTCGGTTGAGTCCCAACCAATTTCGTAAACGGTTTCCGCTCGCATCTTCAAACGGACGGTTTAACTTATGAGCCTTAATTCCTGGCGCTTGACCGACTATTAATAGTTTTGATTCAGCACTGAATTGGACAATTGGACGTGGTTCAAGTGGCAGCGTCGACTGACACAAAACGCAGTTGTTGATATCCCTTCTTAATCGTTCGATGGTTTGCATTGAATCAGCTTACTGGCTTAGGACAGCGACATCAAGTCGACAAGTGTCGATTACCTCTTTTAAGTTCGCCGGTTAATGACAATAAAAAGTCACTTAAAACGCCTAGTTCACACAGCTCTTTCTATGAATTGCCCCCTAACTAATTGACCAGTTTGACACGCGGCATATAGCGAGACACTCGGTTGCCACAGACATGCTCAGCATAGTTATCCATCGCCTCGGATATTTTTTCGTCGCAATAGGGCTTTACAATAAACCCATCAACACCAAACGACATAGCAGCCTTCACATTATTCATCGTGCCAACACCACTGACAATAACAATATAGGCATCGGGATTAACCATTCGAATTTCAGTCAGCGCTTCTAAGCCATTCATTCGTGGCATCTCTATATCTAAAAAGGTTATGTGTATCGCTTCTTTAAAACGCTTGTGCATGTCAACTGCTTGAACGCCATTTACCGCGGTAATAATATTGGAGTCATATTCCAGTAATAAGTAACCAGCAAGACGCTCTCTCATTAATGGCTCATCATCCACAATTAATACTTGTAGGTTTCTGTTGGACTTAATACAACCGTCCTCTATTTTTTGCCGCGTCATTGAATCGACTCTCCTTTCTTTTTTTGGCCTTGCTCTTGCAGATATTCTTTTTCAAGATTCAATCTATTCAGCGAAATCCCTTGTACTACCGCATCCATTTCTACCCGATATTTTTCAATCTGGCGAAAGTCTTTATTTTTTACCAACTCGTACAGTTTTCTAGCTAGTTGGGATACCTCTGGATAGCCGAATGAACCTCCTAATCCTTTTAAATTATGGAGGTGGATTAAAGCCTCGCTCCATAGCTGGTCATTTATTGCCTGATTAATATCCTTAATGATTAGCGGTAGTCTACTAACAAAAGCATTAACCAATTTTTCCTGCCCCATCACTCTCGCCTTGTTGTTTTCAGTTTCAACATTTCCTTCAGTTTCAGCACCGTCTTCAGTTTGAACGTTTGATTTTTCACTTTGCTGGGGAAGGTACTTGCAAAGCGCACTATAAAAACGTTTAAGGTTAATAGGCTTACTAAGGTAGTCGTCAAATCCCGAACTTAAATATCGGCGAATATCCGACTCAGATACATCGGCGGTTAGTGCTACAATTGGCTTTGAGAAACCTGCGCCGCGTATGATGCTGGTGGCTTCAATGCCATCAAGTTCTGGCATTTGAATATCCATTAAGATCAGATCAAAACTCTGGGAAAGCGCTTTCTCCACTGCTGCAGCTCCATTTTCAACCACACTCACGGACGCCCCAGTGCGGTCTATAATCATTTTAATTAGATCCTGATTATCTACCCAGTCTTCGGCTAACAATATATTTCCAGCCAACATAGGTACATTTAGCTTATCGTAATCGTCAACACTAACTGAGCGCTCAATCTGTAATGGCGTTTTTAGCCAATTTGCACGATCGGTATTGCCCATATCAACAGAGAAGGTAAAACGGCTCCCCTCTCCAAGCTTACTTTCTAAAACCATTTCTCCACCAAGCGAAACCGCAAGCCGTTTAGAAATACTTAAACCTAATCCTGTGCCTCCATATTTCCGAGTAGTCGACGAGTCCGCCTGAGCGAAGGGTTCAAATATATTCTGTATTTTATCCTCAGCAATTCCGATTCCAGTGTCGACGATAGAAAAATACAGTCTATTATCCTTGTTACTTCGAACAATTATACTAACCTGTCCTGCATGACTAAATTTAATAGCATTGCTACATAGATTAATCAAAATCTGTTTTAACCGAGTAGGATCCGACTCAATCATATCAGGAAAGGGAAACTCAAAATCAACTAAAAAATCTAACTCTTTTTGTTTAGCCTGTTGTCTCATCAACTCACTAACTTCAGTTAGGATTCGCGCTGGACTTATCACAATTTTCTCAACTAACATTTGTTCCGCTTCTATCTTAGATACATCTAAAACATTGTTCATAATTCCTAGCAGGTGTTTAGCGCTTCTAACTATTTTTGAAACACGTCGGCCTTGTTCATTGGAAGAAACCTTTTCATCAAGAAGGCTTTCAGCAAAACCAATGATCGTTGTCATAGGAGTTCGAAGTTCGTGACTAATTATTGAAAGAAAAGTCCCCTTAGCTCGGTTGCCAGACTCAGCATCACTTTTCGCTTTAATAAGCGATTGATTAGCCAGTGTTAATTCACTCGTTCGTTGTTTGACTTGTTGTTCTAAATGTTTGCTATAGTCGGCTTTTTCTTTTAACTTTCGAGCGTGGGAACGTAGATAAGCAATCAACAGGCTGCCAACTAAAATGGTATAAATCGAATGCGCCCACCAGGTTCTCCATGGTGCTGGTTTGACTAATATTTGTTTTGAAAGGCCCCGCTCACTCCACACCCCGTCGCTATTGGCTGCCTGAACTCTAAATACGTAACTACCGGCGGGCAAGTTAGTAAAAGTTGTAGTGCGGCTAGTTCCCATATCGATCCATCCATAATTGAAACCTTCCAAACGATACCGATAGCGGTTTTTTTCAGGTGCAACAAAATCAAGTCCGACAAAATCAAAAGCAACAACATAGTCTTGGTAGTCAAATTCAAAACGGTTCTGATTAGACATATCCCGTTCACTGCCAGCTTTATCAGTCAATACCTTTACGCTAGTCAATTCTACTTGGGGTTGGTGTTGATTAACGCCGATATTTTCACTGTAAAAGGTATTAAAACCTTTGGAACCTCCAAAATAAATACGTCCGTCATTGGCGATACCAGATGCGTTATGGTTAAACTCGTTATCTTGTAAACCATGTGAAACATCAAAGTGTTTAATTTGATTAGTTCTAGGATCGAAACGCTCCAATCCTAGGTTTGTACTTAACCAGAGATATTCCTGTTCGTCCTCAACAACATCATAAATAATATTACTCACCAACCCATTCTTCTTCCCGTAATGCCTAAACCTGACAATTCCAGCCGCACGGTCTTCCTGCGTCCATCGGTTTAATCCGCCTCCCCAGGTAGCAATCCACAAATCACCATTAGAACTTTCATAAATTGACCAAGCAACATTATTGCTTAGGCTAATGCCTTCGTTTGCTTGATTTTTATACCGTGTTATTTTGCCGTTCTCTTCATCCAAACTATTAAGCCCACCACCTTCAGTTCCTATCCAGATCAACCCATCAGTCGATTCAAAAAGCGTGACTACGCGATCACTACTCAAGCTATTCGAATCGTTAGGATCATGTCGGAAATGAGTGAATTTATTGGTTGTTTGATCAAGCAGGTTTACGCCTTTATTGTATGCGCCAACCCAAATATTACCTTCTCTGTCTTGCAAAATACTGGTGATACCGTTGCCACTTAAACTGTCCTTATCAGCTTCGCTATTTCGGTAGTTGAAAAAAGTATTAGTCTCCGGGTTATAGCGGTCGACACCGTTACCGCGAGTACCAATCCAAAGTGTGCCATCGTTAGCACTAAAAAGTGACATTATGCGGTTATCGCTTAAACTCGTTTCGGATTTTGAATCCACCTTAATCTGTTTAAATTCACCATCAATAGCATTAAGCAGATTTAGACCGTCGTAAGTACCAACCCACATATTTCCATCTGCCGCCGGAGCGAACGAGGTAATGATGTTACTCGATAGACTCTGTGATTGATTCGAGTCTCGTTGATGTAATTGAAACCCGCTGGCTACCCATTTATTTAACCCACCAAAAGTACCGAGCCACAACACCCCGCCTCTATCCTGATAAATTGACAAGGTTCGGTTATCGCTAATACTATAGGGGTCTGTTTCATCATGATTGAATCGTTTAAAATTTGCCGAGGCTTCCGACCAACGACATAAGCCATTGTCAGTAGCTATCCATATAGTCCCTGAATTGTCCTCAAAAATATCACGAACTCGATTGTCACATAAACTATCGCTTTTCTCTTTGCTGTTTAATACCTGCTCGAAAGACGCAGAATCTTGGTCTTGCCAGTCATCGCTCATTGATAAACGAATAAGACCGTTTTGATAGCTTCCAAACCAAAGTCTATTTTTCCGGTCGGAATGAATCGATCGAATACTATCTTGAATAATGCTTGAAGGTGCATTCGGATTATTTTTAAAATCGATGAAACTGTCTGTTTCAGGAAGATAGCGATTAACCCCCGAGTCAGTTCCAATCCATACCTGCCCGCTCTGATCTTGATGGATACTTCTAATAATGTCGCTAGTCAGTCCATTTGCATTTTTAGATTCTTTCCGATAGGTGTGAAATTTTTTGTGTTTATTATCAAATCGACTGAGGCCGCCGCCATCGGTACCAACCCACAAAACGCCTTCCGTGTCTTTAAACAAGACATTAATGCGATTACTGTTTAATCCCGAGTTTTCACTCGTATAATGAACAAAAGATTGCTTGTTAGGATCATAAAGATCTAAACCAGCTTCGGTTGCGATCCAGATGCTTCCGTTTATATTTTCCAACAAATGATAAACGGCGTCGTGCGATATTGAGTTTACATTATCCGATTCATGATAAAAGGTCTTAAATTGATACCCGTCAAATCGATTAAGACCTTCTTGAGTCGCAAACCACATAAAACCTTTGCGATCTTGAAGCATCGCAAAAACTGCCTGTTGAGATAGCCCTTGTTGGAGGGAGTAACGATGGAAACGAACATTGTCCTGCACCACTGCAAAACTAGACTCAATCAGCACAAACGTGATAGCAAGTAATAGGCATAACTGTCTTACAAACCTGACTAGAGTAGCGTCCAACATAGCTAACTTGCCAACAGCACTTATGGAGCTTTGTTCGTTAATGCATTGCTTATCAATAATACACTGCTCTCTATTATGTATTAACATTAATCCTGATCAACCCATTGATTGACTGATGCGGAGAAACTAATACCATCTTTCCACATGTAACCATCTTTCCACATGTAACCGTCCTTCCACATATAACCGTCCTTCCACATATAACCGTCCTTCCACATGTAACCGTCCTTCCACATGTAACCGTCCTTCCACATGTAGCCGTCCTTCCACATGTAACCGTCCTTCCACATGTAACCGTCCTTCCACATGTAACCGTCCTTCCACATGTAACCGTCTTCAAAAACTAACTCTCCGTCCCATTCAAACCAGTCTGTACCTTCCACATAAAAATTTCCTTCTTCATCGCGACGGGCAGGTCCGGCATAGTGAACCTCGTCGTTTAACTCCAGCGCAATATCTAATCCTTGATTGGCACAATTGCTCTCGTTACTAAATACTGCAGAATAAACATCTACCAATCCCGCTCCTTGCTGAAACACACTAAAAGCTAGATTATCATTTTGAGAAACAGCCAAACGAGCGGTAGCCATTAAACGACACTTGACCATATCTGGCGTTAACCAAGGTGACTGTTGAAGCATCAACGCAACCGATCCAGAAACAATTGCGGCAGACTGGGAAGTACCCGACATAGCGAACTGATTTTTTTGTAAAAGTGTTCACGGTGCTCTTTACCAATATTGGTTTTTTTGTGCATTAGCCCAAGACTACGACCACCCGGTGCGATAATCTCCGGTTTCACAAACCCTTCCAAAGTAGGTCCTGCTGACGAAAATATAGCCAAGCGGTCATCATCAAGTTGATCAAGCGTTTTATTGTCTGACATTGCTCCGACGGTTATCACATAAGGAATGTTACCGGGCACACCGATAGTCATCGGATCGGGTCCAGTATTACCCGCAGAAGTCACAACCACAACTCCAGATTGCCACGCTTTCATCACCGCTTGGTTTAAAGGATCGTCCCAATAAAGCGACCGAACTTCGGCGCTAAACGAAAGGTTGAGCACTCTAATATTAAATTCTTCTTTATGGGATACTATCCAATCAACTGCCCTAATAACATCTGAGTAACTTCCTACTCCATCTTCATTAAACGCTTTAACATTAACGACATTGGCATTGGGAGCGACACCAGCAAAATGATCACCTTGATCATACCAATCACTATTAATTGCCAAACTAGATACATGGGTTCCATGGCCACTTTTGTCGTTAGAACCTTTGGTTCGTTTATTTTTTATAGCATCGAACTGCGCAACGATCCGCTTTTGACCGTTGGCATTACTTTTTAAGTCTTTATATTTTAAACGCATACCGGTATCGATAAATGCGATGGTTACGCCGTCGCCGTCAACTCCGAGTCCATGAAGTCGAGTTGCACCAATACGCTTAGAAAATAAATAGTCTGGTTTTATAGCGTTGTTCGCGGAATCATTTTTAGAATCTCGATGTTTCGTGTTTTCTACTCGATGATTTGCGTAGATATTTTTTACTAAACCTGACTTTTTCAATTTTTCTAGCTGCAGACTTGTTAGCTTCGCACCGACCGCATTGATGATCGCAAGACGGTGGGTTATTTCACCGCCGACTTCTTGCACTTCGGCTTGCGCATTGTTCCAATATTCACTTTGAACGATAAACTCCTTAGTCGGTAAACTACTGGTTGATAATTTCCCATAAGCAATAGCAATAGCAATAGCAATTAGAAGACCGAACATTACTACCAGAAGATTCCTTATCGAGATATTTTTTTGAGAACTTAAAGTCATTGGCTTCACCTCGTCCGCGATTGTTAGTCACATAATTAAACAATAAATTTAATTAGAACAAAGCAATATACGTTCCATCAGAACGTACATATAGAAATCAAAGAGTTAGAAGACATTGTTTGGTTAGAATAAAATAATGGCGCGCCACTATTTTCTTTATTCGGAAAATTATGGCGTTTTGGAACAAAAAATTCGGCGACGCTTTGAATAAAGGTCACCGTTATAAGTCAGGTTTAAATAAATAATAACATGATATTTAAACTAGTTACTGTGATCCGTTCGACGTTTTCTAAAAGTTGGTTCGCTGATCGCCAACAACTGAGACGCCACCGCAACATTTTCCGGGATGTTGGTCATTACCGCATCAAATAATATTTCGTTAACTACTCTAATTGGCGCCAAATCGGTTTTAAATGCTAACTCGACTAGCTTAATTAGTAACTCTCTTACCTGTTGCCAATCATCTGTCCTAGGTGCTAAATTATTGGCCGAAAGGCCTCGCGCTTTCTTTAGCTTTCGCCTAAAGGTTGTATCGGGAATATTTAATAGCTTAGATGCTTGCTTAGAAATACAGTCGACGATATCGAAAGCTATCATTATCAAGTCGTCTTCCAACCAATTAGCAAAAGGAACCAATATAATCGGACGGGCATCGATAGCATCAAGTACCTGTTGTGAAAGCTGTTTACGTAACGCTTCGGTGATATATTCGAAGCTGAAATCGCCCGACCTAGAGGATAAGCTTTCACTTTTGGATTCTACACCAAAGACTTTTTCGTCTAGAGAGCTTTGCGATTCGTTCAACCTGTTAGGCGATATATGTGAATTATGCTGTGCGAGCTGCGGAATTAGATCCGCTGCAGAAATCTCATCTTTTTCAGCAAGAATTGCCGCCCTTAGTACCGAATTTTTTAGTTCACGAACATTTCCCGGCCACAAGTAATCGGAGGCCAATTTCTTCAGCTCCGTTGTTAGTTTTTTGGGAGGCTGACCATATTGAATAGAATATTTTGACAAAAAATGATTAATTAAAAAGGGAATATCTTTCTTTCTTCTTCTTAATGGGGGAGGCTCAATTTCAACCACTTTCAGTCGAAAATAAAGATCTTCTCTAAATTGCCCTACACTTACTTCGTGTTGTAGATTTCGATTGGTAACTGCAATAATTCTTACGTCAACGTTTTGTGCGCGGCTACTTCCTACCGCGGTAAATTGTTTTTCCTGTACGAACCGAAGCAGTTTACTCTGAACAGGTAACGGCAGTTCTCCAACTTCATCAAGAACAAGAGTGCCTCCATCGGCGTCAACAACCCTACCTTTTTTTGCGATACCTGCGCTGGTAAATGCGCCTCTTTCATGACCAAATAATTCACTTTCAATAAGCCCATCAGGCAGCGCGCTACAGTCTATAACGACAAAAGGTTTGTTACATCTAGGGCTAAGAGCATGAATCGTTTGTGCAATCAATTCTTTGCCCGTACCAGTTTCTCCAAACACAAGAACAGGAGCATCTGTACCCGCTACTTTTTGCGCTTTATTCAACAACTGCTCCATTTCTTTGGAGCAGTAGACTAAACTAGAATAATCTAGAGCACTGCGAAGCGTTTTCACCTCATGTTCTAGTTGTAACTTATGTTGCTGTTGATGATACTCTAGCGCCTTTGAAAGTCGCACTCTTTCGATCAAACTTGCGACCTGTACCAGCAGTGATTCGATTAATATTAGATCACCGTCATCGATAAAAAACTCAGCGCTCTCCGTTTGCAAATAGAGACAGCCGAAAAATCGCTTCTCAAAAACAATGGGAAAAGCAAAACAGCGAGTTAGCACTCCCTCTCCCTTTTCAACAGACTTTCGTTCATCAATCTGGCGGGTTAGCGAGTCTCTACATTTAGCTATTAGCTCTTCTTGATACTTTAATAGAAAGACGCACTCTTTTGAGCCTTTCGAATCATTTCCATAACTACCTTTTCCATAACTGCCTTTTTCATAACTGCCTTTTTCATAACTATCTTTTCCAGTCTTGAAATCAAATAATAACTCGTTGTTAACAAAATCCGCGGCCTGTTCTAACAGATAAACACTCGAAAAAGCTAAGTCGAAGTGTTCGATCAAATTGTTAACAAAATGCTCTAACTGATCATTCAAGTCATTTTCGGAAGCTAGTTGAGTGCTAAAATTCCAAAGTAGCCGCATATTTCTATAGTTACGATTTTCAGAACTCCTAAAAACCCCACGGAAGTAGTGATTTTCGAGGTTAAGTTGCTCAGCCAGTCTTTCACTCCAAACACAGGTCGACTCTTGGTCATCCAATCTAGTTACAGCTAATGCCTCTTCGGCTTTAAGCAAAAGCGAAGCTGCGCTGGAAGTCTGCTCTCCCTGATTATTATACACAAATACACCGATACGAAAATGCAGCTTTACAGACTTCTCGCTATAGCGAATTTCGCAAAGTTCTTTTTGTAACTCACTAATAGTCTTCTGCGATAGTTGTTCGTCGATAAGAATCGATGCGAAGTGAGCAGCACTGTATCGCGCGACAATCGCTAATGGTCCCAGTAACTTCCTAAGCTCATCACCAATACTAATCAATACACGGTCGCCAACCGCCCTTCCGTACTGCTTATTAATAGCTTTAAAATCATCAGGATTAATAAGCAAAAGTAGAAACTTCTTTTTTGAACCTATCAAGGTCTCTAATTTAGCGGTTAATTCTGAATTAGACATGACAGAATCGAAAGAATTAGAATCTGCACTACTATGACGCGCCAAGTCTAGTTGAAGAACAAGAGCTGTAATTAACTCAGCGGCATAAATAGAGAGACCGATGTGAGTCGAAGAACATTCTATTATCGCCGTCTTTGAGGCTATTTTTTTATCGCCATAGTTTACCGCTAGCCAAATAAACTGCTGGTCTTTATCTACATGGCTTTTGGAACCTCTGTCTAGTAGCAGCGCCTCAGACAAATTCGATGACTCTCGAATAAGCCTGTTGATTGAAATTCGATAGATAGCGCAGTTAGGTGTTTTACTTGGAAGCTCTACTACGGGATTTTTTTGCGAACTATAAATGATTTTATTGTTAGAAATATGTTGCTCATCAAAATATCTGCTAACAGAATTTATGTTATTAAACTCCGAAATCGGAAAACTAGAATCAACTTGGATAAGACATTTATCGCTTAACTTTGAGTATTCAGGAGGTATAAAAAGAACGATATTGCTTGCCGATATGGACTGCGCCACAACTTTTAGACTGGTGATGACTAATTCTATTGACTCGACCATTAATACGTTTTCCAACCAGCCTCGAAATCAGATTAATATGACTATGGTTTATTTATCTCTCACTCCCTCAGATATAATGTGATGTTCCATTCGCTATTTGCTATTTGCTATTTGCTATTTGCTATATTCAATTTTCTACTTTCCATTCTCAAATGCAACAAACTAGGATTACATGAAATTTCTTGTGTTGATACATTTAAGAAGTCAACTCTATTATTCCACATTGGTAACAGAATATCTCTTTAACTCTCAATATTATCTATAAGCGAGATGACGCGTTATTATAATCCCGTACTTAGACTGTTCGTCTAGTTCATTAGAACTTAGGCTAAGCACATAAAGGTTCAGTCAATCAATTATTCGCTAACCATGTAATTTTCAAGCAGTAAAAATAGCGACTCGAAGTTGATGGGTTTTGTCTGCACCTCGTTCATTCCAGCGTCAAGACAAGCTTGTCTATCTTCTATCAGCGCCGACGCCGTCATTGCAATAATTGGTATATCTGCTTTTCGTTTATCCTCTAGCTCCCTTATTCTTCTTGTTGCACTCAACCCATCCAGTACCGGCATTTGGACATCCATAAATACGATATCAAAATCACCACTAATCACGCTTTCAAGCGCTTTCTTACCGTCTTCAACAATCGTCAATCGATGCCCTTTCTTTTTCATCACAACGTTCATTAACATGGCATTAGGAGCAGTATCTTCAGCAAGTAATATATTGAGACTTTTTGTCAATGTATTGTCTAGATCTTGATCAACTTTATCGGTGGGTATCTCCGATTTCCTAACGAATGCTAAAGGTAATGTAAAGTTAAAGGTAGTTCCGTCACCAGGGTTACTCTTCACCCAAATATCGCCGCCCATAGCGTTGACAAGTTGACGAGAAATTGTGGTACCGAGACCTGTCCCACCAAAATTCCTGGTTATTGACGTGTCAGCTTGAGTGAAACTATCAAATATGGTCGCTTGTTCTTGTTTTGACATACCGATACCGGTATCGCTAATCGAAAAAAGCAATTTTTCGGTATTTTCAAACTGAGATACGTCTACTTGCACGTGTCCTTGGTCAGTAAATTTAATGGCATTCCCGGATAGGTTTAATAACACTTGATTTATTCGATGCGGATCACCTTTAAAATAGGAAGTGAGTCTTGAATCGTATTTTAACCTAAACTCTAAGCCTTTCTCTTCAGCTTTAAAGCTCAATAGGTTAGCAGATTCTTCTAGCATTTGCTTAAGATCAAAAGGAATCATTTCGAGTGACAATTTTCCACTTTCATTTTTTGTCACATCCAAAATATCATCGATAATCGCCAGCAGATTATGTGCAGCAGTATGAGCGGTATCTATGTGATTTTTATCTTCTTCATCCAATTGGTCATGCTCTAGCACAACGTTCATGAACCCAAGAATAATATTCATTGGAGTCCTTATTTCATGAGACATATTGGCGAGGAAGTGCATCTAAGCTTCTGCTGTTTTTTCGGCTTCCCGTTTTGCAATCCGTAAGGACTCTCTTGCTTGTACCAATTCTTGATGAGCGCTGGCGTTCGCTATTGCGTTTACGGTATAACCAGCAATAGAGCGAAGGATATCGACGTGTACTTTTTTATAACGATTGGCTTCAAAAGTTTGTACGGTAATAAAGCCATAGACCATATCATTTAACATCATTGGCACATAAATCAGAGCGAGAGGTACGCCGGAGAAAGCATCATCTTCAAGAACCGGTCTATTGTGCTCCCAATTGTCGTATTCATTAACTTTGAAATAGCGCCCGCCCTCTTTTCGAACATCATTAATAAAAACACTTTCCCTATTTTCAATACACCACACCGGAAACTGATTCTTATCGGTCATGGTTCTGGTATAAGGTTGATAGCGTTTTCCTTTTTCCATGGCGAGGTCAATCTTAATTAACTCTTCATCCGAATCATAAATGCCTATACCAAATACGGTTGCATCCATTAACTTATTGACGTGTTGATAAACCGTCCACAATACCGTTTCCAGGTCGAGCGTTGAATTAATTTCACGACTGATCTCACTGATTGTGCTTATATGGTCATCAGAAACGATAGCAGCGCGTCGCTGATGGTCTATTTCTTCTATATGGTTAACATGAAATATTGCACCGGCTAATGCATGGGATAAAAGTCCAACTAACTGTTGTAGGAGTTCACTGAAGTCATTTTTCTGATAACTGTGAATGCAGAGAACACCGATAGTTTGGCCCGCTGATACAAGCGGCCAACAGAGAATTGATGAAATATTAGTTGAAACCAATTGTCTAAAGATCGTTGAATCTTCTTCTTCAATGGCGTAATTAGCGACATCATCAATCACAACCGGCGCTCTACTTTCAATACAGCGAATGGCTGGCATCCGTTTGTCGCTTAATGCAATCGAAGGCTTACTGAGTTTTTCAGCATCATTGAATCGGCAATACATTTCCAAAGATTTAGTTTGTCGATTAATAACACCGAGTAAAGTATCTTGACCTTCTAATATTTGTGACAGAGCGTAATGAGCAATACGGGAGATTTCTGAAAGGTCAACAGCTAAACTAATTTTTCTACAGGCGTCGGAAATGAGTGATATTTTTGTTATATCAGCGGTTTTGGTTGTCGGTTTAGAAGTGTCGTGTGTTGAAGCCATGCAAAGAATTTACTTCCAATTCTAACTGCCCTGGAAAAATCGTAGAAAACTACGAGAGCATTCTCATTTATTTAATTATAGTCCAGAGTAGATAATCTGCTGATTAATATATAGAAAAGTAGATTCTGAGAAAAGATTGGGTTAACCAAAATCAAAGTTGCACCGCTCAAACAAAGCGATTTAAAAACAGTAGGTTAGCCATTTTTTTGCATGTTTTATATCGATTTTCTGAAACAGAATAACAGGCTATAATGCGCTTAATATATACCGTAGAAATTACATTTTAGGTTCATAATCGCAATTTTTGGTTTAAAACCTAGAAAAGATCAGAGTACGCAAATAACGATGGAGTGCCGCCGGTATGCCAGAACAGTACCTTATCCTCACTGGTTAACTGACCTCGTCGGATCATATCGATAACTCCCCCTAAAGCGCGCCCGGTGTATACGGGGTCAAGAATAATACCTTCAAATTTAGCCATTAACGCAATTGCTTCTTTTTCAAGCTCACCAACTACTGCATAGCCGTCGCCGATATAATTATCATTTAAATCAAGATCTTTGATAGAAAAGCCACCAGCCCTTTGCAGTTGATTCATGGTTTGGTTAGCAAGATCGATAATATCTTGTGAATAACAACCCCCACTTATACTAGCTTTATCAATATTAATTCCTAGTATATTGCACCCTAGATCAAGAATTCGTTCAGCAGCCATTAGACCCGCGTGCGTGCCCCCTGAACTAGAAGCAAAAACAATATGGCTGAACTCAAAACTATTGATTTGACTGACTACTTCACATAATGCGTCCACATAACCCAGTGCGCCATAAACATTTGAGCCTCCGTAAGGAATAACATAAGGGCTAAAACCTTGTTTTTTTAACTTTTCAACCAAAAACGGTATCGTTTCGCCTTTTCGGTTTTCTCCACACCAGTGAATGTAAGCCCCTAACAATTGATCCAGTAATAGATTTCCATTTTT
>CAJQOL010000098.1 GCA_905479925.1 uncultured Kangiellaceae bacterium | reverse complement strand
ATGCCATCTCTTGAGATGGTAAACGAACGTTTTGCCAGACATATGCGAATTAGTCTTTTTAACATGATGCGTCGCAGTGCTGAGATTTCAGTTAACGGTATTCAGATGATTAAGTTCAGTGAATATATTCATAGCTTGTTTGTTCCGACAAGCCTAAATATGGTCAAGATTAAACCCTTACGTGGTACAGCGCTTTTCACCTTAGAGGCAAAATTAGTTTTTATCTTGGTTGATAATTTCTTTGGTGGAGACGGTCGTTTTCATACCAAAATTGAAGGGCGCGAATTCACTCCCACTGAACGGCGAATCATTCAGTTACTGCTCGACCAAGCGTTTATCGACTTAAAGGAAGCTTGGGCCCCAGTGATGAAAGTCGATTTTGACTACATGGATTCAGAAGTTAATCCCGCTTTGGCAACAATTGTTAGTCCGAGTGAGGTTGTTTGTGTCTGTAGCTTTAATATTGAGTTAGATGGTGGAGGAGGAAATTTCCATGTCACCATGCCGTACTCGATGTTAGAGCCTATTAGAGAGAAACTGGATGCGGGTATCCAAAGTGACAGGGACGAAGGTGATGAGCGTTGGACTGATGCGTTAAAGGAAGAAATACTGACCGCTGAAGTTGAATTAGCCACATCGCTAGGGGAAGCAGAAGTTAACCTAAAAGATGTCCTTGAATTTAAAGAAGGTGACATCATTCCATTTGACATGCCCGAACATGTGGTCGTAAAAGCTCACGATATGCCGTGCTTCAGAGCTCAGTATGGTAAATCAAATGGCTTTATGTCCGTTAAAATAACCGAAGAAATTTCCCGTGAACATATTATGCGCTCAATGCTTGAGGATTAAATAAATGTCTGACGATAATGACATCATTGACGATTCGGCCGATGACTGGGCTGACGCAATGAACGAACAAGAAACCGCTGAAGCTGTTTCACCTGATCCGCTTGAGGAAACCGGCGGCGCTGAAGGCTCTATTCATAACGAGAAGCTCGATGTCATTCTCGATATCCCTGTGTCTCTTTCTATGGAGGTCGGTAGAACACAAATTCCAATACGAAACTTGCTGCAACTAACGCAAGGATCAGTGGTTGAGCTTGATAGGCTCGCTGGAGAGCCGTTAGATGTGATGGTAAACGGAACGTTAATCGCCCATGGCGAGGTAGTGGTAATTAACGAGAAATATGGAATCAGACTGACTGATGTCATGAGTCCTCACGAAAGAATACAGAAGCTCAAATAGAGTATCCTGAAAATGAAGATTTCTTTTCAATCTAGAGTAGCTAAATACCGCAATTGGTTAGGCAGTTGTTCGCTTTTTGCGCCGAGTCTAACCTTGGCTCAAGAGGTCGCGTCAACTAATAACTTTAAGTCGGTTTCTCCAGCGGAAAGTTTATTGCCGATGCTAATGGGGTTAGTGATTGTCTTGGCTGTAATCTTTGCGTTGGCTTACGCATTTAAACGTTTTACTAATTTCTCCCCAGTCGGAAAATCAATCAATGTTGTAGAAACTCAAATAATAGGCTCAAAAGAAAAGCTGATGATTGTTGAAGTTGATAAAAAGCGATTTTTAATCGGGGTAACTGCCCAATCCATTAATCAGCTAGGTGAGTTAGATGAAGTAGAAAAAAGTACAATAGAAAACCAGGCTAAAGTTAGTGTTGTAGATAATGGGAAGAGTATCGGTCATGACCATAAATCCAATTTATCGAATGCAGAGAATAAAATAGCGGCGAATAAAACGTTAAATTTCAATCAAGTTATCTCTCATTTTTTAACCGGGGGGCGCTCTACCCAAAAACAGTTTGGATGTAAGCATAATCAAATGGATAAATCCGCGTGAAATGGTCAAAGCTGTTATCGATTGGTCTTTTGGTTATTTCCCAGTTTTTATTGGTCACTCAGGTCAATGCTGATGCTGGAATTCCGGTTCTGTCTGTAGAGACGAACGAGTCAGGAAACCAAGAATATAGTATAACGCTTCAAGTTTTAGGGTTAATGACGTTATTAACCTTTTTGCCGGCAATTGTCATGATGATGACATCCTTCATAAGAGTTACCGTTGTATTCGCCATTTTACGTCAAGCATTAGGTATGCAACAAACACCTTCAAATCAAATTTTAATCGGCCTTAGTTTGTTTCTTAGTTTTTTCATAATGTCGCCGGTGATAGAAAGAGTTAACGCCGAAGCCGTTCAACCATACATTGAAGAGTCTATTACATCGACACAAGCGCTTGAAAAAGCACAGGCGCCATTCGCTGATTTTATGTACGGGCAAATTAGAGAAACTGATTTGGTGCTCTTTATGGATTTGTCCGCTACTCCTCCTTTAGAAGAGGGGCAAATGCCACCTTTTAAAGTGCTTGTTCCTGCGTTTATTATCAGCGAACTAAAAACCGCTTTTCAAATTGGTTTTCTCTTGTTTATTCCGTTTCTCATTATTGATTTGGTGATCGCTAGTATTCTTATGGCAATGGGTATGATGATGTTATCGCCTTTGATTATATCTTTGCCTTTTAAGATAATGTTATTTGTTTTGATTGACGGTTGGGCTTTAGTGGTTGGCACTCTAGCTAATAGCTTTACTTGACAAGAGAAACGATCAAGGAAGAATTATATAGAAAATGTCCACTCAAACTTTTCACGAATTTAGTTACTGAAGCTAGGAGGAAAAAATGACACCCGAAGTTGTAGTTGAAGTTTTTCGCTCCGCACTCTATATCATTATTTTATTAGTTTCAGCGGTTGTTGTTCCTGGGCTTATAGTCGGCTTAATTGTTGCGATATTTCAGGCTGCTACAAGCATTAACGAACAAACGCTATCCTTTTTGCCGAGGTTGCTAGTTACACTTGGGGCGTTAATTTTTTTGGCTAATTGGATTTTTTCCACGGTTATTGGTTTTACCACTGAACTCTACCTTTCGATACCGGAGCTCATAGGGTAGTTACCATTTTTGTATTTGTTAATCTGTAAATAGAGAGAGAATCGAGTTGAGTATCAGTGCGGAGTTAATACTGAATACCATGGCAATGTATATTCTGCCATTTGCTCGCCTTTCAGGTTTTCTTATGGTTGTGAGCGTGATCAGTTCACGCAACATTCCTGCGCGATTTCGAATGCTGCTTGCCTTAGCAGTTACCGCCGTTGTTGTTCCCAGCCTTCCGACCTATCCCAACGTAGAGCTATTTACATTTAAAGCTTCTATCTTACTAGTAGAACAAACTTTGATTGGTGTAGCGCTTGGTTTTGTATCAAGAATGATGTTGGAAACCTTTGTTGTTGGATCTCAGATAATTGCCATGCAGTCAGGATTAGGTTTTGCGTCACTAGTCGATCCTGCAAATGGTAATAGTGTTCCCGCTATGGGCCAGTTCTTTTTAATGATGACAACCTTGTTATTTTTGGCATTTGATGGTCACCTGGTTATGCTGAGGTTAGTCATAGAGAGTTTTACTTCTTTCCCAATTGGCACTACTCAGAGTCTAAATCAAATGCTCTTTGAGCTGGTTAGCTGGGGAAAATGGCTTTTTGCAGCGGCCCTTATCATGGCAATAGTTTCGATAGCATCTCTATTAATCGTTAATATTGCGTTTGGTGTAATGACCAGGGCAGCCCCACAAATAAATGTCTTTGTCGTTGGTTTTCCGTTAACCATGGTTACAGGTTTGATATTGACTTGGTTTGTTTTAGTCTATTTTATGCCACACTTTGAAGGGCAACTATTTAGAGCCAATAGCTTAATGTGTCAAATGGTGAATCTAGAATGTTGAACCTAGAATGTTGAACCAGACTAAGCACTTTAATAATTACCATGACTTTCTGATTCTAGGAGGTTTAGGCTAATGGCTGAAAAAAGCGCCGGTGAACGTTCAGAAGCGGCAACCCCCAAGCGGCTACAAGACGCTCGCAATAAGGGACAGATTGCGCGATCGAAAGAATTAACAACAGCGATGTTGTTAATGGCAGCTGCGGCAGCTCTTTATTTTTTCTCATCTGGCGCGGGCTCGAATATAGGAGAACTTGCCAAAAAAGCCTTTTCACCGGATCGTAAATTTCTATTTAACTCGAACCAACTTCCACAGGCTATCGCTCAATTATTCGGAGAGGCTGCTTCTGCAGTTGCACCGTTCTTTTATGTTTTATTTTTGATTGGTTTGCTATCGCCAATGTTACTTGGTGGGATTTCTTTTAGTTGGAAAGCGGTCGCCCCGAAAGCTAATAAAATGTCATTTGCTAAAGGTCTTAAGCGAATGTTTGGTACTCACGCTCTTATCGAGTTGGTTAAAGCCTTAGCAAAAATAGGAGTCGTTTTTGTTGTCGCTTATTTTGTTATAATTGACGTTTACCCAACTCTTATTGCACTAGGTCAAACTAGTGTTGAGTCGGCAATTTCTTCCGCAATGCAAACCGTGACCAAAGCGTTTTTTCTGCTCTCGTTGTCCTTGATCTTTATTGCTGTTATCGATGTTCCGTACCAGATATGGAATCATGCTAAAGAGTTAAAAATGTCGAAGCAGGAAGTTAAGGATGAGTATAAAGATACCGAAGGGAAGCCTGAAGTAAAAGGGCGTGTAAGGCAGAAACAGAGAGAGCTTTCTCAGCAACGAATGATGGAGGCGGTGCCTGAAGCCGACGTGGTTGTAACAAACCCTGAGCATTATTCGGTTGCACTTAAATACGATGCATTAAAGTCCAGTGCTCCTATTGTTGTCGCTAAAGGCGCAGATTTAATCGCTTTGCAAATACGCAAAGTAGCAAAAGCAAACGATGTTCATATTTTGCAGCTACCACCACTGGCTCGAGCGCTTTTCCACACTACGGAAATTGACCAAGAAGTTCCTCAAGGTCTGTATTTGTCCGTCGCCCAAGTATTAGCCTTTGTATTTCAGTTACGTACCTTTAGGCAGGGAAAAGGTCCTCGACCAGATAAGTTGCCTGAAATTGAAATGCCGGAAGATTTTAAGTACTAATTCGAGCATCTTTCAATCAGCCACGTCATCCGTTATCTCTAGTTCAGCGCTCGTCACTCACAATCGTCAGAGTACAATCAAGAAAGATTTCAGGAAATCTCTGTTTTAGGCTCGAATTTTGCATTTCTGTGGTTAAGAGAAAAATCGTTATATTTTTGACGCTATTTTTTAATCCCAAAACTTAAGCAACAGAGTGCGATATACCAAGAATTAATGGCTGAATCGACAACACAGAACCTTACTAGCAGTAAAATTCCAGCGTTAGGAACGCCGATTTTATTATTGTCTTTGTTGGCAATGATGACATTACCGATCCCGACGTTTTTGTTGGACATTCTGTTTACTTTCAATATCTCGCTAGCGCTAGTTGTAGTATTAGCGACGGTTTACTCTCAGCGCCCGTTAGACTTCGCCGTTTTTCCAACGGTATTGTTAGTCGCCACGTTGCTTCGTTTAGCAATGAATGTTGCGTCCACGCGAGTTGTTCTTATTAACGGTCATACCGGACCTGGCGCCGCAGGAAGTGTTATTGAATCATTTGGGTCGGTAGTAATTGGTGGTAACTATGCCGTTGGTCTAGTGGTATTTGCCATTCTAGTAATCATTAATTTTGTCGTTGTTACAAAAGGTGCTGGCAGGATTTCCGAAGTTAGTGCTCGATTCACATTAGACGCTATGCCTGGAAAACAAATGGCAATTGATGCAGATCTAAATGCTGGATTATTATCCCAAGAAGAGGCTAGAGAACGTCGGAAAGAGGTTTCTCAAGAGGCGGATTTTTATGGTTCCATGGATGGTGCATCAAAGTTTGTTAGGGGCGATGCGGTCGCCGGACTGTTGATTCTTTTTATCAATATTATTGGTGGTATTTCGGTCGGAATGGGGCAGCACGGCTTGGATTTCTCTACCGCAATGCAGTATTACGCGTTACTAACGATTGGAGATGGCCTGGTTGCACAAGTACCGGCGCTACTACTTTCCACATCCGCAGCTATTATGGTGACCAGACAAAATGCCGCCCATAATATGGGGAAAATGCTGGTTAGCCAGTTGATAATGAATCCGTTGGTTTTGTTTGTCACTGCCGGTGTATTGTTCGTTATGGGGATCATACCCGGAATGCCTCACATTCCATTTTTATTATTAAGTTTGGTGTGTGTTACGGGCGGGTATTTTATTAATCAACATCAGCAGAAACAAGTCTCTACTGAAGCTGAAATTGCCGAGCAACAACCTGTACCAGAGCCAGTTGTAAAAGAATTAAGTTGGGACGACGTTCCTCCGGTTGATCAAGTTGGATTAGAGGTCGGGTATCGACTAATTCCGATGGTCGACCCTGCTCAGGATGGCAAACTAATGGGGCGAATTAAAGGGGTTCGGAAAAAGGTTTCCCAAGAACTAGGTTTCCTCGTTTCCTCGGTTCATATAAGAGACAACCTAGATTTATCACCGAATGCCTATCGAATTGCTATTCAAGGAGCTACCGTTGGTGATGCGGAAGTTTATCCTGACAAAGAGTTAGCCATAAATCCAGGACAGGTGTTTGGCAATCTTGACGGCATAAAGTCAAAGGACCCAGCATTCGGATTAGAGGCCGTTTGGATTGACGCTTCTCAGCGGGATAATGCCCAAGCGCTAGGCTACACGGTTGTTGATGCAAGTACCGTTATTGCAACGCATTTGAGTCATTTGTTGCAGACCCACGCGGCAGAGCTCTTTGGCCATGAAGAAGCCGAGCAAATGTTAAAAGGTTTAGCAAAAACTGCACCTAAACTCGCTGAAACCTTAGTTCCAGATGTGGTTTCCTTAGGAACCTTAGTGAAAGTATTGCAGAACCTATTGGTAGAGCAAGTACCGGTTAGAGATCTACGGACCATCGCCGAAACGTTGGCGGAATTTTCCAGCCGCAGCCAAGACCCCAACGTATTAACCGCTGCCGTTCGAGTGGCTTTAAATAGACTGATTATTCAAAACATCAATGGGCTTAAGGATGAAATTCCTGTTGTTACTTTAGCACCCGATCTAGAACAGATTTTACACCAGTCACTTGCCTCGGGTGACGATGAGGTTGTTGGCATTGAGCCGGGACTCGCGGACCGAATTCAGGTTTCGTTAAAGCAAGTTGTCGAACAACAAGAGGCAGCGGGGCAGGCGGCAATACTCTTGGTATCACCTGCGCTTAGGTCTTCGCTGGCTAAATTTGCCCGTTTCGGAATCAAAGGACTGCACGTATTGAGTTATCAAGAAATACCGGACAATAAACAGATAAAAGTAATAGCGAATGTAGGTAACCAGTGAACTTGAAATTGGTTATAAGTGCTTGTATTAGCGAATTGAAATGGGTGACTTGAGATAAGTTATTGGAAATAAACCCTAGAATTACAATTGATTTAGTTGAGAAATATTATGAAGATTAGACGATTCTATAGCAACAATATGAGAAATGCGCTACGTCAAGTAACTGAAGAGTTTGGCGAGGACGCGGCGATTCTATCTAGTCAAAAAACGCCAAGCGGTGTCGAGGTTATTGCCGCGTTGGATTACGATGAAGATCTATTGCCTTCCAAGTTAATGGAGCTAGAGGACACTTCCGAGGTTAGCGCCGACAAAACGAGTCAGGGACTATCCGCGCCTTATGAAGAGCAGCAAGAGGCTGTTAACTCAATGGATAAAAGTGATACCAATATCGAGGAAATTGCGCAGCACCGTAAAGACAAGTTATTGGAAACTCTTAGTAATGGCAAGCATAGCCTGACGGAGAGCGGTGTGAACGGTTCAGCACTAAAATCTCAACTTACTAAAGCTAATACGCTTGAATGGAGCACTGACCCAGGACTTGCGGCAATGCGCGAAGAATTAGGGCTTATGCGAAATATGATGTCTGAGCAGCTGAAAGGACTTGGGTGGGAAAGGTTTACCGAGAAACAACCGGTTAAAGCAATGCTAAAGCGTCGTTTTGCCAGTCTGGGAATTTGTTCATCAATAAGCGAGCAGTTGATTGCGAACGTTAAAGTGGGCCAAGACGCAGAGTGCAGCTGGCAAAACCTACTAGTATTGCTTTCTAAGTCGATTTCTACCAGCAATGAAAATTTGTTTAATGCTGGAGGTGTATTTGCCTTTATGGGGCCAACTGGAGCCGGTAAAACAACCAGCATTGCTAAAATTGCGGCGAGATTTGTGATAAAACACGGTACTGATTCTGTTGGTTTAATTTCGACAGACAATTATCGTATTTCCGCTCAACAACAGTTAGCTAGCTTTGCTCGATTACTGAGCATTCCGATGGCAACGGTTTCTTCAAGCCGTTCGATTGATCACTTAATAAACCAATTCGGCAATAAGAAGCTAATCTTGATTGATACGGCGGGTATGTCAAAAAATGATACAGCAATCGCGAAACAGCTTGATAGCTTGTCAAAAACTACCAGAGAGGTTAAACGCTTTCTGCTAATGCCCGCTACTAATCAGCAGGCGGTACTAGAGCAGTCGATTGATCTTTTTAAACCGTATTCGCCATATAGCGTGATTATATCTAAGCTAGATGAGGCTGCGAGTCTAGGTGAAGTGTTAAGTTTATTAATTAAAAATAAGCTCCCGGTGGCATTTACAACCGATGGTCAACGGGTGCCTGAAGATATCCGATTAGCGAGAAACCACCACTTGGTCTCAAAAGCGGTGTGGCTAACCAATAAGTACGGTAAAAACCCCGAAGATTGGCAGTTGGCGCAAGATCACCAAATGGCTCAGTATGGTTAGAATTTTTATTGGCTTTATCTGTTAATTATTTGAATATAGTCTATGCTTATCAACATATTAAGCATAAAATTTAATATGCAGTATTGATTATAAGAGAGGTCTGTTTGTCACAGATGAATGATATTGATTACGGGAGTTCTTCAAAGCCTGTCAAAGTTATCGCGGTAACTGGTGGAAAAGGTGGTGTTGGTAAAAGTAATGTATCCGTTAATCTATCTATAGCACTTAGCCAATTAGGGCATAGAGTAATGCTGCTGGATGCAGATTTAGGCTTAGCGAATGTCGATATAATGCTCGGCCTCAAAACGAAATTTAACCTAGCCAATGTTCTTGACGGTGAGTGTGAGTTGAAGGATATCATTGTCCAAGGTCCTCACGGTTTGCAGATTGTACCTGCATCTTCAGGCACTAAATCTATGGCTGAACTCTCTTCAATCCAACATGCGGGAATCATTCAGGCATTTAGCGATATTGGACATGATATTGACTATCTAATTATCGATACCGCCGCAGGCATCACCGATATGGTGGTAAACTTTGTCCAAGCTGCGCAAGATGTGTTGGCCGTTGTTTGCGACGAGCCTACCTCGATTACCGATGTTTATGCGCTTATGAAGGTTTTAAATAAAGACCATAACATTGTTCGTTTTCATGTTTTAGCAAATATGGTGAAAACTAGTCAGGAAGGCCGGGATTTATTTGCAACATTAAGTAGTGTATGTAATCGGTTTTTAGATGTTACCCTTAACTATTTGGGATCGGTACCTTTTGATGATAATGTAAGAAAAGCGGTTAAGAAGCAAAAACCGTTGGTTGATGCGTTTCCTAGAAGCCCCGCATCAATTGCAATAAAGAGTTTATCAAAAAAAGTACAACAATGGCCGGTTCCTAAAGATGCTAGTGGCCAAATTGAGTTCTTTATGGAAAGGTTGGTTTCTTAGACAGTTCAAATAAAAACAATAAAACGCAAAACAGGTAGTGGACGTGAGCGGAGCAGATACTTACAAACAAATTCAGAATGACGATTTTACCGAAAGGTATGCGCCATTAGTGAAGCGAATTGCTCATCATCTAATGGCTCGACTGCCCGCAAGCGTGCAGTTAGAAGACATGTTGCAGGCTGGAATGCTTGGATTGTTAGAGGCCCGCGGAAATTTTGATGCGACTAAGGGAGCGAGTTTTGAGACCTTTGCTGGCATACGTATTAGAGGGTCAATGCTCGATGAGATACGTCGTGGCGATTGGGTACCTCGCTCAGTTCATAGAAATGCGCGCTCGATAGCCTCAGTCATTAAAGAAATCGAACAAGAAACAGGGCGAGACGCAAGAGATACTGAAGTGGCTCTGCGATTGGGCGTTGAAGTGGCGGACTATAGACAAATGCTTATGGATGTAAGCAATGGTCATATGATGGACTTCGAGGCGATGGGAGTCACCGAAGACTTCTTCTCTCAAGGCCTTTCAGACAGTAGTCAAACCCCTCTAGAAAGAATTCAAAAAGAAGACTTTAGAAACTCCCTTGCTGGAGCCATTGCATCACTGCCAGAAAGAGAAAAGCTGGTTCTTGCGCTCTATTATGATGAAGAGCTCAATTTAAAAGAAATTGGCGAAGTTATGGGGGTTAGTGAGTCAAGAATTAGCCAAATTAATAGCCAGGCAATGTTGCGACTACAATCTCGATTAAAAGATTGGAAGAAATAGCAAAAGTAGACTAGATTTATTGATAGTAGCAGGACTCGACTGACGGGCTGGTTAAATATCCACCAGTTGGTCCTAAAAGTAACGATTTTCGACAGAATGAACATTCCATTTGGAGACATACTTTGGACAAGAACATGAAAATCTTGGTTGTTGATGACTTTTCTACAATGCGTAGGATTATCAAAAACCTTTTGAGAGACCTTGGCTTTACCAACACGCAGGAAGCTGACGACGGAAATACGGCTTTACCAATGTTGCAAGCAGGAAATTTTGATTTTCTGGTCACGGATTGGAACATGCCAGGCATGCAAGGTATTGACTTATTAAAGGCGGTTAGGGCCGATGATAAACTCAAAACCATGCCGGTTTTGATGGTTACTGCTGAATCCAAAAGAGAGCAAATTATTGAAGCTGCTCAAGCTGGGGTAAATGGATACATTGTAAAACCGTTTACCGCTGCAACTCTGAATGAGAAATTACAAAAAATATTCGAACGAATCGACGGTTAGTTGAGCTTACCCAAGGAAGCTAAGAAATGAAATTATCCGATAAAGAGCAGTTAGCGTTAACCATCGATCAAACAAGAGACTTGCTGTCCCACCTAGAGAACAATGAAATTGAAGATGCCCAAGAGTTGATCGACTCTTTTGCTGGACAAGGTGACGAAGACTTATTTGTTGAAATTGGTAAATTGACGAGAAACCTGCATGAAGCTTTGACTAATTTTCAGATGGACTCGCGAATCACCGATATCGCAGCGTCAGAAATTCCAGATGCCAAAGAACGCTTAAATTACGTTATTGACAAAACTGAAGAAGCGGCCAACAAGACCATGGATATGGTTGAGACTTGTACAGAACGCTCTAACAAGATGGCTAAAGACTCTGAAGATTTGCTAGTCGAATGGAAAAAACTCTATAACCGAGAATTAGAGCCAGGAGACTTCAGAAAGTTATGTAAAAAGATAGAAACTCATTTGGAAAAAAATAAGGACGATGCAGACGACTTGCATCGGGAGTTGAGCGATGTACTGCTTGCTCAAGATTATCAAGATCTAACCGGACAGGTGATTCGACAAGTTATTACGCTGGTGCACGATGTCGAAGAAAGCATGGTTCACATCATCAAAATGTTCGGTAGCATGGACGGATACAACAAAGCTAAAGATGAAACCGTCAAAAAAGGAGGTGTTGAAGGTCCAGTCGTTAATGTTGAGAAACGGGATGACGTCGTTCAAGGTCAAGATGAAGTGGACGATTTGTTATCAAGTTTAGGCTTTTAAGGGAGTCTTGAATGTCATTTGAAGCAGACGAAGAGATACTGCAAGACTTTCTGATTGAAGCTGGCGAAATTCTCGAGGATATGTCAGAGCAGCTGGTTGCGTTGGAAAACGAGCCGCAGAATATGGACTTGTTAAATGGTATTTTTAGAGGCTTTCATACTGTAAAAGGTGGAGCTGGCTTTCTAAATCTAACACCATTGGTTGATATCTGTCATATCACAGAAAACATTTTTGATATTTTGAGAAACGGCGACAGGGTTGCTGACGCCGATCTAATGGACCATATTTTACAGTCTCTTGATATGGTTAATGAAATGTTCGATGCTGTGCGCTCAGGTGTTGAACCTGAAGATGCCCCAGCTGATTTCTTGAAGAAATTAGGGACGTTTGCGGTAGCCGAAGGGGAGGTAGCAGAAGATTCTGATGAAATCGCTGAGCCTGTTGAGACTGAAAGCGTTGAAACTGTCGCAGAGCCAGATACAAGCGATGAAATAACCGACGATGAGTTCGAGGCTTTTCTCGACGAGTTACATACCCCTGATGCGGCTGAAAAGCCTTCTGCTGAGCCAGCTAAAGAACAACCTGAACCTGGCGATGATATAACCGATGATGAATTTGAAGCATTACTCGATGAGCTACACGGAAGCGGCCAAGTTAAAGCGGCTGACGATAACAATGCAGCAAAGGAAGCGCCAGCTGTTTCATCAGCGAGTGCACCGGCTGCTGAAAGTGATGATATTACTGATGACGAGTTTGAAGCGTTATTAGATGAGCTACATGGTAAGGGGGCTAAAGTTGACCCAGCTAAAGGAAGTGAAACACCGGCAGCAGCCCCGCAGCCACCAGCATCTAACGATGATGATGTGATTGATGATAGTGAATTTGAGGCGTTGCTCGATGAGCTTCATGGAGCGGGCAAAGGTCCAGCCGCGGCCGACGCAGTTTCAAAGCCTGCGGAGTCAGCGCCAAAAGTTGAAAAGCCTGCAACACCGGTGACGAAGCCCGAAACCCCAAAACCAGCGCCAAAACCGGCAGCTAAGCCAGCAAAAGCAAAACAAGAAGCGCCTGCTGCAAAGCCTGCTAGTGCAGCAAAACCAAAGTTACCACCTAAGAAACCTGCAGCGGTAGTCACCGAAGCGACTGTTCGTGTCGATACGAAACGTTTAGATGACATCATGAACATGGTTGGTGAACTGGTATTGGCGAGAAACCGACTAAAAACGGTGTCCGCAGGCATGGACAACAATGAAGATCTCAGTAAAGCCGTGTCTAACCTAGATATCGTTACAGGGGACCTTCAGGGCGCGGTTATGAAAACGCGAATGCAACCAATTAAGAAGGTATTCGGTCGTTTCCCTCGCGTTGTTAGAGATTTGGCGAGGAGCCTGAAGAAAGAAATTACTCTAAACATGGTTGGTGAAGACACCGATTTAGATAAAAATCTTGTGGAGGCACTTGCGGATCCACTAGTGCATTTGGTGAGGAACTCAGTAGACCATGGGATAGAGATGCCTGATGTCCGAGTTGAGTCTGGCAAAACTCGTTCAGGTACAATCACCCTTTCTGCTGCTCAGGAAGGTGATCACATCATGTTGATTATCGAAGATGATGGTAAAGGGATGGATGCCGATATTCTTCGCGGGATTGCTGTAGACAAAGGCCTTATGGACAGAGAGCAGGCCGATCGCTTAACACCAAATGAGTGTTACAACCTCATTTTTCATGCAGGCTTCTCTACTAAGAAAGAAATTTCGGACATATCAGGACGTGGTGTGGGTATGGATGTGGTTAAGACCAAAATCACCCAACTCAACGGATCGTTAGATATCGAGTCAGACCTTGGTAAAGGCACTAGAATACTTATTAAAGTGCCGCTCACATTGGCTATCTTACCAACATTAATGGTCAAGATTAGAGAGCAAGCATTTGCTTTCCCATTAACCGCGGTTAACGAAATATTCCATTTAGATCTAACTAAAACTAACACCGTAGATGGTCAATTAATGATCGTTGTAAGAGAAAAGGCATTGCCGCTGTTCTTCTTGAACGAAATGTTAGCAAAAGGTTTTAGTGGTGAAAAACGTGACAGAACTGGTCATGTTGTTTTAGCGCAAATCGGAACCCAAACAGTTGGATTTGTGGTCGACTCCTTAGTTGGCCAGGAAGAGGTTGTTATTAAACCTCTAGGAAAATCATTGCAGGGTACTCCAGGTATGGCCGGTGCAACTATAACAAGTGATGGAAAAATAGCTCTTATTTTAGACATTCCGAGCTTACTTAAACATTATGTGGAATAGAAGTTGGTTATCAGGCATCGACAAAGGTAATTGTTAATGGCCATAAAGGTTCTCATTGTTGATGACTCTCAATTTTTCTGCCGACGTGTAGGCTCAATTCTAAATTCAGCATCTGACATCAAAATAGTCGGTATTGCCAACAATGGCAAAGAGGCCATTGATAAAGCGCAGCGATTAAAACCCGATGTCATTACGCTTGATGTGGAAATGCCGGTAATGGATGGCGTTACCGCACTTAAACAGATCGTAAAAGTTTGTGATGCAAAAGTTCTTATGCTTTCTTCACTGACTTATGACAACGCTAAGATTACACTTGATGCGTTAGAGGCTGGAGCAACTGACTTTTTGCTCAAATCCTATGAGTCGCTTTCTAATGATAGCGATGGTTTGGTTAACCAATTAAGGACCAAAATTAGGGAGTTAGGATCAGCAAGAAGTTTTAGAAGCAGCACGGCAGCTTCTCCTGCAGCACCTAAAGCGTTCCCGACCTACAAGGCTACTTCTTCTAGCGGTTCGAACAAATACCAAGTGGTATCTATTGGTGCGTCAACCGGTGGTCCAGTCGCCCTGCAAAAATTGCTAATGCCATTACCTGCTAATTTTCCCTGTCCAATTACTATCACTCAGCATATGCCAGGCACGTTTACTGGTGCATTTGCATCTCGATTAAATGGTTTGTGTCAACTAAATGTCTGTGAGGCCGAAGATGGAATGGCGTTAAAGCCTGGAAATGTCTATATCGCGCCAGGTGGTAAACAAATGATTTTTGAAGGACGCGCTAGTTCATGCCGAATTAGAGTAAGACCAACGGATGCTAGACTTCAATTTTCTCCGTCAGTTGACGTTACTTTTGGTTCTGCATCAAAGACTTTTGGCGATAAAATTCTGGCTTTGATCTTAACCGGGATGGGGTCAGATGGCACTGAAGGTTGTCGATTAATAAAATCAAAAGGTGGCAACATCTGGGTGCAAGATGAAGCGTCGTGCGTCGTTTATGGTATGCCTATGTCGGTTTCAAAAGCCGGATTGTCTAACCGACAATTCTCTATTGAGCAAATGGCTAGTGCAATGATGAAGGAGGTCTAATGGATCGTTTAACGGTCGTTGGCCTTATAGTCGCATTTGGGGCTATTTTTGGCGGACAGCTTTTAGATGGTGGTAGTGCAATGGCGCTCATTAACCCCGCTGCGTTTGTTATTGTAGTTGGCGGCTCGGTTGGGGCTGTTATGATTCAAACTCATCTAAAAACCTTTGCACGAGCGATTAGAATACTGGGCTGGGTTTTTAAGCCACCGGTACAACCCATGGCTGAAGGAGTGTTAAAAGTCACCGCCTGGAGTCATTTAGCGAGACGTGAAGGTTTATTAGGTTTAGAAAAAAATATAGACCCTACGCTAGACCCATACATTCTAAAAGGCCTAAATATGCTAGTCGATGGCAACGAGCCTGAAGCAATTAGAACCGCTATGTATGTTGAAGTTGACGTTACTTCAAAGGAACTACTAGGTGCATCAAAAGTCTATGAATCACTAGGTGGTTATTCTCCGACAATTGGTATTGTTGGGGCTGTACTTGGTTTAATCCATGTGATGGGAAATTTAGGTAAGCCTGAGTTATTGGGAGCGGGGATCGCAACGGCATTTGTTGCTACTATTTACGGTGTTGGTTTTGCCAATTTGTTTTTTCTTCCTGTCTACCATAAATTGCGAGCAATTATTTCGGAGAAATCGCAATACATGGAAATGATGTTAGAAGGTATAGCTTGTATTGCAGAAGGAGAAAACCCACGGGTGATCGAAACAAAATTAGAGGGGTTTGTTGGAAAGTGATAGTAGCAGTTGAATTACTTCCAGAAAATGAACAATGCGACGAATTCGAAACAATATTGACGTTGACGAACAAGAGGTTGGTCGTTGGTTAATATCATACGCTGATTTTATTACGCTTCTTTTTGCGTTTTTTGTAGTCTTGTATTCCATTTCTCAGGTTAGCGCCAGTAAATACAAAATCCTTTCTCAATCCCTCGAAGGCATTTTTGATACCCAAGTTAAAAGTAATGATCCAATTGCGATTGGTGATCCAAGTCTAAGTTTAACTCCTATTACCGGCGATGATGTCGAGCAACCAGAGCTGGATTCTGACTCGGACGAGTCCTCCAAGATCGACTCAGAAAATTTCGCTACCTCCGAAGAATTCAAAGATTTAGAAAAAGGCTTGCAGGCTAGCCTTGGTGATCTCATTGACCAAGAGTTAGCCGAGATAAACTCCGACGCCAATTGGATAAATATTGTATTAAAGAGCGCTCTTCTATTTCCTTCCGGAAGTGATACTCTTAATATCGAGTCGGAGCCTCTAATGGAAGAGGTTGCCAAGCATTTAAATTCTAACCTGCAAATGATACTGGTTCATGGTCATACCGATAATATACCAATTAGAACGGAAAAATTTCCCTCTAATTGGGAGCTATCTAGTGCTCGAGGTGTTGCGGTGGTACGTAAATTGCAAAATTTTAATGTTCAACCGAACCGGTTGAGTGTTGAAGGGCATGGCGAGTATCAGCCGATTGCTGATAACTCTACAGCGCAGGGACGTAGAGAGAATAGACGAGTAGTCATTTCCATTTCGCGTAAACAGCGAGTAGAAGCGCTTACGGACAGTTCTGGCGTCGCAAATGATGGCAGTAATACGGCGCCAAATGACAATGAACAACAGGTTCAAAAAGAACAAGAACCAGAGTATGAAATTATACGGTTACCTGGAGGAGGTATTCTTATTCGCGGCAAAGACTCGCCGCAAACAGAAACTTCTCAGCAAGAAACGGACGAGAACCAGAACGGTCAATAACTCTAATTGTGACCACAAATAGTTTTCTCGAGCGTGAAAAATACAAACAGGTAACAGAAGTTTGAGGATATCAAATGAAAGTTTGGACGGTTGCAAATCAAAAAGGTGGAGTTGGAAAGACAACTTCGGTAGCCGCACTTGGCGGAATTCTGGCGGCAAGAGGTCATAGAGTACTGCTGTTGGACTGTGATCCTCATGCGTCTTTGACCTCCTATTTTGGCTTTGACAGTGAAAAACTATCACATAGTTTATTCGATTGGTTTGCACAGGAGCCTACTAGTAGGAAACAGGCCTTAAATACCATACTGACGTTAAAGAACGATAAAGTTCATTTAATGCCTGCTTCGTTAAGCTTAGCGACACTGGATAAAAAATTCAGTAGTCGAGAAGGTATGGGACTAATCGTCAGCAAAGTCCTTAAGCTGCTAAAGGACGATTACGATTATGTGCTTATTGATTGTCCACCCATTCTAGGGATATTGATGATTAATGCGTTAGCC
Organism: uncultured Kangiellaceae bacterium; assembly: GCA_905479925.1. Lineage (GTDB taxonomy): Bacteria > Pseudomonadota > Gammaproteobacteria > Enterobacterales > Kangiellaceae. The sequence continues at coordinate 31,625 of CAJQOL010000098.1, read as the reverse complement.
GCCTGCCAGTTTTTGCTCATTCCTGTACAGACGGAGTATTTAGCAATTAAAGGGTTAGAGAGAATGATGGAAACCCTGAATATGGTGATAAAGGCACAACATCATACCATTGGTTATAAAATAGTACCGACCATGTTTGACCGACGAACCAGAGCTTCAATTAAAGCGCTGAGAAATATGCGTGATGAGTTTGGAGGCCATTTATGGGATAGAGTGATTCCTGTTGATACCAAATTCCGTGATGCGTCTAGATTACACAGAACACCAAGCAACCTGTTTCCAGATACCCATGGGGTTGAAGCTTACGAGAAATTGGCGGATACTTTGCTGCTGATGTCTGAACAGTCAAAAGTTGCTTAATAGTTAACGTAGAACGATGAAACTCAATAAACCACAAATAACCGACACGCAAACGGAACTAGAGAGTTACGTTGCGGACTTGTTATTTGATAAAGAAAAGGCCAGCCAGCCTAAGAAAAATTTGTCAGTACCTCAGTCTAAAACACGTCGCTCTGAAAATATATCTATTGACGGCAAGGTTTCAGCGTTAACAAGCCAAGAACTTGTGGAAAGTAATCTCAAAGAGAACTTAAACATTGTCGAAGAAAATGACAAAGTAACACACCTTTATGAGGACAGGGCCAGTTCAATTGAAAGTGCCGCTAGTCGCTTAAGCAGTTTCGAAAGGCCTGAACGGGAAAGTAATAAATTACCAAGCGATATTATTCCGTTAAATTCTGACGGAAGCTCGGAAATTTCTAATGACCAAAAATTCTCAAAAAAGCAGGCCGAACAAGAGAAAACCGAACGCAAGCAAGCTGAACGAGAACAAGCTGAACGAGAGCAAGCTGAACGAGAGCAAGCTGAACGAGAGCAAGCTGAACGAGAGCAAGCTGAACGAGAGCAAGCTGAACGAGAGCAAGCTGAACGAGAGCAAGCTGAACGAGAACAAGCCGAACGAGAAAAAGCCGAACGAGAGCAGGCCGAACGAGAGCAAGCAGAACGAGAGCAAGCGGAACGAGAGCAAGCGGAACGAGAGCAAGCAGAACGAGAGCAAGCTGAACGAGAGCAGGCTGAACGAGAGCAGGCTGAACGAGAGCAGGCTGAACGAGAGCAGGCTGAACGAGAACAAGCCGAAAAAGAACAAGCCGAACGAGAGCAGGCGGAAAAAGAAAAGATCGAAAGAGAGCTGGTTGCAAAAGAAAAACTAGAGCAGGCTATTGCTAGTGAAAGAGCTGAAGAAGAGCGTGCTGCTAGAAAGATGGAAGAATTTCGAGCTAAAGAGCAACAAGAGCGCAAACTCAGCAACGATAAAGAGCGCGCAAAAACACGCGATAATAAGGATAACAAAAGAGATTTACGAGCTGAGTCCAATCATTTAGCACAAATAAAGAAGGAAAACGCCAAGTACCAGGAGCGTGATTTTAAGCAAGAGCCCGAGACCGATACCCGGCTGAAAGGCGTTGAGAAGCTATTGGCTAAAATGGCGCGTGCCGATATAGCTCCAAAGGAAAAGGTTGATGTGGAGCTTAAAACCTCTACGGAAAAACAATCAGAGACACACTATTCAGAGTTGGAGCAACAAGATTCATCTGCGCAGCTTGAAGTGGTAAAGAGTTCATTCGAACATAGGGAATCCGGCCCGCTAAAAGACTCCTTAGGTAACGTTTTTCAGACACTCGTTTTTGAGGTTAGCCGGCTACCGCTTGCCGTTCCACTTGTAAAGCTTGGAGGTATCGTAAACATTTCAGATGTCGAAGTTACGCCACTTGTCGGTACTCCAGATTGGTTTATAGGTTTAGTTCCTAATGAACGTGGAAATCTCATGGTTGTTGATACCCAAAAATTCCTGATGCCGGAAAAGGAAGCGTCAAAAGAAGATACCTATGATTATCTTATCGTGTTAGATGATACTCAATGGGCATTAGCCTGCCATTCGGTTGGTGATGCTAAGAATTTAACCCCAGATGATATCCGCTGGTCCGCTCGCTCATCAAAGAGGCCTTGGTTTGCAGGAATGGTGGTTGAGTATATGAGTGCTCTGTTAGAAGTTGACAGTCTTATTAATATGCTAGCCGAAAATGTTGTTGAATAAACTGGCAGCTTATTGATCCTCCCTTTTTCCTATAAGTTTTTAAATAGCAATTCTTGGTCTTAGCCCCTTCATTTGTAACTTTATTGGACTATGCCTGTCTATAAAAAAATTCAGAACGGTAGCTTGTGGTGTGATGTGCATTCAATTAAGATGAACTTTGCTTTCAACCACTTAATCTAAAGTTGGTCCCTATATTGACAGATTTAAGCCTTTTCGTTGAGAGTAATCAGCAATTATTAAAACAGCTTTCACATCAACTAACTTCACTTAGCAAAGAACAGAGTGATATTTTTGGCTCAATAAACGCTGAAATATCTAAAGCTTCGATTGGGCAGCACACTAGACATGTTATTGATTTCTATGACGCTTTCACGCTTGGTTTGACTCGTAACTTCATTGACTATGATTTAAGGAACCGGTTGACCGTGTTCGAGGTCGATATTAACGCCGCGATCGACAAACTAAATAGTATTATTGAAAGCCTCTACGAGTTGGCAGCGTATTCTAATCGTCCTATCAGCGTACGAAACGCAATAAGTACCCTTCAATCAACTCCCAAGGTTGACTCAAGTACTTCTCGTGAACTTTTGTTTTTACATGGACACGCTACCCATCATTTGGCCATTATTGCGATCCTTATCCGCACTTGTCATATTGATATTGATGAAGATTTTGGTAAAGCACCCTCAACGATTACTTATGAGAATCAACGAAAGTAAATGAATTTTGATTAAGAAGTGAGAGAACAGCAAAATCACATAAAAAATTAGAAATTCGATATTGTTATTTAATTGGTATTAGTTCTTACCAAAATGTTTAATAACTATACCAAAAATTGAAAACTTTTTATGAACTAATAAATGATCGTTGTGTTAATACCGATAACCTGGGAATAGATGACAAATGGTTGAAGACTTTCCGCTAACGAAGCAACAGTTAGGGTTATGGATTGAGCAAAAACTACACCCGAAAAATACCTCCTACAATACCTGTGTGAAAATACAGCTAAATGGCGATCTTGATGTAGAGCGGTTTCTTAATGCTAGCAGGCTAGTGATTGATTATTTTGAAACCTTAAAGGTCTACTTTGTCGAAAAAAATGGTGTTCCCTTTCAAAGAATAGACCCATCATTACAATATCTGCCCGAGTATGTTGATATATCTCAAAAGTTAGAAGATAACAAAACTAAAATTAATCAAGCAAAAAAACTGCTCTCTGAAAAACTACATACGCCGATTGATTTAGGTTTGTTTCCAATAATGCGTGCGAGTCTTATAAAAGCCTTTGAGGGGTGTTATTTTTTTATTGGAATGGTTCCCCATATCGTATCAGACGGTAAAGCCGCTGTACTTTATTTAGAGGCCTTGTCTATTGCCTACAATCAAGGACGAAAAGGTTTAGAAGAAGTATATGGTAATAGTAAGACTAGCTGGCGTGACTTTGTGAAAGATGACCTATTTCAATTAGAGCAAGCGCAATGGTTGCAGGGGAAGCGGCACTGGCAGCGGCGATTAGAAAATGCTACGCACTATTTTGATTATAGCTATGGAAAATCACTTCAGAACGCCGATGATAAACGCGGCGCGCGCATATATTTTGACCTGTCGAATGAAGTCTCTTCTCAACTTAAACTTCATTGTAAAAGAAATAGAACTACGCTATTCAACGTATTAGCCTGTGTATTCAGTATATTTGTTTATAAGTACTTCGGCTTAAAGGATGTTTTGATAGGTTATCCAATTAATATTCGACCACCGGGCTACAAACATTTTTTTGGCTTTTTCGTCAATATCCTACCTTTAAGAATAAATATGAGTAGCAATCCTTCCTACCAAGAGTTGTTGGCTGATGTGCATAAAATAAGGAAGGAGGATAAAAGTCATCAGAAATATCCTGCACTAGATTTGGTTTCAGATATTCGTGAGCGGGTAGAGGATTTTGATGGAAGAGTCTTCAATCTATCAATGGCTCAAACGGTTTCTCGGTTATTTGACCTTCAGCTTGACGATATAGATACTCAGCCCTTAGACACCGAATATTACGATGTTAACGATGACTTCTCCCTCTCTTACGAGCTGATCGATCAGAGGATAGGTCTTTGGTTTGAGTATCGCCAGTCTTTGTTTGATAAGCCGTTTATAGAGCAAGCAATGGTTCATATAGAACGTATAATTTTTCAGGTTATGGAAAGCCCAGATAAAAAGGTTGGGCAATTTGAATTGTTATCACCATTAGAAATCGACAAGAGCCTTAGGCTACTTAGTTGCTCATACGAATTCCCACAAGAAAATCAGAACAATACTAAAAGTAAGAGCTCTGCAGGAAGTCCTAATAATTATGAAGATGATTATGATTGTGAAGAAGACTGTGAAGATTATTATATAAACTCAAACAAATTTGACTCTCACATTTCTGTGTTTTCTCTGTTTGACGAACAAGCGAAAACCAATCCAGATAGCATCGCCATTGTAGAAGGGGAGAAAGAGTATAGCTACTCGAAACTAAGTGAAGTATCCGATATCGTTCATTCTAACCTAAAGCTTCACTCGGCAGGCATTGCAATTCCTATTGTAGTGTCTATGAAAAGAAGCTTCGAGCAGATAGCCGTAATTTTAGGGGTTCTAAAGTCAGGTAATTTCTATGTGCCGGTACCTGTCGATCTTCCAAAGCAAAGAAAGCTGGATATAGCGGAAGACGTCGGGGCTGCTTTATGGATTGGCGATAGTGCCCTTTTTTCAAATAGCACAAGTGATTTTGAAACGATGGATTTTAATAAGTTACTTCAAGAGAATGTCGAAGGAATTACTTACCTAAATGAAAAGCAAGTAATGGAAGGGAGTGGAATTTATGAAAAAATGCTGCCTGCGCAACAGCTGGGGAATAAACTAGCGTATGTCATTTAAACCTCGGGCTCTACCGGTAAACCGAAAGGTGTGGCGGTTGAACATGCAAGTATTGTTGATCGATTAGTCTGGTTGTGTAACTATTTTAAGTTAGATAATAGTACGGCCGTCCTACACAATACTGACTATAGTTTTGATGTTTCAGTCGCTGAAATATTTTGGCCGCTTAGTAGCGGTGCTAGACTAATTCTTAGTGATCAAACTCAACTTGGAAATACCGACTACTTATTAAGCTTAATCAATCGCAATAATGTATCGGTTGCTTGCATGGTACCATCGTTACTGCAAGCGCTCCTTCAAACTGAAGGCTCCGAACGACTTTTAACTTTGCGCCATCTATTATGCGCAGGTGAGCCACTGTCTTCATCGTTAAGGAATCAATGGGTCGACGAAAAGTTGTTAGATGATTGTCAATTGTATAATTTCTATGGGCCTACGGAAACGAGTATTTACGCTAGTTTCCATAAGTTAGAGAAACATAAAGAGCGTCCAGTTGTTATTGGCAAAGCTTTGGCAAACACCCGCTTTCTGGTTTTAGACGATAACCATCAAATGTGTCCTGCTGGAGTAGTAGGTCAACTTTTTATTGGTGGAGAAGGGCTAGCTCGAGGCTATTATGGAGATAGTGAGAAAAGCAGGCGAAGTTTTGTTATCAATCCTCTAGGAATAAGGGGATTAGAGTCTCAGGTTTTTTATGCTAGCGGCGACCTAGTAAGGTACGACGAGCAAGGTTGCATTGATTATATCGGACGAGAAGATAAACAAATAAAAATAAGAGGTTTTAGGGTAGAGTTAGGGGAGATAGAAGAAACCATTGCTTTGCATTCTTTGGCTTCTCAGTGTGCAGTTGTAAGCCGTAAAAACAATAGAGGGAACTCTCAATTAATTGCCTTTGTTTGTTTGCGTTCTGCCGCAATGAAACAATTGATAAGCGTAAATCTCGCAGCGGATGCGGATTCGCCTGAACAGTACCAACAAGCACCAAACAATGAAGATATGAAAACTAGAAGGAGAGTGGCGGAAGAAGTTGCGTTTGATGAGATAAAGAATTTTCTCAGTCGGCGACTGCCGTCATACATGGTTCCGTCTCATTTTCAATCGCTAGATGCTATCCCTAGGTTATCTAGTGGAAAAGTTAATCGCGCCAAGCTGTCGTCTTTGAGTATTAGTTTAAAACAATCTAATAGTTATATAGCCCCATCAACCTCCAATGAGTTGCAACTAGTAGAAATATGGTCGGATTTGCTGGATGTTGACTCCGCCAATATTGGAATAAATACTAGTTTTTTTGACTTAGGTGGGGATAGCTTAATGGCTATTCAATTTGTTTCTTTAGCAAGCCAAAAAGGTATTTATTTCTCCATAGGGGACTTGTTTGAGAGTAGGACAATCGCTGAGCTAGCCCCCATTGCAAAAAGCTCTGCTAACGATGAGCAAACGATTTCTTACACTGCTGAGCTACCCTTCAATGACGATTCAAACCCTAAAGAGGCATTTCCATTGCTCCCTAGGCAACAGAAATTTTTTGATGATAGCTTTGAGGAGCCAAATCATTGGAATCGTACTTTTTTCTTTAGCGTTGATGACAGCTTTGATTTAGCGGCATTCAAGAGAGCGTTCATTACAGTTTTGCAACACCACCCTGGCTTGAGAGTTAAATTTGAAATGCAGGCTGATGGTACGCGACTACAAAAAATTGAACCGGCATGCCATGCAAAGTTCGAATTGGATGATCTTGTAGCCAGTTTTGATATATCGAATTTGTCGAAAGAAAAGTTGGGAGATTGGGTTGCAGAAAACATCAATGTTCTCCATAGGAAAATTGATTTAGATGAAGCGCCGCTAATAAGACTGGGATATTTCTATAACCGAGGTCACGGCGGAAATTTAGCCATTATATTTCATCATCTATTGATCGATATGGTGTCATCCCGAATAGTATTTGAGGATCTAATAAGCGCCTATGAATACGCTAAAAATAATTTACCTATAATCCTTCAACGGCAAACTGCGGCGCTACACCGCTGGGCCAAATACGCCAGTAAGATGGTTTCCAATCCTCGCGTACAACAAGCCATTGAGTATTGGGGAGCTTTTCCTAATGATCCGAAGCCGGTTTTACCGTTAAGCAACTTATTAGGTATGACTAATACTCGAGATAAGATTGAGAGCAAGTCTAATAGAGCTGCCTACTTAAAAAATATTGAGCAATACAACGTTGAAAAATACTCACTAACGAAGGTCTTCCAACTTTCAGAAATAAGCACGCGTCAACTTATGATTGATTCGAAAACAATGCTTGGAATGCCGATACAAGATTTTCTATTAGCTGTGTTGTTCGAAACTATATCCGTTTGGGGTGATGGCGAGCAGATGACTGTGAGTACCTGTGGGCATGGTAGAAATATCCGCTCAAAGGATTTTGATTTATCGCGCACGGTTGGTTGGTTAAATACCGTTTATTCTGTGTTAATTAAAAATTTTCTAGAAGTTCCTATTGCGCAACTTTCAAACCGCGAATTGTTGCAGATGGTCAAAAAGCAGTTAGAGAATGTGCCCGAGGAAAATGGAGATTATAATCGACTACGATATAGTCAAAAAGAAGCCTCGTTGACAAAACACAGCTCGCCCGAGATATTTTTCAATTACGTCGGCCAGATCGATCCAATCATTCCTAAGAATTCACCTATTAAACCGACGTTTGATCTCCCGGGCATTGCTGGCGTGGATCCGCGGAACCATTTAGCTTATTTACTTTATTATGAAGCGGGCGTTTTGGACGGAAAATTGTTAGTAAGGTTAACTTACAGTAGCAAACTATTTAGCGAGACATCTATTGCTAAAATGATCGAACGGTTTATCGATGCGACGGACCGCCGCCTGCAAATATTAACTAATGAGTCGGAGTTAAAAGAATTTCAAGATGCCAATCAACAAACCTAGTAGTCTACTTATTTTGGCGCATGGCGCAGGGGCAGGTAAAGATAGCGATTTCATGGTGGACTTATCTGCCCGCTTTGCCGCACTGGATATAGAAGTACATTGCTTTAACTTTCCTTATATGAATAAGATGGTTGAAACAGGGAAAAGGCGACCTCCAGATAGAATGCCCAAGCTCATTGAAGCGTATAAACGAGAAATAGTAGCAATTATGAAACAAGGACGCTTAGTCAATCGAACACTTTTCATCGGCGGAAAATCGATGGGGGGAAGAGTTGCGACTCTACTAGCCGCAGAGTATAACGCCGACAATATAGAGTCAGAAAATACTAGATTACCTGATATTAACGGAGTGATCGCTCTTGGTTTTCCATTTCACCCACCGAAGAATATTGATAAATATAGAGGCAAGCATTTAGAGACTCTTCGGGTTCCTACTCTCATTTTACAGGGGGAGCGGGATAACTTTGGTACTAAAGTGGAGTGTGCTAGCTACCTATTATCAGACAGCGTAAGTATTAGTTATTTGCCTGACGGCGACCATTCATTTAAACCACGGGTAAAATCGGGATTCACAATTGATGCTAATCTGAATCAGGCAACCAAAACGATTGAGCTTTTTATATTAAATAACCTGAGCTCGGGTTAAATAACCAATAATTCGCCTATTAGAGGAATTTTTATTATAGGGCTCTATGCTTTGCTGTATAGTCCGCTTGGCAACGGGCTGATTAATAGATAGGCAGTTAGAATGATCGAGAGAAAACCAAGTAAGGCTATTTCTTTAGCTACTCGAATTAAAGTCGAGTGGTCTACTTGGGCGAGTTTAGCGCTCGTTGCAGCGTTGCTCGAAGGCGGAGTTCTTGGTGTTATTATAAAAAATGGATTTGAGAATCAAGTATCGCCTTGGTTATTGAATCTTTCTGTTGGCATTGCAACCGGCGCACCGTACTTTTCGAATTTACTAAGTTTTGTATGGGTTAAGCTCAGCCATGGACGCAGTAAGGCTCGCTTAGTTTCGCATTTAGCTATTTTATTTTGTTTAGCTTGCTTGTTAATGGCGTTTGTCCCTTTTAGCGGTCAAGGGTTGATAGCCTTTCTGACTCTAATAATAATCGCTCGAGTTTGTTGGTCAGGTATTTTGACCATTCGGTCAAATATCTGGCGTGCTAATTACCCTCGACACATTAGAGGGAAAGTAACCGCCAAATTAGCAACGCTCTCCGCATTATTGATGTCTTTAACGGGGATTGGTGCTGGTTGGATACTTGACTGGCAGTTTGATTATTTTAGATGGTTGTTTATCAGCTTCTCTGCACTTTCGCTGGTTGGTGCCTATCGATATAGATTTCTGGCGGTTAGGCATCAACAAAAAGAGCTTCAGCGTGAAGTTACACAACAGTCGACACGTTCATTAGCCGCTATATTTTCGGTGCTAAAACACAATCGTTCATTTGCTAAATACATGTTGGCGATGTTTATTTTGGGTAGCGGAAACCTTATGTTTATAGCGCCACTGATTGTTTTTCTAAATGAACATACCTCACTGGGACAGTTACAGCAGATACTAATCACAACGGCGATACCATTAGGGTTAATACCGGTTGCTGTAGGTTGGTGGGCAAAACTACTGGATGGAAATCATATATTCCAGTTTAGAAGTATCCATAGCTGGGCATTTGTAATGGCTATAGCGGCGTTTTTAATCGCTCAATTGAGTGCTATTGATGAGTTGTTTTATTTGGGAGCCATTATATACGGTATTGCTATTTCGGGCGGGGTTATTGGCTGGAACTTAGGGCATAACGATTTTGTTAGTGCCGGCTCAAATAACAAAACAACCCAAAAGGGCGATGCTGAGAATCCGATGGACTATATGGCTGTTCATGTAACCCTAACAGGTTTACGCGGCTTAATAATGCCTTTAGTTGGGATTGCTTTATATCAGTGGCTGGAGAGTCGCTCTGTGGGGCTAGGGAAGTTTGCGTTGCTACTACCCCTTAGCATGACGTCGTTGGGGGCGATACTATTCGTAATCTTTAATCGTCAGAACAAAGGAGCTTAGTTAGACTCTGTTTTTTAACTGTTAAATAGTAAAAAACGCAATAACGAATAATTAATACCTAGCTAAGGTTTTTTACTGACAAAATGTTCTGTTGTTGGTGTTGCTGTTTAGTATTCGATACGCCTTCTATCGGTTCATCATCAAATAAAGTTTCCTTGGCAACGAGATCGTTCTCGGAAATAGATTTTAGATCATGAAAAGGGAACAATTGACTGTCTAATAGATGAGAAGGGGTGACGTTGGACAGCGCAGAAAATATACTCTGTAGTCTACCTGGAAATTGTTGTTCCCATTTTGAAAGCATCGCTTTAACTTGTTTTCGCTGCAAATTCTCCTGAGAGCCGCAGAGGTTGCAGGGAATGATTGGAAAAGATTTTAGTTCGGCATATTCAGCTATATCAGACTCTTTGGCATAGGCTAGTGGGCGAATAACCGTATTACGGCCGTCATCGCTTAATAACTTGGGTGGCATCGACTTGAGCTTGCCGCCGAAAAATAAATTGAGAAATAGAGTTTCAATAATATCGTCTCGGTGATGGCCAAGGGCGATTTTGGTAATACCATTATTAACCGCCCAGGAATAGATAATTCCGCGCCTTAACCTCGAGCAAAGCGAGCAAGTTGTTTTTCCTTCGGGGATTTTGTCAGTTACGATACTATAGGTATCTTCTTCGATGACATGATATTCGATGCCTAAACTACTGAGGTACTTTGGTAAAACATGCTCCGGAAAACCTGGCTGTTTTTGATCCAAGTTAACCGCAACTAAGTTGAATTTTACGGGGGCCTTCCTCTGTAGCTGCATTAAAATATCGAGCATTGCATAGCTGTCTTTGCCACCGGAAAGGCAAACCATGATTTTGTCGCCGTCTTCAATCATGTCAAAGTCACTGATTGCTTTACCAACATTACGTCTTAGAATTTTCTCTAGTTTGATTTGACGGTTCGAAGAATCAATATTGACGGACATATCTATAATCTTTTTAAACAGGCTATTAGCATCAGGAAGCGCGATTATACACGTTTATTGACCATATAATAGCCAATAAATAGCGCTGTATGTTACCTCAGCATTGTTAGCGTTTAATATCATATGCAGTCATTTTTGAATTTTGATACTATTAAGCTAGCTCTTGCCGGAGTTAACCAAGCAAAAACAATAACCAGTAACAGGCCTAAAAATGGTGCTGTCTAATAAAGGATGGATCTATGGAATTTTCAGAAGAAGCGATCAGAAACATATTTGAAAATTATGTATTAGTCTACGGACTAAACGTTATTTTCGCTATTGTAATATTTGTTGTTGGTAAAATGGTAGCAAACATTATTACCAACCTCGTAGAAAAGCTGCTAATAAAGAGCAAAGTAGACGCTGTATTAGTCGATTTTGTTGCTGGGATAGTTAAAAGCATACTGGTTCTATTTGTTATTATCGCTTCTCTAGGCGAACTAGGTGTTGATACAACCTCCTTAGTCGCGTTAATCGGTGCAGCTGGCTTGGCGATAGGCCTTTCGTTACAAAGCTCGCTTCAGAACTTTGCCTCGGGTGTTATGCTAATTATGTTTAGACCTTTTACCGCAGGCAACTTTATTGAAGCTGCAGGGGTTGCTGGTGTCGTTGAGAAAATTAGCATTTTTAATACAATAATTAAAACTGGTGACAATAAAGAAATGATCGTTCCAAATGGTGCTATCTACGGTGGCGTTATCACTAATTACTCCGCTAAAGAAACCCGAAGAGTCGATATGGTATTTGGCATTGGGTACGATGATGACATTAAACAAGCTAAGAATATCATGACGGATATTATGCAGAAAGACGAACGCATCCTTGCCGAACCAGCGCCATTAGTGGCTGTTTCTGAACTAGCGGATTCATCAGTCAATTTTGTCGTTAGACCGTGGGTAAAGAGTGCAGATTATTGGGCTGTACTGTTCGATTTAAATGAATCAATAAAATTAGCGTTTGATGAGGCAAATATATCGATTCCTTACCCGCAAATGGACGTTCATTTAAATAAATTGGATTCTGATAGTTAATCGCTATTAGTTTTACGAACGGGCAGTTGTTTACTCTAATGACTGTCCGCTAAAAACATCAAGAAACCCCTTAAAGTAATCTCGAAAACAGATATTCCACTCATTTCTCTACTCAACAAAGCTCGATTAATTTCAAAATCTAGCCTATTGAAGGACTGTATTAGTATGACAATTTGTGTCATGTAAGTGACCACTTTACAGCTAAAGCGGCGTGATTTAGCTGGTATGTAATAAATCTGTCACGAAGTACTTCAATAACCATTATCTATAACCAGTGTCAATTAAAATCCACAGATAATTAAAACTATTTTTATATCGCTGTTAGCTTAACTAACTGAATGTCGGTAACTGCCTGTTTTTATTATACTTGTATTTAAGTTATTGATTTTAAAGGATAAAAAAATTGCTGGTTAAAAAGCGACCAATCCAAACGTGGCGCCTTATTTTAGCGGCATTGAACTAGTTTTGGATATCTTTTCCCCACAGTTATCCACAGTTTTTGTGGACTAAATTCATATCGGAAAATGAGATTTTTTTCTTGATTTTAGTCTTTTGTCGTGGCAGAGATGGTGTACGCCTGACCTTGTTTTAACTTCTTATAATTACCAAATATTTCGTTAAATGACCGTTTACAAAAATGTCTTAGCCCGTTAACAGTCACAACGACTAATTTTCCACCTGGTTTTAAGTGATAGAAAGCATCGTATAGAAATAAGTAGAGCATTTCATTGCCTACTTTGGCGGGAATATTGGAAACAATAACATCAAATTTTTCATCATTAAGTGCTGAGAAGCCATTGCTAAGTTTCGCCTCTGCATTTGTTAGCTGATTTTTAGCGACATTTCTATTGGCATAGTCAACGGCGACAAAGTCTTTATCAAGCATAATTGTCTTGCCAGCAGGAGCCTGCTTCGCCATCCAAATACCAACAGGGCCATATCCACAGCCTAAATCTAAGCAATCAAAGTCGCTTGATATCTGCAAATAGCGTAGTAGCATTTTGGTGCCTTGGTCGATTTCTTTTGGTGAGAATATTCCATAGGTGGTTTCAAAACTTAGTTTTGTCCCTTCAAGCTCAGCATCAATACTGAGTGGTTTACGGATTTCGACAGCTTCTTTAATGGGAGATGGGCACATTTTTGTAATTCCTAATAACCAACCAACAGACAGCTCTTATTATATACTCGTTTAGTGGGTATTAGTTGGATTGATTGTTGGTTGGTTAAGATTTAGTCCGGTACCTTGTCAGTTTTTCTTTAAGGCAATAGACACAAGCGCAGTTCGAACTTATCGATTAGTTTTTATTTGGTGGTCCTACCTGAACCTTCTAGTTTAACAAAGGGAGTTAAACGTAAACCCTCAAGTTATACAGTCGTTTAGAAATATTATTGGTAACAGGTTTTTCTAAATTGTTGGTGTGTTAAAATTGTTCATTAGTTACGAGCGAGAATCGACATGTCATTGGTCTTACTCTGGGCTAACAACCACCGGTTAGTCGCTGGCTAATCGTAGGTAATTACGTCGACAAGTCGTAACCCTGGGCAGTCTAAAAGGTAGTAATAATGGAAAAATCGGTATACCGCGTGGCTTTTCTCAATAATGGAAAATGTTATGAAATTTTTGCCAGCCAAATTGAGCAAGCGGAGCTATTTGGGTTTATTGAGCTCAAGGAGTTACTGTTCAATAGCCGCTCAGGAATAGTCGTAGATCCGGGTGAAGAAAAGCTTAAGTCGGAGTTTGAAGGTGTTCAGAGTAGCTTTATTCCAGTTCACTCGATTGTACGCATCGATAAGGTCGAGAAGTTAGGAGTTGCCAGTATCGGTGATGCTAACTCTAACGTGATTACCCCTTTTCCTGTTTCTCCAAGTCCAAATAAGTGAGGTTGATTCAGTGACGCAACAAAATGATAACACTGAAACCGGTAGCCTACTTGGGCAGTCAGTTAAGTATTCAAATCACTACGATCCAAGTCTTCTTTACCCGATTGAACGTAAGCAGAAACGTTTAGAGCTTGGTATAGAGAGTTCTATACCGTTCGATGGAGCTGATGTTTGGAATGCCTATGAATTGAGCTGGTTAAACAGAAGCGGCCTTCCTCAGGTCGCTATCGGTTCGTTTAGCTTTGCGGCCAGTACCCGTTGCATTGTGGAGTCTAAGTCGCTCAAGCTTTATTTAAATTCATTAAATCAAAAGCGCTTTGAATCAATGAATGATTTTGCTGCCTGTATTCAAAAAGACATCAGCGAAGCGATAGGTGATAAAATGCAAGTAAATCTCTCGCCGCTTGATGATTATCCTGATTTTGAAATTCGCAAAGTTAATGGCAAGTTAATCGATAACCTCGATGTCAATATAGCTGATTACCAATACGATGCTAGCTTGCTGCAAGTGACTAATGCCGATACTTCGGTATCTGAAACATTGTATTCTAACCTGATGAAGAGCAACTGTTTAATAACCAATCAGCCAGATTGGGCTACCGTTATCATTGAATATACCGGCTCGCCTTTATGCAAGTCATCGTTACTTAGATATTTGGTATCCTTTAGAACTCACAACGAATTTCACGAGCAATGCGTAGAACGAGTTTATATGGATATCATGCAAGCCTGTAAACCGGAAAAATTAACTGTTTATGCGCGCTATACTCGAAGAGGGGGGCTCGATATTAACCCTTGGCGGAGCAATTGCAAAAAAACAATAAACAACTGTAGGTTAGTACGTCAGTAGTAGTTACGTCGGCTATGACGTCGATTTTGATGTCGGCTTTTGACGCCAGTTATGACAGTGTTTATGTCAGTGCTGATGATTGTAATCATTGCAGTCGCGATGACGCTCGCACAAGCTATGGGTTTTTGTTTAGATTCTTCGTTAACTGGTTCGCTAGCAGTTCGAAAGGGTTAGTTTACTGCTCAACAAATACACGCAAAAATACCCACAATAAATACACAAAAAAATCGCCTTTAATAACTAGAGGCGAACAGCTTTACAAAATCGCTTGAGGTGATTATCCCCACCAATTCACCGTTATCGGTGATTGCAACACAGCCTGCTTTTTTTTCTAGTAATGAGTTGGCGACGTCGATTATTTCAGAAGATACTTCTACAGTGACTGGCGACTCATTCATTATATTGCTAACAGGCATTGCTCTTTCTTCGTGTTCTAAGTTATCTAAACCGCGAGTATTTATTACTTTAATCGCATTTGACAAAACCGCCTTTTGATCAAGCATTCCAATAAGCTGTTGAGACTCTATATCTTTGATAGGTATATGTCGGATAGAGCTTTCAGCCATAAGCATGCGCGCTTTGTGAATATTGGCATGTTGAGAAAGGAAAAGCGGGTTTTGGGTCATGATATCGCTGATTTTACTCATGCTTGGCGCCTTTTCGGTTTGAAGTCATAAACAGTATAGACCATAAATTTACTAGCGGGTGGTTTAGCGATTATAGCTCGCGTAACCGCCATGCTAGCTTGGTTCAATAGTCGCAAGAGCTAACCATTTGCCAGCGAACCAATTACTGGTAATTGATCATGACCGCAATGATTAATGAAATACTTCCCGCAAGGAACAGCTTCAACACTAGCGGCGCAATAAATTTAAACCATCTCCCATAGGGAATACCACACATGCCTAGTATTCCCATAAGGACGGCATTTGTAGGCACAATCATGTTCATGAATCCATCTCCCATTTGAAAAGCTAGCACAGCAACTTGCCTTGATACGCCCACTAAATCTGAAATGGGCGCCATAATTGGCATAGTGACGTAAGCTTGCCCTGAGCCAGATGGGATAAAAAAGTTCAGAGCACTTTGAATGGTCAACATGCCAACAGCTGACAATTCTGGACCCAATTCGGTTAATGGGTCTGCAAATGCATTGACTACAGTGTGAAGAACCTGAGCGTCTGACAATATAAGTTCAATACTGCGCGCGAAACCTATTAAAAGAGCGGTACCGGTTAGCTCAGAAGCACCTATCGTAAATGTTTTAGCGGTATCGTCGAGTTTTTGACCATCTATTAGCCCTATTATTATAGCCAGCGCAAAAAACATAGCGCTTAGCTCTTCAAAATACCAATGGTACTGAGCAATGCCGACCACCATAATTATTAGCGCAGCAAAAGTAACCGCCAGAATGATCTTCTTTCGGCCGTCGAGTTGGGGGTATTCGTCAACTTCAGGTGGCTGAGCCTCGGAAACATCATATACGAAACTATTCTCCGGGTTAAGGCGGACTTTTTTCGCGTAGCTCCATAAATGATGGAAGCCAATAAGCATAAAAGGAACAAATAGAATTAAACGATATTCCCAACCTGATGTTGGAGTTACTTCGGCGACTTCCTGTGCCACTAACAAAGTAAAAGGGTTGAGTACCGCGGTTCCGTAGCCGATGCCATAGCCAACTACCATGGAACCCACCGCCGAAATAGTGTCCATTTTTAACGCAACACAAAGGCTGATGAGTATTAACACCAGTGGTATATATTCTTCAGCCATACCAATGGTTGATGAGCCAACCATAAAAGATAAACAGCTTATAAATAGCAAAAGGGCAGGTCGGTGAGAGAATCGGTTTAATATTTTACCTAAAACAGCGTCAATGGTACCGGTGGAGCGAAGAACAGCGATAGACCCGCCTATCAAAAACAGGAAAAATATTATGCCTTGAGCCTCCCCTAAAGCCCTTGGTATGACGGTGAACAAGTGCCAAACTGGTAAATCGATATCAACATCGCTAACAGTGTAAGTCCCAGGTACAACAGACTGTCGACCGTTACTACTTGTTATTTGCTCAAAGGTCCCAGACGGTAACAACCAAGTTAATAGGTAGGCCAGAATCATCATGAAAAATAGTAAAACTAGCGTGTGGGGGACTTTAAGCTTGTGCATAGGGTATTTACCATCTAAAAGAACGTAAGGCATAGAATTGGAATACTAATAAATTCCGACCTTAAAGGATACTATGATTTGTAAAATATCGCTCAATGCTCGATTTTATATCAATCATAAAATCGCTAAAGCAAAATAAAAATCCCCTCCATTGGTTTTGCTTATGAGAGAGTCTTTAAGCGAGACTGTTTTGCTAAAGCGTTTAATAAGCGAGTACTGTTTGTTATATAAAAAAGCCGGCATAAGCCGGCTCTTGAAAAACTTATTACTCAAATTTATCTATGATCTTCCGACATGCCTTCATGAGTTGCTGTGACACCCAGCTCTTCGTGCTGTTTAGCGTCAAGATCATCGCCGATTTCCGACTCAGCACCATGCATCCATCGAAGTAGCATACCAGACATAAGATAGATTATGAGCCCTGCTACGATTGCTGCAATACCGATTGATAGAAAAATGGTGCCCGCATTATTAACCGCTTCTTGACCTTCTCCTACGAATGAGCCGATGAATGCCGCTAGGAAGTTTGCTATAGCGGTGAATCCGAACCAAATTCCCATAAGTGCAGAGGCAAACTTGAGTGGAGCAAGCTTAGTTACCATCGATAGGCCGATGGGAGATAAACACAATTCGCCGAGGGTATGGAATAAATAAGCAAACACAAGGAATAACATGGTTACTTTTACCGAAACGTCACCACCTTGAACCATCGTTGCCCAAAGCATGACAAAAAAGCCAAGAGCAAGGAACAGCATCGCTAATGCAAATTTTTTCGGAGAGGTTGGTTCTTTGTCACCCATCTTTATCCAAAAAGAGGCAATTACCGGTGCTAACGCTATAATGAACAGGGCATTCAATGATTGAAACCACGATGCCGGAACTTCGAAACCAAAAACTTCTCGCTGGGTGAAATCAGATGCATAGATTGTAAACAACCCTCCCGCCTGCTCAAAACCAGCCCAAAATATCACTGAAAAAGCACTCATAATGAAAATAACTTTCATTCTATCCCAGTCTTGTTGGGTAAGAGGTGCTGAAGCTTCTGTGTCGCCCTTACTGCGTTTAGCGGATGGTTTGACGCCAATGTCACCCAAATATTTGTCAGCCAATGTAAGCTGAAGTGCCAAACCAATCAACATACCGCACCCTGCGGCTATAAATCCATAATGCCAGTTAACTTGTTCGCCTAAATAGCCAACTATTAGAGGAGAAAGGAAAGCACCGAGGTTTATGCCCATATAGAAAATGGTAAACGCTCCGTCTCGGCGATGGTCTCCTTCTTCATACAAGTCGCCAACTAGGCTAGATACATTAGCTTTGAATAAGCCGTTACCAATGATGATTAACCCTAACCCAAGATAAAATATGTTCTCTTCCATTCCAGGAATCATTGATTGCGGGATACCTAGAGTAAAATAACCGGAGGAGAAAATAATGCCGCCATAGATAATGGCCTTTCGCTGTCCGATATAATTGTCAGCTAACCAGCCACCGATTATTGGTGTTAGGTAAACCGCCATGGTGAAAAAACCATAAATACTTAACGCTTCCGCACGGGTCCAGCCAAAACCTCCACCTTCAACAGCTCCCACCATATAAAGTATCAGCAATGCTCGCATGCCATAGTAGCCAAACCGTTCCCACATCTCTGTACCAAAAAGCAGGAAGAGTCCTTTTGGATGACCAAATAACGTACCCGTTGGGGGATTGTTCATATATTGTTCCTTACGAATTAAAACTAATTTGCCACAAGCTAGATGGCTGTTGAGCCTTACTTGTCTTATTAGTTGATTTTTTATAATTATTAGGGCAACGTCACGGCACCAGTCTTTTAGCTGCCTTGACCTTTGTCCAAATACTGCTAGCCGACATTTATAACCTTTTAGCATGACTAACACAAGTAGACTTTCTGAGCATTTCACCCATTTATTCATTTCATTCGTAATTAGTCGGTGTTTTTGTAAACAAATACCAGATAACAAGACTACTCAGACCAGTAAATTGCAAATTTATTAGTAATAATCCTAACAATGCGACTGAGTTTAGTGGCAGATTTCGGGTACAATAACGTTTTTTGGCAATCTCAGGATATAACTGTGGAATTTTTAGCCTGTCGAATTTATCAAAACCAATCAGACGATAGTAAAAAGCGCGTAGAACATCGACTTGAGTCGGTCAGCCTCAATCAACTTTGTGATGGTGACGTCGTCATAAAAGTGCATTATTCCGGTGTTAACTACAAAGATGCGCTAGCGGCAACTGGTAAAGGAGCTATTCTCAAATCGTTTCCCCTTAATGGCGGTATTGATTTAGCGGGTGTTGTCGAGTCATCAACTGATTCTCGTTTTATTGCGGGAGATCAAGTTTTAGTTAACGGCTGTGGTCTAGGTGAAGTTCATGACGGAGGGCTCGCGCAATTTGCTAGAGTTCCAGCAGACTGGGTAATAAAAATCCCTGATGGTCTATCAATGAAGGACTGTATGACGCTTGGTACTGCCGGTTTTACCGCTGCGTTGGCGATTCATCGGATGCTTGAAAATGGGCAGAGCCCAGATAAAGGCCCGATCGTAGTAACCGGCGCATCCGGAGGCGTAGGTTCGTTAGCGGTCAATATGTTATCTGGGCTCGGCTATGAAGTCATAGCAGTAAGCGGCAGGCGAGAATTTGATGATTTTCTCACCGAGCTTGGTGCTTCTAAGGTATGTTCAGTTGAACAGTTAGGCTTAAGTGAGCGTCCATTAGATAAGGCGCTATTTGGCGGCGCTATTGATAATGTCGGCGGGAAATTACTGGGAAGCTTATTGGCACATACTAACCTGTGGGGGAATGTTGCTAGTATCGGTCTGGCTGATACTCATCAATTGGATACCACGGTTTTTCCGTTTATATTAAGAGGTGTTAGCTTATTAGGTGTAAGTTCAACTAATTGTCCTATGCCGCTTAGACGAACGATATGGGAGCGGCTCGGGCAGGATTATAAACCAGCCAAATTATCGAAAATTTTAACCGAGGAAGTTCCCCTTAAGGATGTATCTGTAGTGTTTGAAGAGCTACTGAATCGTCAAAGGTTTGGGCGAACCGTTGTAAACTGCCAATAGAAATATTGAATGGCTATATTGATAAGCCAGTGACACTTGTTAGCATAATTAGTCATTGCCAAGATAGTTACTGCTAGCAAGTTTTAGAATGCGTATTTTTCGGCAAGCACATTAAGAATTTAGGAATTTAGGAATTTAATAACCAATGAAAAATCAACTAACTAAAGTAGTCGATAAAATTAACAAAAAACCCGCCTGGCTTCGAAACAGAGCGTTAAGCTACGTATTGGGGTCGACCATTAAGTTCGTGGGTACTGCAGGCATCAAGTGTATACAACTTTCGCAAGAAAAGGCTGTTTTCCGTTTAGATAATCGTAAAAAAGTCCGAAACCATATTGGAACAATACACGCTGCAGCTTCAGCATTGGTGGCAGAGACCGCTACCGGTATCGCTTTGGGAATGCACTTGCCGGACAATAAAATTCCGTTGCTTAAATCAATGCAGGTCGACTATACACGGCGCAGTTCCGGTGGGTTGACCGCTACCGCTAGTTTAACCGACGAGCAAATTGCACTACTGCATAGTGAAGATAAAGGCAGTATTGTTGTCAGTTGCACGGTCATTGATGACTCGAAAGAAGAGCCTATTGATTGCAAGATGCATTGGGCATGGACATTGAAAAAACAGTAAGTGTTAACAGCAAGTAAACCAGATAGATAAATTATGAATGTATTTTTGACCTCATTAGGTTGTCGTCTAAATGAAGCAGAGCTACAAACTTGGTCCCACCAATTTAGTAAGCTTGGTATATCGACTGTAAGCAAACAAGAAGATGCTAATCTAATTGTTATAAATACGTGCGCGGTGACCGGTGAAGCTTCACGCAAATCAAGGCAAACCATAAGACGGTATCACCGCAACAACCCCTCGGCAAAGCTGGTAGTTACGGGTTGTTATGCTTCAATAGAAAAAAACGAAGCCGAGTCACTTTTGGGCGTAGATCTTATTGTTAGTAATGCTGATAAAACTTTGCTACCAGAGAAGGCCAGTGAATTATTAGAATGGAAGTCGATGCCCTATGCCGCGACTGAACCCGATGCAACTTCAATTTTTACCCGCAATAGAGAACGCGCATTTATAAAAGTCCAGGACGGCTGCCGATATCGTTGCACTTATTGTATTGTGACAATTGCACGGGGAGAAGAAGTATCACGGACTGTCGACGATATAATCACTGAGGTTGAACTGCTCGAAAAACGCGGGGTGAAAGAGATAGTAATTACCGGTGTCCATGTTGGCGGTTATGGTACGGATTTAAATACCAACCTGTATAACTTAGTGGTCGCTATTCTAGAACGAACCAGTATTCCGAGAATTAGATTTGCATCCGTCGAACCTTGGGATCTTCCCGATCGTTTCTTTGACCTGTTTGCCGATAAGCGGTTAATGCCACATATGCATCTTCCAATTCAAAGCGGTAGCGATAGAATACTAAAAAAAATGTCACGCCGCTGTAAATCAGAGACGTTTTTGAAGTTGGTAGATCGTGCCCGTTCTGTTGTACCTGAATTCAATGTGACTTCAGACATAATAGTCGGTTTTCCCAGTGAGCAAGAGGAGGACTTCGAACGCTCGATGGAAATGGTAAAACAAGCAAAGTTCGGACATGTTCATACCTTTTCTTATTCAAAACGTGAAGGTACCAAAGCTGCTGGTTTGCCAGAGCAGGTTGATGAGCCAACAAAAAAAGCAAGAAGTAAACAAATGCATGAAATAGCCCTTGAAGCAAAAAAACAACAACTTGAAGTAATGATTGGTCAAGTTGAAGCGGTTTTATGGGAAGGAACTGGCAAAGTATCCGAGCAAGGATTAGTTCAGTTTTATGGTTATACACCTAACTATCATAAAGTTTCAGTGACAATTGAGGCGTCCTTCGCTTTATCGAATAAGATATTAGAGTGTCAAATAAAAGGCGTATCAGAGGAGGGCTATTTATTAGCCGAGCTATTAGAGTTTCCTGAAAAAAGTAGTGACGGCATTAGTGTAAAAATGGTTTAGGGATTTTCCTTCAAAAACTCGGGCGCTGCTTTTTCAATTCGAGTTATTTCCTTAAGAAACAATTGATGGGTTTTTTCTACTTTATCGTCGATACCATTCGTTTTAAGTAGGCTTTCATATTCATGGGTTAGACGTTTAAGTTCAGGAACGCCGCAGTAGGCTGTCGCGCCATGTAACTTGTGAACTTCAGCAACTAGCGGCTCTAATTTTCTATTTTCTAGTTGTTGATTAATTATCTTTTTTGATTCAACAAAGCTGGTTACAAGCATTTGCAGCATATCTTTGGCAAGCTCGTCTCGACCACCTGCATTCTTTAGGCTGAGTTTCCAATCTATTGGGCCGCTAACTAGGCGTTGGCTTTGTAAGTCGGCGTTTACATCAGTCTTTTCAAGTAGCTCAACTTTTTTCTGAGTCCACTTTGAAATGTTCTCTTGTAATTGTTTTTGATTAATCGGCTTGGTCAAATAGTCGTCCATACCTTCCCGCAGTAGACGCTCTTTCTCACCTTTCATTGCATGGGCCGTTAAGGCAATGACTGGAAGCCGTTTATAAGTAGAATTAATGCTTCTAATTCTTAGGGTAGCCTCAAGTCCATCCATACCTGGCATTTGAATATCCATGAAGATAAGGTCAAATTTATTTGATTCACACAGTGCAATCGCGTTCACTCCGCCATCGGCTGTTTTTACCGTTACATTTAATTCGCTCAGTAAGGCGTAAATGAGTTTTAGGTTAGCTGGGTTGTCATCTACACAGAGAACATGAGCCGGCGTGTCTGATTTTTGCGATTTTTTCTCCGCATGATTAGTTTCTCGACGTTCTTCCTCAAAGCCAAACCAGGCGGTTAATGAATCATAAAAGGTCTTTCTCGTAACAGGTTTTGATAGCTGGTTATCGATGCCTATGTCAGCATAAGATTGCAGTACTTTCTCTTCTTTAGAATTTACAAGTACCGCAAAATTTGACCCGATGCGTTCGGCTGTTTGTTTAAGTAATGTAAGGGTTTCGCCGTGCTCACTGCAAGAGTATCCTCCTAGGAGTATTAGATGCACGTCTTTGCTGGTTGATTCATATTCCTCTGTTTTGCTCACTAGATCTTCTAGGCTTTCAGTGGTTTCAACATTGGTTTCCCACTGTCCCAATAAATACTTAGTCGCTAATTGAGCGGTTTTATTAAAGTCATGATACAGAACTCGTTGACCAGGAAAACCAAGTTCTCTTGTGACTTCTGAAGACGTATCTCGATCAAGCTTTAGTGTAAACCAAAAAGTAGAACCTACACCTTGCTTACTTTCTAAACCGATTTTTCCATGCATAGACTCTACGAGTTTTTTAGAGATTACCAGCCCTAAACCTGTTCCTCCAAACTGACGCGTTGTTGTTGTATCTGCCTGAGTAAAGGCTTGGAAAAGCACTTTCTGCTGCTCTTCAGTTAAGCCTACGCCGGTATCGGTAATATTTATTCGTAAGCGAACTGAAGAGGCATCATCGTCTTCCATCATAACCCTTATTTGAATGGTACCTTTCTCTGTAAATTTAATCGCATTGTTACAGAGATTGGTAAGTATTTGACCGATTCGACCGGCGTCTCCTTTAAGGTTCTGGGGAACGTCCTGATAGATAATACCTAATATTTCAATGTTTTTAGCTTGTGCCGCCGGAGCTAAAAGATTTAAAGTTTCGTCGACACACTCGCCAATGTTAATTGGCCTGTTCTCTATCTCCATTTTTCCCGCTTCAATCTTTGAAAAATCAAGAATGTTATCGATGATTGATAGTAAGCCATTAGCCGATTTTTTTATGGTGGTTAAATAATCGTTTTGTTTTTCCGTTAACTCAGATCGTAAAAGTAAATTAGTGAAACCGATGACACCATTCATCGGTGTTCTAATTTCGTGACTCATATTGGCCAAAAATTCTGATTTAACACGGCTTGCCTCTACCGCATCCTTACGAGCAATATTTAGCTCAACATTTTGTTCTTCTAGAGCTGTATTAGTCGCATTAATATCTGCTGTGGCTTGCTCAATGGCCATTTGCATTTCTTCTCTAGCTTCATAGAGTGAGTCGCTCATATCGTTAAAGCCATCTACTAATGTTTTTAACTCACCTGAACTCTGCGATTTAATTAAAATTTTCAGTTGGCCTTCTTTTATTCGTTTAACGGCGTTGGCTAACTGAATAATTGGGATTGTAATATTCCGCGCCATATTTTGAGCGAGTATTCCGCCAAGAATAATACCCACTAACAGTATGCTCAGCGCCGCCGCCACCGTTTGGTACTGATTAACCTGGATATTATTATTAGTGATAAAAATTGCGACGTGACCAATGGTCGGTAAAGAATAGTTTGGTTGTGAAATTAATCTTTCAGAATCCGTCGGCTGGCTAACAATCGGCGTTATTACGATATAACCATTTTCGACCGGTTTTACAATCGTTTGAGCGGTTGGGCTGTCATCGACTATCGATAGTTCTGAGATAAGCCTTTTTGTGCCAGAACTTGCTATCAGTAAATTGTTTTGCGCATAAATAGCAACAGCTAGTATGTCATCATCACCATCACGAGCATTGGTAACTAAACGGTTTAATGCTCTTGAATTTCTCGAAATAAGGCTATATTCAGCAGTCTGCGCTAAGTAATTAGCTATGGTCATGCCGCGTTCTTGAATATTGGTATTTAAATCTTGCATTCGAGTGGAAACAAAATAGGTGCCTAGTATCGCAGCTACCATGGTGGTTGGAACAACGGCCAACAGTATTACTCGTGCTCTAATACCCCAATCGTTCATAGCGTTAGTTTTCCAGTGATATGATATTTTGTTGATTTTCTTGCAAGAGCAACTTTCGATGGATAGCTTCTTCATCAAGCGCTGGCAGTTGTAAATATGAAGCAAGCTGTTGATTAATTTTAATCATAAAGCCTTTTGCATAATTTGGTTTATCCGCCGCACCGCTTCGGCACAAGCTGAGAAACTCCGAAATCGCTTGCTTCGCTAATGTTTCAGTGGGCGTGAGTACGCTAGCAACTGCTGCTGTTTCGCTGTGACGTATAGTTGAGCCTACCAAAAGTACATCGGTTTGGTTGCTCTTGAGTAGTAATGCCCGCAACTCATTTTCCGAAAAGACCTGGTTATCATTAAGCAATATTAGCGTTTTTTTTGACCCTCGCTTTTTTTCAAGATAAAGACTCGCATTATGTTGCCGCTTCACAATATCAAAATCGAGTACTAATCCAGCTTCTTCACTTTGGGACCGGTAATAGGGCAATAGATAACGAGTGGTCATACCGACAAAGAGTTTAACCTTTTCTAGCGGCTCTGACTCAGCTAACTGATGAAGGATCTTTGCCAATTGAAGTTGTCGTTTGAAGGATTGTTCAAAGTAGATACCACTAATCTCAGCTCCGAAATCAGCGTAATTTTTTACTCGGTCATCAAGATGAGGCTTAGAGGCAAAGGTCGCAAAAATTGGTAGAGCACTGCGCGCCGCTAACAAAGTATCTAAAGGTCGGTGGCCGATAGTTAACGCGCAACTATTCTTTTGTAATTCTTGGTTATTTCTAATCAATTGCTCAATAGACTCAGAGGTTATGTCGCTTTCACGTATGTCTATGTGTTTTATAGTTAGTTGCTGAATAAGCAGCTCGGTCTTTAGCATTTCAACAAATTTGGCTTGTTCGTCATCTAGCTCCTGATGAACAATATAAAAGGTTGTATTTGTTAATCCGGGGGGCGCAGAGTGGTCAGCAGCGAAAACCAAAGGGTATTCAAATAGCAGAATAAACAGTAATGCTATCGTTATAACGCCTGCTTTTACTGTTTGATTGTTGAACTCGCTCATTTGATAGAAACTTTAATGGCAACAATTGCTTGCGGTGGTTTTTAGTGCCGTTGAGTATAGCTTAACTAGGCAAACCTTCACAGTCTAAATATGGCGCATCTAGTTCTTAGATATCATAGGTGTTTGCTATTCTGCCCTTGTTAAGGGCAATAAGTATTCCTCTGAGCATGAGGCGATAATGACGCAACATTTAAAGCCTGCCAATTTTGTATCTCTGACCAAAAGTACTCATGTTCCAATGGACTTAAATTATTCGCCACTTGGCAATGAAAAACGGGATATCTTGAGGGGAACGGTGTAAAATCACGGCCAATATTTAGGAACGATGACTAAAATTATTTTTAGACCGACAAGGTTATAGGATTAAATAGCTCTATGGGTAAAAGACGCAACAGACGCGGTAAGCCGCTTCCGACTGAACCAGTATCTGTAACAATCGACAGTTTATCCCATGAAGGTCGCGGGGTTGGCCGTATAGACGGAAAGACGGTATTTGTTGATGGGGCGCTTCCCGGTGAAACGGTTAAGATGAAGTATACGTTTCAGCGTGGCCAGTTCGATGAAGGGCAATGCCTTGAAGTTGAAGCAAATGCAAACGTCGATCGAGTGGAGCCGCCCTGTGCGCATTTTGGTGTGTGTGGGGGATGTAGTATGCAACACCTTTCGACAGACGCTCAGATTACCCATAAGCAGCAGATTCTTTCAGAACAGTTAGAGCATTTTGCAAAAACACAACCAGAACAATGGCTGCCACCTATGCAAGCTGATTTAATTGGTTATCGACGCAAAGCGCGTCTTGGGGTTCGCTACGTTATTAAGAAAGAGCGTACTTTGATAGGTTTTCGAGAGAAGCATTCTAATTACTTAGCGGATATTGAGCATTGCCCAATCTTAGTAAAACAGGTCGCTGATTTGTTGCAGCCTATGAGTCGTTTGATAGAGAAAATGGACTCACGGTTATTTATCCCCCAAATAGAGGTTGCTTGCGGCGATGACGATGTTTGTCTAATCGTTCGGCACCTGCAGCCTATTTCCGAGAAAGATCATCAATTATGGGTTAGGTTCGCCCAGGAATATGACCTTGTTGTCTATTTGCAACCGAAAGGGCCCAAAACAGTGCATAGAATTTGGCCTCCGGAAGACGAAAAAGCCCAGCTAAGCTATTCTTTCAAAGAATATGGTTTAGAAATGTTAATGGAGCCGTTAGATTTTACACAGGTAAATAGTAGTATTAACACTAAAATGGTTCCAGCTGCGATTGAACTGCTTGATGTTCAACCTACGGACAATGTTTTAGACCTGTTTTGCGGTTTAGGTAACTTTACGTTGCCGCTAGCTAGCAAGGCTAATTACGTTGTTGGAGTAGAGGGTGTGCAAGAAATGGTAGACAGAGGAACCATCAATGCAAAACACAATAGTCTAGAAAATGTTGCTTTTTATCAAAGCGATCTAGCAGGGGATTTAACTGGAAAAGAGTGGTTAGACCGAGAATACAACAAGGTCTTGATTGACCCTGCGAGAAGTGGTGCAATTGAAGTTATTTCAAATATTGTAAAGATTGGCCCCGAAAAAATCGTTTATGTATCTTGTAACCCAGCAACATTAGCGAGGGATACCGGAGAGCTTGTGAAAGCAGGGTACAAATTGAAGAAAGCGGGGGTCTTGGATATGTTTCCCCATACAACCCATGTGGAATCAATCGCGCTTTTCGAAAAATAGAAGGCAACAAATAACCAGTCAAAATGAAAGAAACGAGCTATTGGTAAAAGCTAATTTTCTAGAAGGTTAATTTGTCGAAGCTTGAACAAACAGATGCCCAACATAGTATAGATCGGGCGTAACTGCAGCATAGTAGAGCTAGGCCTTCTATTAATCCTGATCGTTATGCCTCTGGTTCATGTTGCATCCTAGGGTTTTTTTGGCTGGAAGTGCTTTAAATAACAACGTAAATAGACATAAGTATTGATATTGCTTAATCATTAAAAGGTAAGGCGATGGTACAAATGACAAATATACCCCTACCAACGAGCGTCTCTGACGAAACGTTTCTATCTTGGTGTCGCTCGTTGGTTTTTGACCAATCTAAATACTCTCCCAAGCTTTTTGAAGCTGCTGTCGAACTGATAAAACTGACAGAAGTTAAGCCTGATGCAACGAATTTACATAATATTTCCGTAAAGCAGGCGTTTACCTTAGCCTCAATTCTCAGCGAATTACGTGTTGACATAGATACCCTTGTTGCGGCGATGTTATATCCATTTGTTAATCTGGAGCTTTTGTCGTTAAAGCAAGTATCTGAAAACTGTGGTGGCGAGGTTACAACCAAAATCAAAGGCGTTTTGGTCATGGACAGTGTACGTGGATTGCAAACCGATAGGGCGGTTGGTAGTGATTCAGTGCAGATAGAAAACATTCGAAAAATGCTTTTAGTCATGGTTGATGATTCAACCGTTGTTTTGATAAAGCTAGCCGAAAGATTATTTAAACTTAGAACCGCAAAAGATAGAACAGAACAAGAAAGGTTAAAAATTGCCGAAGAAGTGCGCGATGTTTTTGCTCCACTTGCCAATCGTCTCGGAGTAGGACATATAAAATGGGAAATGGAAGACCTAGCATTTCGCTATTTAAATCCTCAGCCTTACAAAAAAATAGCTAAATACCTTGCTGAAAAAAGAGGGGCGAGAGAACGATATGTGAAACAGGTTCTCGAAACAATGAATCAAGCGTTCGTTGAGTTTGGCGTAAATGCTGAACTGATGGGGCGAGCAAAGCATATATTTAGTATCTGGAAGAAAATGCTTCGAAAAGAGGTTGGTTTTGAAGAAATTTATGATGTAAGAGCGGTCCGTGTATTGGTTCCAGAAGTCAAAGATTGTTACACCGTACTTGGGGTGGTACATGGCTTGTGGAAGCATATTCCTAAAGAGTTTGATGATTACGTGGCTACTCCAAAAGAGAATGGCTATCGTTCTCTACATACCGCCGTTATTGGGCCAGAGGGTAAGACCTTAGAAATCCAGATCAGAACCCATGAAATGCACCAGGAATCTGAGTTAGGAGTCGCAGCGCATTGGAAATACAAGGGTGGGTCGACTAGTGGAGGGGGCTATGAAGCCAAAATGTCTTGGCTTAGACAATTAATCGACTGGCAAGATGAATTAGTTGATACCAAACAGTTAGCAGAAGAATTTAAATCGCAGGTTTTTGACGAGCGAGTATATGTATTTACACCGCAAGGTAAGTTGATTGACTTGCCCCGAGGCTCAACAGCACTTGATTTTGCCTATCGCGTTCATACCGACGTTGGGCATCGCTGTAGAGGGGCAAAAGCAAATGGAAAGATTATCAGTTTAACTCAGTGCCTAGAAACCGGTCAGCGACTAGAGATATTAACCGCAAAATCTGGCGGCCCAAGCCGTGACTGGTTAAGTGAACAACGTGGTTATATAAAGTCGTCACGCGCCAGAAACAAGGTTCAGCAGTGGTTTAAACATTTAGATAAAGATAAGAACATTGCCGCTGGTAAATTGTTGTTAGAAAAAGAAATCAAGAAAAATGCCCTAGAACTCAGTGATTACGGAGCTTTAGCCGTGCACTTTAACTATAACTCCAGTGACGAGCTTTTTGCAGGAATAGGTGCCGGGGATAAGGGCCTTCACCAGGTTATGAATGCGGCAAGACAGTTGCTGGGAAGCGACCATGCTGAAGTCACACGAGAAACGGTAGTTAAGCGCAAACCCAAAGTAACAAAGCGAAGTAGCTCAAGTGATATTTTGGTGGAAGGTGTCGGAAACCTATTAACCCGTATGGCTGGTTGTTGTAAACCGATTCCTGGTGATGATATTGCGGGTTTTGTAACACTTGGTCGCGGCATTATGATCCACCGAAGCGATTGCCGCTATTTGTTATCAAGTCGAGACAAGTCTCCGGAAAAGATATTAGAAGTTAGTTGGACCCAGCAAGTAAACAAGCATTACTTGATCGATTTAGTGATTAGAGCGTATGACCGAAAAGGGTTGTTAAGCGATATTACTGCGCTTATGAGCAGTGAAAAAGTTAGTGTTACATCGCTAAATACAAAGGTTGACCATAAGCAGTTGGAAGTCAGAATAGACGTTCAAGTAGAAATGGATAATGTTACAAACGTATCAAGGTTAATCAATCTTATTGAGCAATTGCCGAACATCATTAGTGTATACAGAACGAATAACTAAACCTTTTAGAAGTAAGTCAATATTCTGGCTGAGTCAGTATGGTTATTCAGTCAAGTCGTATTAGGGGAGTTTCTTACGTGAAACAAGCAGATAGTAGGTTATCACTGGATAAGCTATTGACCATTATGGAAGCACTAAGAGACCCTAAGTCTGGGTGTCCATGGGATATTGAGCAAAGCTACAGAACCATTGTCCCATATACAATAGAAGAAGTTTATGAAGTCGTTGATGCTATAGAACGTGAGGACTATAGCTCGCTCAAAGATGAACTCGGCGATTTGCTTTTTCAAGTCGTCTTTTATTGCCAGCTAGCCAAAGAGGATAAGTATTTTGAATTTGATGATGTATTGCAATCGTTAACGGATAAATTAACGAGGCGTCATCCCCACGTATTTGCTGAAAAAACCTACAGCAACCCGGAACAGGTCAATCTAGCGTGGGAAAAGCAGAAACAAAAAGAACGAGAGCAAAAATGCGAGCATGGTGAAGCTAGCCTTATCGATGACATACCCAAGGTTCTGCCACAACTAAAGCGTGCTCAAAAAATTCAGAAACGAGTTGCTAAGCACGGCTTTGATTGGAGTTGTATATCGCAGGTTTGGGAAAAGGTTGATGAGGAGATACTTGAAGTTAAACAGGCTATTGATAGCAACGACCAAGATGCGCTCGTGGATGAGATCGGCGACCTACTTTTTTCCGTTGTTAACCTATCGAGACATTTAGATGTAGATGCGGATTCAGCGTTACGCACGGCCAATCGTAAATTTGAGCAACGATTCAGAGTTGTGGAGTCGTTAGCAACCGTCCCGCTTAGTGAATATTCTCTAACAGAGCTTGAGCAGCTATGGCAGAAAGCTAAAATTATTACTGCTAACCACTGATATAAGGGGCCCAGAATATTGCTGGTCTCGTTCGAAAATTCAAGTTGGTGATTTTTCACACATTTAAGCCCTTAAACCGTGATCCCAATGGAATATTTTGATACAATACTTTCCCGTCCTAAAGACATCTCTATTCACCTGTTCAATATATTGAAATAGCCAAGTTTCATTGATATAAACATCATTGTTAGCGGTTATCTTTTGTATATTAAGAACTCCGTGGCTGAATAGAACTTACATCCTAATTTATTGATTTTTAAGACTTATTTGGCGAAATGTTAATGACTAAATTTATTTTTGTAACGGGCGGAGTGGTTTCTTCTCTGGGAAAAGGTATTGCAGCAGGCTCATTAGCCGCTTTGCTTGAGTCTCGAGGTTTAAAGGTAACGCTTTTAAAGCTTGACCCATATATTAATGTAGACCCAGGTACTATGAGCCCGTTTCAGCATGGTGAGGTTTATGTAACTGAAGACGGGGCCGAAACTGATTTAGATTTAGGGCATTACGAACGATTTATTCGTACTAAGATGTCGCAGACTAACAACTTTACCACCGGGCGTGTATACGCTGATGTTCTGCGCAAGGAGCGTAAAGGTGAGTATTTGGGGGGGACTGTACAAGTTATTCCTCATATTACCGACGAAATTAA
>CAJQOL010000097.1 GCA_905479925.1 uncultured Kangiellaceae bacterium | reverse complement strand
GACTCCTGCAATCGTCTGCATAAAACGCCCATAACGATGGCCTAGTCCTAATCGATAAACCTCTTTCATTTGGGCACTGTTCGACGAGCCATAGCGGGCAATTGGGATATCTTTTTCATCCCCCATGACACACGGCATACTGGCTGACCAAAGCACTTCATCCGATAAGTGAGCGTAACAAAATTGGTGGATCTCATACAGATCCGCTAGTGGCTTAGCGCGGTCACTGGTTGCCCCGGTAATAAATTCGGGTAACGCTTCGGAGTAATCCGTTGTAATGTACGGGTTGGTTAAAGTTGCGCCCAGTTGATGCGGATGTAGTTGCTGAGATAGCCTTCCATCAGGTTTAATTCTGAGGCTTTCTTTTTCAATTCCACGTTTAATACCAGAAAACAATGGTGAGAGGGATAACGCTAGATCTTTGTTCTTAATTTCAATGGGTTGCATAGATGCTCGC
The DNA here is from genome assembly GCA_905479925.1 of uncultured Kangiellaceae bacterium. GTDB lineage: Bacteria > Pseudomonadota > Gammaproteobacteria > Enterobacterales > Kangiellaceae. Next base: position 24,724 of record CAJQOL010000097.1, on the reverse strand, counting down.
AATTAGTTTAAACAACTAGAACAGGGTACATATCGTATGTTGGAGTCATATAAGCTAGCTTATGCAGGCCATGATGCTGATTTTAAGGGTTAGGGTCAAGCTCCTATTTTGTCCAGAATGTAAATGTTCTTGTTCTGCAAATTCGAAAAGCTGCTCAAGGGTTAGTTGACGGAAGCTGTCAGGAGGCCTTAGCAACCCCCGAATGTCGCATTATAGCGAGTAGTTCGACTTCCGCCGGTGGAATATCACAAGAGTCGGCCACTTCATCGGTTGAGGCGCCTCTAGAAAGAAGCAGCGCCGCTTGTTGGTAGGTTTTTTCGCTGACTAATTCATTCTCGTTAGACGGGTTTAATGATTCGGCATTGGCTATATCCTCAGCAAAACGTTTTATGGTGCGCCCCATCCCAAGGTTACCGCTATTAATAGCCCGTATTTCATTTTGTAACTGAAGAATTTGCTTTTGCAGGAGAGTTTGTTTGTCGGAACTTCGTTTGAAAACCAGATACACTAATAGAGTTAGTGCCAGTGATGCCGTCACAAGAACATAATGACTTATTTCGAAAGATAAAAACCAGTTTAACATTGTTGTCTCCTCTAGCGGCTGAATCTATGGCCATTGCTAGAGAAGACGCTTAGAGTCGGTTAATAATCTAGAAAATCTAGCTCATCCCACTCTTCTTCTCCTAACAACTTGTTAAGATCAACCAATATCAATAACTCGCCTTCGCGATGGGTTACGCCTTGAATAAACTTGGCGGACTCATCATTTCCTACATTAGGCGTGGAATCTATGTCCGAACGTTTGAGGTAAACAACCTCAGCAACCGCATCGACCAAAATCCCAATAACTTGTGAATTAGTTTCAATAACGATGACGCGAGTATTGTCAGTCAATTCGATTGGCGGAAGGCCAAATCTTTGACAGGTATCAATTACGGTAACCACATTACCCCGTAGGTTGATAATACCTAACACATAACTCGGTGCACCCGGAACAGGGGCAATATCGCTATAACGAAGTACTTCCTGTACTTGCATTACGTTAATTCCGTAAGTTTCGTTTGCTAACCTAAACGTCACCCACTGAAGTACCGCATCCTCATCACCATTTGCTAATTGTTTTTCATCTGAACTCACGACAGTTTTCCTATTAGTCAAAATTTTGTCAGAATTACCGATAAACAACGCAATCGCTTGTTTAAAGGCAAAATATGTACCAAATATTCATTTTATTGATGCTAACTGGCTATAAACACACAAATATCGTCAATATTTTTCGCACGCTTACCAGTAACTGTTTATAAATATAGTAAAAATTCAGAAAGATGCGTTATTTTTTGACGATTAATCACAAATTATTTGTCAGCAAATAAAGGTTTCTGCTTGCTTTAGGCCAATAACCCTTTAGAGACTTTAGAAGCTCACAAGAAAAACTAGCCAAAGGTGTTTGAAATTTGTTCAATTTAAGCGCACTAAAAAGAACGTTAAACCAAGGATTGTCTAATTTTGTCTGTAAAATCAAATATAAAGGCGAATACCAATATCAGGCTCATCGCTCATTAACAGAGCAAATTGGTTAACTCTTTAGATTATTTAGTTAGTTAAACACGGATTCGCTAATAAAACACAAAATTAGCCTTGACAGTGTGCTGAAACAGAGGATAAAGTTCAGCCATGAAAACATTAAACTTTAAATTGGCTAACAATAAATTAGCTAACAATCATACAACCCGTTGGTGGCACTCCTCCATTCGGGCGTTTTTGGTATGTGTGTAAAAAGTTAAATTTTTAAGACATAAGCAAGAATTTTGAAAAGCCCGTTAGATTACCTAGCGGGCTTTTTTTTTGACTAAGTATAAAGCTACTTTAGTCAGTTATTTAAACAACAATATTGAGAGCAAGAATGATGAAACAGCCGACAACCATAAACTTTTTTAAGCATTGGCGATGGCACGCACATTTCAAAGTGGGGATTACTTGTGGCTTTTAAATAAAAGATAGCTCGGTAAAAACCCGCTTTTTGCGGGTTTTTTTATGCCCTCAATAAAAGATTCACACATTTTTGCTTATTAACCATTTTAGACATTTAACTTTCAGCTTTTAAATAAGGATTTAACATGATTATTGTATTAACGCCAAACGCCAGTGAACAAGACGCAAAAGAAATATTAACCAAAATAGAGGCCGCAGGTTTGAAGCCCCTTTATATGCCAGGGGTTGAACGTACCGTGCTAGGTGCTCTTGGAGACGAACGAGTACTGGCCAGTTTACAACTACAAGCGAACCCCGTTGTTGAAAGCCTTAAACCAATTCTAACCAGTTACAAACAAGTTAGTCGAGAAATGCAAGCCTACGACAGCCAAGTAAAGTTTGGGAATACCACGATTGGTGGTGGTTCCTTTGCCGTCATTGCTGGACCCTGTGCGATAGAAAATCAAGCACAGATCGAAAAATCAGCGGCAATCGTAAAGAAACATGGAGGAATTGGATTGCGCGGTGGCGCATTTAAACCGCGCACCTCCCCTTACAGTTTCCAAGGTTTGGAAGAAGAAGGCCTAAAGCTAATGCAACAAGCCGCTCAAAAATATGATCTGCCGTCGGTTACAGAGGTCATAGACGCAAGTCATGTCGACATGATGAGCCAATACATTGATGGATTTCAAATTGGCGCAAGAAACATGCAAAATTTTCGTCTATTAAAAGCTGTTGGACAAACCGACAAACCGGTTATTTTAAAACGAGGTATGTCCGCTACCATTGAAGAGCTATTGCTAGCGGCGGAATACATTTTTAACGAAGGCAATAAAAATATCGTCATTTGTGAACGCGGTATTCGTACCTTTGAGAAAGCCACTAGAAATACGCTAGATTTAGGCGCCGTGGCTTACATAAAAACAAAAAGCCATTTACCGGTTATTGTTGATCCATCACACGGTACTGGCATAAGAGAATTGGTAAGCCCTATGGCTAGAGCTGCCGCTGCCTGCGGTGCCGACGGAATAATTGTTGAAGTTCATTATGATCCGCAGGTTGCTTTAAGCGATGGAATGCAATCCCTTAACGAAAATGATTTTGAGCAGTTAATGCTTGGTTTACGCCCATTTATAACCGCAGCGGGAAAGGTAGTCGCCTAATGAACAGAACATCACTACAACAGTTAGGCCGAGTAACGACCCTCAAAAAAACCATTGAGTGTCGCTTTAACCCGGTGCTCTTGTTTAACCGTTTAGAAAATATTTCGGGAAAAAGTAATCGTATATTGTTGGAATCTAGCGAAATAGAGAGCAAGCAACAGTTGAAAAGCATACTTGTTAATCGTTCCGCATTAAGAATTGAATGCAGAGAAACCAATGTGGTTATTCGGTCACTCACACCCAACGGTAACAATGCTTTGAAATTTCTAGCTGAAGAATTTTCAACGGAAGTTCTAGTCGATAAGAAATCCAATCTACGAATTGTACTGAGCTACCAAACACCAACTGAGCGATTTGATCAGCTAGAAAATGGTTACGATGAGGAGAGTCGACTTCTCGAAACGACGCCAATCGATTGCCTAAGAAAAATAGCTAACACATTTATTAAGGAAGGTAACAACCCCTATTCAATATTCCTTGGTGGCCTATTTTCATTTGACTTCATTGCTAGTTTTGAACAACTCGATGAGCTTGCCTATGCGGAAAATGACTGCGCTGATTTTGTTTTTTATTTAGCTGAAGAGGTTATTGTCTATGACCACCAGACTCAAGTGAGCCAAGTTCATAGCAATGTTTTCTCTGGAGAAGACTATCAGAATAACTATTACGAACAATCACGAAGGATTGCGACAATCAATGAGCAGGTACTGCTCTCTTCTGATAACAAAGAAAACAAACATAACCAGATAGACATTGATGGCGGCTCGACTGTTGACTGTGATATTTCCGATGAAAAATACCAACTTATCGTTAGTCAGCTAAAACAAGAAATTATTGCCGGCAATCTGTTCCAAGTTGTGCCATCGAGAACTTTTTCTTTAGCCTGCAATAATCCGCTGGAAAGCTACAAGCAACTCAAAGAAAGTAATCCGAGCCCCTATATGTTTTACATGCAAGATAAGAGTTTCGATCTTTTTGGAGCGTCACCTGAAAGTGCGTTGAATTACCAAAACCAATCCAATCAAGTCGCTTTATACCCTATCGCGGGAACTCGAGTTCGTGGTAAAAATTCCGCCGGTCAACTTGACGCTGATTTGGACAAACGGTTAGAAGCAGAATTAAAACTTGACCAGAAAGAAATCTCAGAACACATGATGCTGGTCGACCTCGCAAGAAATGATATCGCCAGAATATCCGTCGCTAACAGTGTCACCATTCCAAGGCTATTGGAAGTAGACCGTTACTCTCAAGTAATGCACTTAGTATCACTGGTTCAGGGACAGTTAAAACCTGAGCTTGATTGCTTTCATGCATATCAAGCTTGTATGAACATGGGTACACTTACCGGAGCGCCTAAAATTCAAGCCACCAAGACGATAAGAAAGGCAGAAGGCAAACGACGAGGAAGTTATGGCGGAGCCGTTGGTTATATCAATGGGGACGGTGATATGGATACCTGTATTGTCATTCGCAGCGCATTCTGTCGGAATGGCAAAGCCTATATTCAAGCCGGCGCAGGGGTAGTTTATGACTCGATTCCGAAGTCAGAATGTGACGAAACGAAAAATAAAGCGCGCGCGGTCATTGAAGCAATTCAATTGGCCAACACAATGGAAAAGAAACAGTCGGAGGTTACTCATGCCTGCTAACGTTGCCAGTCAATTTTCAATTGAGCAACTGCCAAACATTGAAATAGTGCTGATCGATAATTTCGACTCGTTCACTTACAACCTTGTTAATCAATTAAGACCTTTGGTAAAAAAGCTGACTATCTTTAGAAACAATACACCACTGGGTCAGATTGTTGAATATATCAATAATATTGAGCTTTCTCCGGTGGTAGTGATTTCCCCAGGCCCTGGAGAACCCGATGATGCTGGAATAACACTGCCAATTATCGAGTACTGCCGAGGCAAGTTTCCGCTACTCGGAATTTGTCTGGGTCACCAAGCGATCATTCAAAGCTATCAAGGAACCATCGGTGCCGCCAAAGAAATAATTCACGGAAGGGCTAGCGACGTAGTACTAAAAGAAGATTGTGAATCCTTATTCGATGGGCTTTGCTCACCCTTTAGAGCTGCTCGATACCACTCTTTAGCGGCAACTTATGTCAGTGACCAATTAAAAGTTATCGCCGTCTGCGAGGATGAAGTAATGGGAGTCAGTCATAGAAATGACCGTGTTCTAGGATTTCAGTTTCATCCGGAATCTATATTGACCCCCAAAGGAAGTCACTTGATGAAAAACGCACTGGTTTGGCTTAGCCATGAAAGCTCGCTACAACAAAACACAATATGAACGTTAGAACTAAACATTAATGGCCAACGCTAAATATTGACGGCCAGAACTTAAAAGCCAGAACTTAAAAGCCAGAACTTAAACATTATTAATTAGCAACTAGCGCTTAACAAACGGCATTAACAGTGCGATTGAAATAAATAGCTAATAAAACTTGCATGAGAAACTTATGAATCAATTACAACAGAAAATATATGACGGTAAGCATTTAAGCCAAGATGAAGCTCAAGGACTGTTTGAGAGTTTGGTTAAAGGTGAAATGGATAACCTGGATATCGTTAGCTTATTAGTGAGCTTAAAGATGAAAGGCGAACAGCCACAGGAAATAGCCGGTGCAGCAGCGGCCTTAAAGAGCCAATGTCGCGCATTCGAATCACCTAACTATATAACTGCCGACTCCTGTGGTACCGGAGGCAGTGGCATGCATACCGTAAACATTTCAACAATGGTCGCATTGCTTCTTTCCGAAATGGGTATACCAATGGTCAAACACGGTAATCGCTCTATATCATCAAAATGTGGTTCAGCGGATGTTTTAGAAGCTATTGGAGTGCCTATACAAATGACGGCAGATACTGCCCGTCAATGTCTCGATGAAACCGGTTTTTGTTTTCTTTTAGCCCCTTATTACCACCCGGGAATAAAGCACGTTATGCCGGTTCGACAACATCTAAAAACTCGAACCATTTTTAATGGCTTGGGTCCGTTAATTAATCCGGCCAATCCAAAACTTCAGCTGATGGGCGTTTATCACCAATCGCTGTGCCGAGTTTCCGCCGCAACACTAAAACTTTCCGGTTGCCAACGCGCCATGATTGTTCACAGCAATGGTTATGATGAAATTACCTTGCATAGCCCAACTCATGTCGCAGAGCTAAACAATGGCATTATTTCCGAGTACCAACTTAGCCACCTAGATTTTGATTTACCTAGCTGTAAAGAGCAAGATATCCGAGGCGACACCCCGGAACTCAATGCCGCGATCTTACTCGATATTATTAAGGGTGATATCTCTGGCGACAAATTAACTGCCATTGCAAATACCGTTGCAGCAAATGCTGCCGCGTTATTAATGTTAAGCGGAAAGGTTGATAGTTTACCTAAGGGCGCCGAGCTGGCTATTTCGACGTTACGCTCGGGTTCCGTCTATAAACGATTAGAAAAAATAAGAGACTTTTTTGATACTCAAGAAAGTCTTCAACAATCAGACACAACTGCAAATGAGCTAGAAAAGGAGCTAGAAAATGTCAACTAGCGTACTTGAAAAAATTGTAGCCAATAAAAAACGCGAGCTAGTACTGCGAAAAGCCATCAAACCGCTGGTGGAGTTGAAAGCATCCTTAAAGTCTTCTGGCAAAAGTCTATATGATGCGCTAAACCAAACAGGTGCTGGCTATATTTTTGAATGTAAGAAGGCATCACCGTCACGAGGTCTAATCAATCGTGATTTTAGATTGGAAGAGATTAGCGAAGTCTACTCTCGGTATGCGCATGCTATTTCAGTTCTCACGGATAATAAGTTTTTCAAAGGCAGTTTTGCTCACCTTAGCAAAGTAAGAACGCTGGTTAAACAGCCCATTTTATGTAAAGACTTTTTTATCGATGACTACCAAGTGTATGAAGCTCGTTATTTTGGTGCTGATGCTATATTGCTAATGTTGAGCGTTGTTAGTGATAAACAATACAAACAATTAGCAAAAACTGCAGAAAGCCTAAATCTGGATGTGCTAACGGAAGTCCATGACAACCAGGAAATGCGCCGGGCTATTTCACTAGGCGCAAAAATAATCGGGGTCAATAATCGAAACTTAAACGATCTATCGATTGATTTACGAACCACAGAAAGATTGATGGAAGGTTTATCTGAGCAGGATAAAAAAGGCCGCCTATTTATAAGCGAATCAGGTATTTCTAGTCATCAGCAAGTGAAGAGATTAGCGCCAAAGGTGGATGGTTTTTTAATCGGTTCAAGCATCATGCAAAATAGCCAAATAGAAGCACAGTGCAAATCACTTATTTATGGAAAAATAAAAATCTGCGGAATAACTTCGCCAGAAATCGCAAAGACCGCTCATGACAAAGGCGCTACTTACGGCGGGCTGATATTTGCTCCTGAATCTATTCGGAAGGTAGAGCTTGAAAAGGCGTTAGAAATTACTAAAGCAGCGCCATTAACCTATGTCGGCGTATTCGTTAACGAGACAATTGATAAAATATGCTCAATTGTTAATCAATTGTCACTGCCAATCGTGCAATTACATGGCGATGAAGACGATAGTTATATTAAAGAGTTAAAAATGCAATTGCCTGACGTTCATATTTGGAAAGCCAAAGGTATTCATGACAAGATTTCTCAACAGCAGATCAAGGAGTTTGAAGAGCAAAACCAACGTACCTCGACGCAGAAACTGTCAACTATCGATCGACTATTACTCGACAGCGCTAACGGCGACAAGCGCGGTGGAAACGGTACCTGCTTTGATTGGAAGAGTCTCACGGATGACGTAACGGAACAAGTAATCCTAGCGGGCGGTTTATCCCCCGATAACATCAAGGTGGCAGCCTCCTTGGGAGCCTTTGCACTTGATGTTAACTCTGGCGTAGAGGCTATTAAGGGAACTAAATCGACTGAAAAAATTGAGGCGCTATTTGATAGGTTGCGTATATAAGTCTTTGCTCGGCAGAACCGACGATTAACTTTATTACTGATCACTAACACAACAAATTTGTAAACTAGTAGGAAAAAGAATGACCATACTTAATCGATATTTTGGTGAATTTGGCGGTATGTTTGTACCGGAAATTCTGGTACCGGCCTTGGAACAATTAGAACAGGCGTTTCAAGAGTCACAGCAGGATGAAGCGTTCCAGCAAGAGTTCTACCAATTGTTAAAGGACTATGCTGGACGACCAACACCGCTAACCCACGCTAAGAATTTCTGCGGCAATGACAACGTCAAACTGTATTTAAAACGAGAAGACCTATTGCACGGAGGCGCACACAAAACCAACCAAGTTTTAGGCCAAGCATTATTAGCAAAACGCATGGGCAAAAAAGAAATTATCGCCGAGACTGGCGCAGGACAGCATGGTGTAGCTACCGCAATAGCATGCTCATTGCTTGGTCTTAAATGCCGCATTTATATGGGTGAAAAAGACTGTGCGCGTCAACAACCAAACGTATTTCGAATGGAGCTAATGGGAGCTGAGGTAATTCCCGTGTCAGCTGGAAGCGGAACTTTAAAAGATGCGGTTAACGAAGCATTAAGAGACTGGTCTGCCAGCTACCAACAAGCGCACTATTTATTGGGAACCGCTGCAGGACCGCACCCCTACCCGACAATCGTTAGAGAGTTTCAGAAAATGATTGGAGAAGAAGCTTGTCAACAATTTATGGAGAAAGAACAGAGTTTACCAGACTACGCTATTGCCTGTGTCGGAGGAGGCTCTAATGCAATTGGATTGTTTAATGAGTTTATTGATAAAGAAAGCGTAAAGCTTATTGGCGTAGAACCCGCTGGAAAAGGATTAGAAAGTAATCAGCATGGCGCAACGATTACCAAGGGAAAGCGCGGCATATTACATGGAACGCATACCTTTGTTATGCAGGATAGCGATGGTCAAATTGAAGAATCATATTCGGTTTCAGCTGGATTAGATTACCCAGCGGTTGGTCCGCAGCATGCCCACTTAAAATCTATCGGGCGGGTAGAATACGAGTCGGTAACTGACCAACAAGCTTTAGATGCATTTAAGCAGTTATCCCGAACTGAAGGAATTATTCCTGCTTTGGAATCGTCACATGCGTTGGCTTACGTATTAGAGCTTTCTAAATCATTGACCGAACCAACATCTATTATTGTTAACCTCTCCGGACGTGGCGATAAAGATTTAGAGTACGTGCGTACCTTGTCATTTGATAATAAAGACAATTAATTAACTTAATCATTATTGAGTTATTTGGATTAAAAACCGAACAAAAAAACAGTGCTGTAAATGATAGAGCAACTAAGTAACTAGAGACTAAGTAGCTAATATCCTGGAGACTAAGTAGCTAGGCATCTAAGCAGTGCGTATTTTCACAGAAACTAAATTAATTAAGTTGGAAACAAACAATGAGCAATCGTTACCAAGATTTGTTTAATAATCTTTCAAAAAATAGTCAAGGAGCCTTTGTTCCTTTTGTTACTCTTTGCGATCCTAATTTCGACGATAGTTTATCTATTATTCGATGTTTAATTGAAAATGGCGCCGATGCATTGGAGCTAGGACTACCATTTTCAGATCCTATTGCCGATGGTCCTGTTATCCAAAAGGCCTCTATTCGTGCGCTAGATGGCGGAGCGACCATAGATAGATGTTTCGAAGCTGTCTCCCTTATTCGTCAAGATTATCCTGAGATCCCAATCGGTTTACTGGTTTATTCTAACCTTGTAGTAGCGCCGGGTATGGATAGTTTTTATCAACGCGCAAAGCAAGCCGGCGTTGACTCCGTTTTGGTCGCTGACGTACCTATCATTGAATCACAAGCGTTTATCAAAGCAGCCAATAAATATGATATTCAACCTATTTTTATTGCAACGCCAAATGCTTCAACCGATAACTTACAACAAGTCGCAAACCTCGGTAGTGGTTACACCTATTTACTCAGCCGTGCTGGTGTTACTGGAACCGAAGTAAAAGCAGAAATGCCGGTGGAGTCAATTTTATCCCAATTAAAAGAGTTTAATGCACCACCAAGTCTATTGGGTTTTGGTATATCAAACCCAACTCAAGTTAAACGAGCTATAGAACAAGGAGCTGACGGTGTGATAAGCGGCTCGGCTGTGGTCAAAATTATCCAAGAAAACATTGGAAATCACGTTCAATGTATTGCGGAATTGGCTGAATTTGTTAAATCAATGAAAGCTGCAACCCGCTAACTGCAGGGCGCTAGCAGCAAGCATCGATTGATTGATTATTATTTGGCGCATAATTGACAAACCACCCTAGCAAACAATCTCAAAAAGCAATAATATTGCGATTTTCTAGGGTAAATATGAACAAAATTTAATCGGTAGTGAGACAAATGATAATTCATCTAAATTGAATACTAGCTATCTTGAAATCTGGACTACACTTGTAAATACTCGAGTAAGGAATGTGTTATCTCAATCAGTGATTTATTGGCGAAAAATTAGTTGCCTTTTTCTATTGTTGCTAGTCACCACCACTCCACAGTTAGACGCTAAAACACTGGCGTTCACACAGACGGAAAGGGACTTTCTAAACAGCATACAGACAATAAGGCTTTGCACCGGTCCGGACACTATGCCGTTGGATGATATCCGAAACGGCAAACATGTCGGTATTAATGCAGAGTTTATGGCGTTATTTCAAAAGTCTATCGGCAAACCGATTGAGCTAATTGAAACGCTCGACTGGCCAGAATCCGTTGAGAAAATAAAATCGGGCCAGTGCGATATTCTTTCACTGATTCAAAAGACCCCCTCAAGACAAGAGTTTCTTAGTTTCACTGACAGTTATGTGTCTATTCCTTTTGTTGTTGTAACCACTCAAGAAAAATTTTTCGTTTCGAATATGTCCGAGATCATTGATAAACGTTTAGCTATTCGTAAAGGGTATTCCTACATTGAACTTTTAAGAAATCGATACCCGGGCGTCATCATTGAAGAAGTTGAATCGATTGAGAAAGGTCTAGATCAAGTTAATCGCGGCGAGCTTTTTGGCTACCTAAGCGGATTACAAATTGCCGGTTATGCGATTCAGAATGATGGTCATAGCAATCTAAAAATAAGTGGTAAATTTGATGAGCTATCTCGAATTGAATTAGGTATTGCTGTTAATAAAGAACGCCAGCCACTGGTGGGAATTTTTAATAAAGCTATAAAGAACTTAGATCCCGATACAATATCGCAAATCAATAACTCTTGGCTAACTATCAAATACCAAATTGCTGAAGACTACACCCGTCTCGTTCAATTTGCCATTGTCGTTAGTATCCTTCTAACCTTTTTACTATACCGTCAATTTAGTCTTAGAAGGCACAACGAGCAACTGCGTAAAAGTGAAAGGGCTATTTGGCGACAAGCAAATTTTGATTTGCTAACCAGCCTTCCTAACCGGCAACTTTTTATTACCAACGTGGAAGAAAAAATCATTGAAGCATTGGAGCAACGAACTCCGTTTAGCTTAATGCTTATCGATTTAGATGGTTTCAAACAAATAAACGACACCTTAGGTCATGACCAAGGGGATAAGCTGTTAGTTGAAGCGGCCGGTCGAATAGGCGCTTGCTTGGGTGAACACGATATTTTATCTCGGCTAGGGGGCGATGAATTTATCGTTATTCACTCCTATACTAAAGCAAATAACAATACTGAGTCGGTTGCCGAAGCTATTCTTCACGCTATCAAACAACCATTTGAGCTAAAAGAAGATATATTTATTTCCGCCAGCATCGGTATCAGTATCTGTCCGCGTGACTCTTCGACTCGCTCTGAACTTATGAAAAATGTCGATCACGCGCTTTTTGCCGCCAAGGAAAAAGGCAGAAATGCGTATCATCACTATTCCATCGATATGCGTCTAGCGGCTGTTGCACGGATGAAACTCATCCAAGATATGCGATTAGCCATTGAAAATCAGCAATTTGAAGTTTTCTATCAACCGATCATTGATTTAAAAAACGAGCGCGTTAAGAAATGTGAGGCATTAATCCGCTGGAATCATCCAGAACGCGGGTATGTTAGTCCCTTTCATTTTATCCCGATTTTAGAAGAAACGCGCATGATCACCGATGTCGGTGAGTGGGTCTTTGAACAGTCGGCGCTGCAGGCAAAGGACTGGCGCGAACGTTTTGATAAAGAATTTCAAATTAGTGTTAATACCTCTGCGGTTCAATTTCAAAGTCGTACCACAAGAAACTGGCAAAGCAAACTTAATAGGATGGGGGTTGACGTTGATGCTGTTGGTATTGAAATTACCGAAAGCATGTTAATGGAAGGATTCTCTGATATTACTGCGCACCTTAACGCCCTTCGACACAGCGGTTTCCAAATTTCGCTTGACGATTTTGGTACCGGTTACTCATCACTTTCTTATCTTAAAAAATTCGATATTGATTACCTAAAAATCGATAAATCCTTTGTTAATAATTTAAGCGAAGACTCGAATGATATGGTGTTGTGTGAAGCCATTATTGTTATGGCCCATAAGTTAGGATTAAAAGTAATAGCGGAAGGTGTTGAAACCAAAGAGCAGCAGATTTTGCTGACCCAGGCTGGCTGTGACTTTGGTCAAGGTTATCTATTCGCTAAGCCTTTACCCGCTAAAAGCTTTGAAGAAGCCATGTTTCTAAAACCTCCTATCTCCTAGCTCCCAGCCCCTATCCCCTTCCCTGTCAGAAACTTAAAGACTAAAAAGACTATTCACCACGGAGACACGGAGAAAAGATGTAAGAATGGAAAATCAAAACCTTTTCTACCACAGAGAACACAGAGGTCACGGAGGTTTAAAAACTTGTTTTGCTTTAACCCAGCTCCCAGCTCCAAGCTCCTTCCCCGCCAGAAACTTAAAAACTAAAAGACTATTCACCGCGGAGGCGCAGAGACACGGAGAAAAGATCTGAAACTAGAAACTCAAAACTTTTTTTACCAGAGCCTGCCCCGTGAAACGCTTTGGGTACAGAGAACACAGAGTTCACGGAGGTTGAAGGTTTGTTTTATCTATTTCCTTGTACTTTTTTCCTCGCAACTCGCAACTATCTTTTCCTATCTCCAAGCCCCTATCTTTTAACTAGAAACTCGCTACTAGAAACTCAAAACCTTTTTTACCACAGAGTTCACGGAGTTGAAGGCTTGTTTTGCTTTATCCCAGCTCCTACCACCCATCTCCTACCTCCCCTCTCCCAATACGCCAGTAAGGTGTATCGCCAAAGTAATTAATTAAGTGGTCTACCAAAGAACGCACACGTTTAGATAAATGCCTGTTTTGTGGGTAAATGGCAAACGCGTCTACCGGTTTGGTTGATAAATAATCCATTAACAAGGGAACTAATTGCCCCGACTGTATTGCTTTGTAGCAAATAAAATCCGGAGTGTTTAGTAGCCCTTTGCCGGCAATCGCCTCATCCAAAAGATAATCGCCATTATTTGCCGTAATCACCGTCGGTACTTTTACCGCTTGCGGTTTTCCATCTGGGCCTTTGAACGACCAATTGTCAGGCGCCAAGCTATATCGAAGCTTTACATGGTTTTGCTCCAACTCAAGCGGTGTTTTTGGCGTTCCGTATTGCTCTAAATACTCAGGGCTTGCGGCTAATACGCTTAATCCAGAGGTAAATTTTCTTGCGATTAAACTAGAGTCTTCTAATTTAGAAATCCGTATTGCTAAATCAAACCCCTCTTCTACTAAGTCAACTTTTCGATCGTTAAAGTCTAACTCATAATGAATATCAGGGTGCTGTCGATTAAATTCTCGTAAAGCGGGAGCTAGGTGCGTTAGTCCAAATGACAATGGCGCTGCAATTTTGATTTTACCAACTAGTGCGCAATTATCATTGCGTAAACCAGACTCGACTTCAGCAACGTCTTCTATGATTCGCAGGCATTGTTGATAATAACTCTGACCACTTTCCGTTAAGTTTTGCGAGCGTGTGGTTCGAGTCAACAGAGTAACTCCCAAACGTTTCTCCAAATCCGATAATCTGCGACTAACTGCGGATTTTACCGTGTCTATTTGCTCGGCGGCTTTGGTGATACTTCCAGCCTCTACAATGCGTACAAAGGTCTGCATATCTTCAAATTGATTCATTGTGCATTCTCACGGTTGATGTTCTTTGGCATTAGTTTGGAGTTGGTTGAGAATTTGTGCTGCATTAGTCTCGCAATCATTAAATCCCCTAAAAACAGCAATAACGGACTGAATTATGCGGGACTTATTGTTCACATTCAAAGAACTATAAGTTGCCATTTAACCTGTTTTTAAATAAAAAATCAACGGTAAAATAGCAATCATTCGGTTAGTCATCATTATTGACAGCTAATAACAGGTTTAGGCTAACAGCCATTTTAAACCTATCAACCAAATACTGAGGATTACAAAATGAGCAAAAATACACTTCTACAAGTTAATTCCAGCGGACGTTTTGACGGTTCTGTAACACGCCAAGTTTCTAACGCCCTAGTTAATCTGTTAAAACAGGCTGAGCCCGAGCTTGCTATTAACCAGCGAGAGCTGGCTAGTGGATTGCCGTTTATAGATGAACAGTGGATTGCAGCTAATTTCACTCCACAGGATCAAAGAAACGAGCAGCATCTAAAAGCACTTAACTTTTCGGATAAATTGGTTAATGAACTTGCTGAGTCAAACACGCTAGTTGTAGCATCACCAATATACAACTTCAGTATCCCAGCAGTTTTAAAGGCTTGGATCGATTTAATCGCTCGGGCTCAATTAACCTTCAAATACACAGAGAATGGGCCGCAGGGTTTACTCACTGGCAAAAAAGCGTTTGTTGTCGCCGCATCAGGGGGCGTACCAATTGGTAGCGAAATGGATTTTGCAACTAACTATCTTAAACAGGTATTAGGATTTATTGGGATTTCCGATGTCACAATTATTGATACAAGCAAAGTCTTCCAGGATGGTTCAATCGATCAGACAACATTACAAAGTTACCTTGATCTGCCAGTCTTAGAACAAGCAATCTAGGAAGCCGCCAAACCATTTATTAGATATAAATGCTTTATAGAGCAAAGAGGTGCAAAATGGAAAATATTAGGAAAACAAAACAAATAGTCAGAGGTATGCGCGCATCAGATGGTGACGGTGTACAGCTCACTCGAATTATCGGCTCACCTTACTTAAATGTGCTAGACCCCTTTTTATTACTAGACGCTTTCGGCTCCGATAAACCACAGGACTACATTGGTGGCTTTCCTCCTCACCCCCATAGAGGATTTGAAACAGTCACCTACATGATGGCTGGAAAGATGAGGCATAAAGACAGTGTAGGCAATGAAGGAGTTATTGAGTCTGGAGGTATACAGTGGATGAGTGCGGGAAAAGGCATTATTCATTCAGAAATGCCAGAGCAAGAAGATGGCTTGTTAGCTGGGTTTCAACTTTGGGTGAACTTACCCGCTGAGCATAAAATGATGCAGCCCAACTATCAGGAGCATCCAAGTAGTGATATTTCAGTGGAATCGACGCACGAGGGTATTTCAATTAAAGTTATCGCAGGTAATACCGTTCAAGGAACAAAAGGTATCATTGAAAACCCGTTCGTTGATCCGACTTATTGGGATGTTAATCTCAAACAAGGAAAAACGCTTAACGAAGTTTTGCCAAAGGATCATAACGCGTTTGTGTATGTTATTGAGGGAGCAATTATTGTCGGCTCAGAAGAGATACAGGGCAATTCAGAGAAGCTGGAGAGCGGTCAGCTAGCGGTTCTCACTCAAGGAGAAAATGTTCAATTTACCGCGGCAAGCGACAGTCGTTTTCTGTTAATTGCAGGTCGTCCACTGAATGAACCGATTGAACGCGCTGGGCCATTTGTTATGAATACAAAAGCAGAAATTCAGCAAGCGTTTCACGATTATCAATCGGGTCAATTCGCGTAAATTAACTCGTTACTTGTTACTTGGTTATTAATAAACCGATAGATGGTAGCTCACAGTCAATGTGGGTTACCCTACAATTTTTCGTATGGCTGGTTCTAACTGGATAGCAAAATCATAGTGCTGTTTTGCATTCCAATGAATACCATCTTCATCGGTAGTTGTCACTGCGCTGCAAGCATCAAAAAAATAAACTCCTAACTCTTCGGCTATCGCTTTATAATTGACGGATAATGCCTTTGATTTATCCATTGCTCCATCAAATACTAAAGCCTCTTCATCAGCTATCTCAACGACTAATGAAGGCGAAATAAGCAAAATTTGTCCCGCTGACGCTACAAAACGTTCCACGCTATAGGCTAACCGGCAGAGCTGCCCAGCATGAACAGCTATATCCTTCGCCGAATCCTCAAATCGTTTTTTTAAGTCATTGGTTCCTAACATTATAACCAACAAATCAATTGGCGAATGACTTTCCAATAACACAGGCAGCAATTCGGCACCGCTGCGAAACGCTCTCTCCTGCTCGCTTCTGATAGTCGTCCTGCCGTTAAGCCCCTCCTCAATTATTCTGAACTCTCCCTCAGTTAGGTTTTGAAGCACCCCAGTCCATCGCGTATCAAAGTCAAAGCGCTCACCGGTTCCAGGTATGTAGCCCCATGTGTTAGAGTCGCCAAAGCAAAGAATATTTTTCATCAGTAACTGCAATCTTTTGATCAAATAGAGCGCTATTATACATTTGAAAGTTACTAGGATTAAATTAAGAACTTATAAGCTCACTTGTAGGCCAATGCTAACTGGAGAACGCTAGCGGTTACCTACAATTCAAGCCATGACTAAGGCCTCTCTAAGAATTTGTATATTTTACAATGCCTTAGGGTATAATAGACACTAAGCCAAGGTTGCAAGCTAATCGAAAATAAGAAATTAGACTGGATTATTTAATGTTTTCCTCAATAAAAACTTTCTCGCGAGAGCATCCAACAATGATTCTGACCCTCTGCTACGCCATTATCACGGCGATAGGCACGGGCTATAGTTTTTTCTTCTTTCGTGAGTTTGAAATAAACATCATCAAGTTTGCCGATTTGAGCGACTTTCTACTTGCGGCGGTTCTAGAACCTCTATCGCTAATTATATTTTCACTAATCATAGTCCTGAGTATTATTTCCTTTATGTTCGAAAGCTGGTTAAAAAATAGATTCCCGAGTTATCGACGTTTCACGGAGAACCGTCTGAAAGCCAAATACACTGATCCTATCGGCTATGTCACAATCACGGTTATTTATTCAGTCATAACCGTGCATACCTTAGCGGTAAAAAATGCTGATATTATTAAGAGTCAAGGTAAAGATACATTTCAGGTTTATTTTAGCCGCAGTTATGGCATGCACAACAATAACGAGTTTGAACTATTAGGAAGCACCTCAAGGTTCGTTTACTTGTTCGACCGGACGAACAAAAAATCCCTGGTTATTTCACCAGAAAATATCGATTACATGAGTAAAGTGGTTATCGAAAAAGTGGTTGACGAAGAAGCGACCTCGTTAAAAAAACAGTCACCAAAGAAGGAAGCTAAGCAATGAAAAATATCATAACACTGTGTTTAATTATCATCATGGCTTTTAACCCATGCCCTGCCAGCGCAAAAGTATTTACCCCTAGCTACCAAGAAAAGCTAGAGCAAATGATGAAGGCAAGAAAGGGAAAAATGTCTGATGAAGATATGGCTGTTATGAAAAGCGCGGCCGACTACTTGAACAAAGTGCTACCCAACCCAGGAATAAAAGTTGGCGAGAAAGCGCCGGACTTCACACTGACTAACGCGTTTGGTAAACAGGTTTCGTTAACATCAGCTTTACAGAAAGGGCCGGTTGTTTTGGTGTTTTATCGTGGTTCCTGGTGTCCATACTGCAACCTCCATTTAGCTTTACTAAAAGAAAGCTTGCCCGAGTTAAACAAACGAAATGCACAATTAATGACGATTACTCCGCAGACACCTGATAAGTCGCTCGCTCAGTTTAAGGATGATGGTGGCCTATTTGAAGTGCTTAGCGACCTCGATAACCAAGTAATGAAAAACTATAACCTTTATTTTGATCTTCCTGAGGACTTGCTCGCTCTGTACAAAAAATTTGGTATAGATTTAGAATCATTTAATGGCACCGGAAGAACAGGCTTGCCGGTTCCCGGAAGCTTTGTTATCGACCAAAATGGCATGGTAGTGGCTACATTCGCTGATAACGATTACAAATTAAGAATGGAACCACAGGATATGATTGACGCATTGGATAAAATCAAAAAATAACCAATGACGCTTTTTGGCGAACCAGTAAATAACTGAAGAAGTTAAGGAAAACGTAGAGGTTGAGGAGCACGAATATGTCGTTAGCCTTGGCCTCAGTATTGACGTCAATCCAGTCCTTTATAATTCGAAGAAGCTCTTCTAGAACTGTTAAACCACTCATTTAGCTACCTTATAAACTGCAGCGAACCGGCCGTGAACCCTTTTCCGCTTTCGTTTCGTTAGTACAACCAATCGTAACAAAACGAGGAGATTAGATTGCGAATTAAGAGTAAGTTGATCGCGATAATTATTTGTCTTATTGCTCAAAGCGCTGGAGCCATCGTTATTCGGCATGATGTTGACGACTCGCGCTACAAGAAACACGCAATATCCTATGCTCCCTCCATGGCCTACATCAATGGCTGCTCGGCGACGTTAATCGCATCACGTTGGATTCTGACCGCTGCACACTGCCTTTATGGCTTCGAGAAAAGCCTGTTTGATATAGAACATCTAGGACGCCGCTACCGGATCGAAAAAACCATTATTCATCCTAATTACAATACCGAAAACGGTCAGGTTTTTGATATTGCACTTGTCCACCTCATAAACCCGGTAAAAAACGGTAAACCGGCGCTGCTTTATTCAAAGTCAGATGAAAAAGGAAAAGCCGTCGTTTTTGTTGGGAACGGTATGTTTGGTAATGGCAAAGATGGGTTGATTCGAGACGACAATCTAGTTCGAGCCGCGACTAATCGTATCGACGATGTTTCTAATCGGTGGCTTGAATTCAAATTCAACCAGCCGTCAGACGCATCAGCTCTCGAAGGAATCAGCGGCCCCGGGGATAGCGGTGGTCCCGCGTTCATAGAGATAAACAACCGCTTATACGTAGCTGGAGTCAGCTCATGGCAGGCACAGTTTGGACAACCTGAAGGTACTTATAATGTAAAGGAACACTACAGTCGTGTCTCACAATATATTGAATGGTTAGAATCAACCATAAAGAGCACGCCTCCCGCACTCGTACCAAGCCACCCAGTATTTGATGCTATAACGAGTGAAAGCCTTCATAAACTACGAATTGCTACCAAGAATGATAAAAGCTGGTTTTCTGATAAGGTATTATTGGACGAAGCGGTTGCGCTAACATTAGTGCAAAATAGCTTGATTTGATGCAAGAATTGATTACTCTTGGTGCACCAGTTGCAACTACAAAAGTCAACCAGCTTTCACTATTTGAATTTGCTCTATTAAGCCGTCGGAATGAATATTTTGCGGCGCTAATGAAAGCAACCTCGAAAGATATCAACCTACACAGTAACGACAGTATCATACTGCCACTTTTTGTTTCTCGGTTTATCGATGACTCTAGATTAAAAGAGCTAGTAACCACTTTACTTTTCCAAGGCGCAAATATTGATGCAGTCACACCACAGGGTGACACTGCTTTACTCATTACGGGCTGGCAAAGCAGCAATTTGGATTTGATTAAACTCTTAGTGGATCATGGCGCCAATATCGACACTGCAAATAAAAACGGCGATACCGCACTTATGGATGCCGCCTATCTGGGAAAAAAGGAAATTCTCCAATTCCTATTAGCAAAGGGTGCTAAAACTCACCTCAAAAATAACAAGTCTAAAACCGCGTTAGATTTAGCACAATCAAAAAAGAGACAAGAAATTGTAGAATTAATTCTTACGAGTATAGCGTCAAAACCAATAACAAGGTAGCGCCCTATAAATCAGAAACAACCGGCGACCCTAGAGGGTCGCCAAGCAATTTTCCTATTCTTCAGCGTACCTTATTTCCATTCGTTTCAAATAAAATATTGCAATTGATATTGAAATAGTTGCAAGGAAAACAATGCCAAATATCGACATCCAAATGGGGAGCGGTTGCGCAACTACGGCTAACGGAAGAGGCGCTTGCTGTTCAATATGAACAGGCATAAGGTTCTTAAGATAAAAAACGACACTGATTATTTTTAATGCCGGGGGAAGAAGAAAATTAATAATCTCCCATCCAGCAATGGCAAGTACAGGTATCAGCGGATTACGAAAAACAAGACCGGTAGCCATAAATACACTACCGTAACCCATACAAGCTAAAAAAGTCATCAACAGGTAGGTCGATAGTTGTTCAAGTGCAATGCCGCTACTAAGGTCCGTAATCAGCCTAGTCATTCCAAACGGCAGATAAATAACTAAATAACAAACAATGGTCGCCAATCCGAATAATATAAAAGCCGAAATCAAGCCGCCAACAAACCGGCCAAGTATCAAAATATCACGTCTTACCGGTGCTAACATGGGGTAATGAATGCTTCGCTCTAAGATTTCACCTCGTACTAAACTGGTGAACATTAGTGCATTACCGATATATAAGATTGCCGCCAACATAAAAGTAGAATAAACGATACCGAAAATCATACGGGCACGGTTTATATTACTCATAAAGTTATCATCACCGGATTTCATTGACTCGATCCCCATCATCGTCAACAAACCTAGCGGCAAAATAATCAAGACTAAAGCAACCAGTACTCTTTTGGAGAATATAGAACGCTGAATCGCCGGCACTAGTACGGCAATAAATTGACGCCACCAAAGCGATAGACCGGGCTCAGGCAAAGCCGGTGTAAAATCGAATTGGTCGCTTGTATCATTAGTCTTAAGGTTGGTAATTGGATTATTCATTTTAGTTACGACGCTACCTTATCTTGAACAATTAAAAGTCGATAAACCGCTTCTACGGCTTCGTCCGCTGGACCAATAGCATCAATCGTCCAACATTTAGACAAAACGCTTTCGTTAAAGGCTGAGAAAAAAGCGTCTGCGTTGGTCGTTTGAACAAACAGACCGGCTCTATCCCTATGAAGCTGAGCTTCGATAACGTGCTCAAAATCAAAAACGACCGCGGCTATTTTCGATGCATTTTCGCTGCGAATAAAAATCTTCATTGGCTCACCTGTTTCGGCACGGATCCCTGCGGCATCACCTTCCGCCAACAAATAGCCACCGTCAATCAAAACAACTTGATCAGACATGAGATCGACTTCATTTAATACATGGCTGGAAACGATAACGCTAACCCCTTCCGCTGCCAATTCTCGAAACAGAGCGTTAACTTGCGCTCGAGCAATAGGGTCTAAGCCGTTTAGTGGCTCATCCAAAATTAGAACCTTAGGATTGTGTGAAAAAGACTGCGCTAACCTAATCCTTTGCCTTAATCCTTTACTGTAACTTTCCACCGAATCATCGGCGACGTCATTCATGTCAACACGTGCTATCGCGCGACTTGCAAGCACATCTGAATCTGAGTCCGAATAACCATGAAGCCTTAACGTTTTTTTAATAAACTCTCGACCGGTGACACCGCTCGGAAATTGATCGTACTGAGTACAGTAACCCACTAAACGATAGAATTGTTCTGGTTGTGCTGGGGTCACTCCATAAATAGAAACACTGCCTCGATTTGGTCGAACCAAACCAGCCATCAAATTCATCAAAGTTGACTTACCCGCTCCGTTAGGACCTACAACACCGGTAATACCTGGATAAAACTCAAGATTAACGCCATTAACCCCTAATATTTCTCCATAAAACTTAGACACTCCCTTAAGTTCTACGGTTGCCTTTGAATGCTCGTTCGTAGTGCGGGCAGTGCTCATGATACAACCTCCAAACCGCGGATCCGCCTATACAGTATAAGTGTGGAGAATGTGAATAACAGTGCAAAAACCGAAAGCGCGGCGCTATAGGAAACTTCTGAAAATCCTTCTAGTCGAAAAGACGCTTCAACTACAACATCTAGCGAATCAAACAGACTGAATAATTTACCATGCCAAGTTTCAAACAGTTCGCTAACCAAAGCACCAAAACCGGAACCAACAAAAACGATACCAAAGAAAAATAAACCAGCCACGGGCGCCCACTTTACACAAGCCGAAATTGCTAGCGACATCATTGACAATGATAAAATCCAAATCATCGAGGTGCTAATCACTGCAAAAATTAAGTGTGAGTTTTCGCTCAACCACGGACCTTCGACCATGGCCGCTTGGAACAATATAAGTAAGGTACTAGGAATCCAGCTAATTAATGAACCTAAGGTCACTAATACCAATAATTTTCCAACGACATAACTGGTTTTAGTGATTGGTCTCGATAAATAAAGCGAAAGCGCACTATTACGAAAGTCCGGTGATATTAACTTTGGTCCTATAAACATGATCAAAGCAAAAACAAAAAGTAATTGCGGCCTTAGCAGATAACTGGCGAAAAATTGGGCGTCAATGGCAACCAACTCATCAAGAGGAATTTCCAGCTGCATCAATGTATCAAAATTGTAATGAAGATAAATAATGCACATCACCGCAAAGGATGGTAATAAGCAAATAACCATAAACGACAAAAATAACCGTGAATTCATTATGGTATCGAGTGAGTATTTAAATATCACCAGTGGTCGAGCATAAATTGACGATAGTTCGCCGGAGTAATTACAGTAAGCTTTTTGAAAAATAGCCATTGGCGTCTCTTCTAGAATATTCTAGTCTTATGATGATTAAGCTCATTCGGAATCCATCGCGCGGAAGAAAACATCTTCTAAGGAATCACTCTTATGATCGAGTTGACGAATTTGAACCGACAATTCTTGCGCTAACGCATATAGGTGTCGAATACTAATATCCTCAGGCAAGATCACTTTAAGGTGGCGACGACTAGGTCGAGCGACTTCGCATCCCCATTCTCGCAATCCACTGACAAAACTGTCTTCATCACCACGAACCTGTAACAGCAAGAATTTACGATTATTTTGCCGCTCTTCTTCCAGGTTACAATAGGTCGCAATTTTTCCTTTTTTTAACACCAACACCTCATCACAACAACTTTCAACGTCTTGCAATAAGTGCGAGGCAATAATGATGCGCGTCTTTCCCGAATCTCTAATCTCTCGAATTAGGTTCAGCATTCGCGCTCGGGCGGGTGGATCGAGACCGTTGGTGGGCTCATCTAAAAATAACAACTTGGGTCCATGAACAATAGCTTGGGCTAATTTTGCCAACTGCTTCATACCCAAGGAATAGGAATCTAAAGTGCGATATCGCGCTTCGCCGAGGCCCACATAAAAATAGACTTCGTGTGCGCGTTCCAAAGCATCACGAGCGTTTAGACCAGAAAGTTCAGCCATTAATCGAACGAATCGAATACCCGTCATCCCCGAAATAAACGCGTCGCGCTCTGGCATGTAACCGATAACGCCATGGACTTTGCTTTTTTGTTTAAATACGTCATAACCTAAAATACGTGCGGTTCCGCCACTAGGTCGAGTAAATCCAAGTAAGGTATTGAGTAAGGTTGTTTTTCCCGCTCCGTTTGGTCCCAGCAAGCCTATGCAGCTTCCATTAACTTTCGCACTAAGTTGCTTAAGAACCGGCTTACCAAAGTTCACACTAAGATTGTCTAGTTCAATAACCGGAGGCTCTTTGTTCAATGGCATCGAACCACTCTCTTGCTGCTCTGAAGTCGTTGAACCTGTTGTGGCGGCACCAGGTATCTGGTCACCAACCTCTGAGTTGAAACTATTGGACTTATCCGTCAAAACATCACTCTCGCTTATTTTTTCTTTTGCTACTGGTGTAGCCGTTACATCAGTTTTCTATTTTTAGCTAAACAAGTTAAATTTTATCAATCCAGTAAATATACTAATGACTCGACCCTAGTCAGGGTCTTTGTCATTTTCGGAAATATCTTTTAGGAACTCTTCGTTGCCTAACAATACACCAGCTAGTGATTGCATGCTCATTATGGATGAAATATCAGGGAAGAAATTACCCGAATGAGTCAATCGTATACTTTCTGGATGACCCGTTAAAGTTAAAAATGACGGTTCCCTATTTTCTCCACGGATTTTATTTAAATCTTTATGCTGCTGTCGAGATAAACCTTTTGGCAAGCTCTTGGTTAGGTCACTCAATAACTGGTCTAGTCGGCTATAGTTTAATGCTGACACATCAAAACTTCCGCTACGAGCTAACAAAGACTGAAACGCTCGGCTCGATAATAAACCGATACCACTATGGTACTGATTGATAGCTCGCTCAAGAAATGCAGCATTAGGCGAGACGATTAAATAGCCGTCCAAATAAGCATAAGTAATACTGATTTCAGTAGCATTTTGGGCTTCACTAGCATCTCTATCCGAAGCACCTGTATCCGAAGTACCTGATTCACTCGTTCCGGCTTCAGCCATATTCAAGTTTATTGATAGCTCAATTTGATAGGCGTTATAGCTTCCTAAATCTAAAGGGGCGATTTTAACATGCCTATCCGACTCAGCCATTTGCTCATTAGCGTTTTTAATCATTCGGC
>CAJQOL010000096.1 GCA_905479925.1 uncultured Kangiellaceae bacterium | reverse complement strand
AGCTTTGGTTTTTTAGGAGAACCTAAACGAGGAATTTCGATATAAAACTCATCGGGCTTGTCTAATTTAGTAATTTCTATAAGCTTATCAAACTCAGGCCCAAAATTTGGAATTGTGCAACCAAAAGCTGACGGCGCTATCAATATAGTGAGTAAAGTGAAGAGTATTTTTTTCATATCCCTACCTAGATTTATCCTCAATTGAGGTGTTTTATTATCCTTCAACTAAAGCGAAATGTTAACTATTTTGAGTGTCTGCTTTTACGCCGCGCGGCTCTAGACTCATTAGGCAGGCAATGTCGTCTATGTGATGAACAGAGCCTGTCAAAATCCCTCTTTTCACACAATCTGTGATGTTTGCACTCGCTGAACGCTGCCTCAATTAAGGTTATTCTTTGTTTTCGCTTTCAATTGCTGGCTTTTGTTGAATGCTGTTGTAAGTAGAGCTCTTACTAAGGAACACATATTATCGCCTATGTTTTTGCACTGTGTTGGATACCAATAGTTAGCCTCAATCCTGTGAAGGTCACTTTTATCCAAATTAAAATAACTTAGAATATCGTCGTATACTCTGCGCTTTACGGGTATAGACTGAACCTCTATGACAGAATAATGTTGATTAAGCGTCAAAACCTTTTTGCCCGTTGTTGATAGAAATATAAAATAGGTTCCGCCAAGTCGGTCAGGTGAATCTGTATATCGGTGACCATCCTTAAATAAACGATGCTCAAATCGGATAGTCTCCGAAATAGAACCTTTAACCGTGCTCACCAATTCGCCAACAAGTTCGAACCCTTGTTTGGTGGCTGCTCCTTTTGTAATTTTGACTATTCCAATGAAATCACTATTTGCATACATTTCGTCAGATGAAATATATGGTAGATCCACCGAAGAACTTGCGGATAGCGGAAACAACAGGACTAGTAATATTAGTATCTTCATTCAGTCATTCAATTCTAACCTCAATTGAGGCGTTTGATTATCCTTTAATTAAAGGGAAATGTTAACTATTCTGAGCGTCCGCTTTTTTGCGGGACTGTTTTCAGTTCTTCATAAAGTCAATGACGGCAACGTGATGAATTTACCCGCTGAACACTTTCTAACTTATGAAAATTTAAGAAGGGATAGCCCGAAAATTCATCAGATTTCATTCACCAAATCTTGTAACGGAATCTAAAGTTCCACCCCACATCCCCATATGCCCAAACTTTGTTCCATCATATGTACCTTGCACGTAACCGTACATTCCATTGAAATTTCTATATTCGTTATACTGTTCCGGTGTCAAGTTAACCCAAACCGAGTGTTCACCGGCTGTAACACCAACAGCTTCAGGTTGAACACTTAATACACCTTTAACTTGCACAAGCTTCCCATGATAGCGTTCTGGAGTAATGACAAGTTGTGCGACAGAAACAGAACAAAAACCACGACTACAACGACTACCAAACCTTCCATCTCTACTTGATTTAAGAGTAGGTTCCTTTGATTCATTTTCTTTCGTTAGCGGGAGCTTCGCACACGAACAGAGTACCAATATTATTACCGTCGCTAGTATTTTATTCATAAGTTAAAAACCTGGTTAATCTTCAGAGTATTTCTGTGCCACATCTAAATGCAGTGAACATAAAGCCTTGTGGAAGTATTTTTACTACAGGCCAACGCCACTTCCATTACTCTATAATCTTAACGCCAAAACTATCAAAACTAAAGAAACACTACATGCGATAAAAGCTCTAATCTCATTTGATCTATTCCAACGATTTTCAAACTCAATACGGACTACTTTGAGGTCCTCTTCATTAGAACTATCGACATCGACTTTCTGCAATCTATTGTTCATTGGCAGATGTATAACAATTGTAGGGATTTGAACACCGAGAATGTATCCGACTGAAGCAAATAACATCAAGTAAAAATCGATACCATCGAGTTTTCCAAAACCACTTACCGCGAAAACAACAATAGAAACCGCTGAACCGAGCCAAACCAGTAGAAACAAAGGATGATTATCCTGAATAATTCTGTCTGTGACTTGAAACGCCTTAATAAAACTCTTGTCATCCAGATTCTTGAGACCGGGCATTACCACTATCGCATAAGAAAAAAGAAGTCCCGCTACTAGCGAACACATCAATGTTGATAAAACTAGTGCAATATCGGAAATAATCATAATTTAATCTCTCAGCTAGTTTTTGCTATAGCTCTAACCTCAGTTGAGGCGATTTATTATCCTTTAATTAAAATGTAATGTTAACTCTTTTAAGCGGCTATTTATTCAATCTGCAGTGTTTTAATTAGAGCATTTTATTGATTCGATTATAAAAGAACTCTTTCTCATTTTGATAAGTATCTTTGTCCGCTGGGTACTTAGCATGCAACTCTTGCTTAATTTGGTTTAGTTCATCAATTAGCTGTGGGCTACTACACATAATATTCACAAAATTTAGATGCTTTTCTATGCTTGCATCGCCATATTGAAAAATATGTAAATGTGCTTTTCTGTGGCTCTTAGAAAAATACTCCCTTCCCGGGATACCGTATTCACCTCTATACTCATAGCCAAGGTCAACAATACCCTGTTTTAAACCTGAAACCTTTGAGATATCTTTTACGACACCCAAAAGGTCAATGCAATCCTTCGCGTAAAGCCCTGGGACGGCTGTTGAGCCAATATGGTATATTTCAATTATATCTGCATAGGCAGAAATAACGGAATCTCTCTCATTCCTGAAATCAAATTTCCAGTTCTCATTATGTGGATATAAATACATTACTCAAATTTTCTCTAACGCTAAGCCTAACAATCGTCGCAATACTACTGCGGCTTTCTTAGGTTATTTTGCGTGCCATTTTTCAGCAAACTTTGCTTTTTCTTTAATCTTAGAGATTACTTGCTTGTCTTCACTACTTAACTGGTAATAATCCTCATGAATAGACTCAAACTGGTCTATTTCTGATAGCAGTTTCGTCGCAATAAAGACTACATACTCTCCATCTAAACCTTTGTTGGTTATCATTGACTCTGTATTATCGAGAACATCCGCTAGAAAAAACACTTTGTCCTTGTATCTTAATGTATTCAGATCCATTGATGTGGTAATTGATTCTCGAAAACTATTTTGAGCCAAATTAGTTACTTCAAAAATTCTTTCGTTGAGATAGAATATGGCCGCAAAAATGCCGGTGATAAATCCGGTTAAGAATAGAGATGATACTATTAGTTTTGACTTCAAAATAATCCCTTAGAATGTATTACGCTCGCAGCGCCCTATATTATTAAGAGAGACGAGCGGAACAGTAACCGCTAGCCTTCTCCTACCATCTTATAAACTCCAGAGATGATTGTTATCCCCATGCCGAACAACTAAACAAGTAACATAAGCCCCTAGTATTAAAATTGGAGCTGCCTGCGATACCGGATCGATCAACAAGGAGCCAATACCTAATGCAAGTAATCCTCTTTCAAATGCAACCTGTACTCGCCTTGAACGAATTCCAAAAAAGCTTATTTTGAACCACCAAGGCTGGTTTTTCCAATTTTCTGACGTTTTATCAATCACAGTTATTTCCTCCGTTAATATTGAAATTTCAACTTCAAATACAGAGGCGAGACTTTTAAGGGTTTCCAGACTGGCACTTTGACCGCTTTCCACTCGCTGAATAGTTCGAATACTCAAACCACACATTGTCGCAAGCTGCTCTTGTGACCAGTTATTCTTAACACGTAATTTTTTGACAACCATAATTGCTTCCTCGCTACTCTGAGAGGTAATAATGACCCAAAATACTGATGACGGTTACGTAAAGTAGCCGACAGTATGCCGACAGAAGATGATTTCGAGGGCATAAAGCTGAAATAACCGGACGATAATATCCAGCAATGACATTTTCGTTTTTCAAGATAATGCCATATTTATAAGTATTTTCAATGACTTATTAGAAGAACGATACCTTTATTGGTAACTAAATAGCTGAATTTTGTAGGTATAATAGCGATAAGCGCTTTCCGTGTGCTATTTTCCGGCTTTATCACGAGTTAACGCAGCGATATTTATCGCACTATTTACCAGCACTAACCTCTACAAGACTTTGCTTTGCAATATGCGATAAATAGCGCTGAAGAAGAGCCAGAAAGATAATCGGCAATACTGCAGCATAAACTCGGTCACCCTCAAAAATGATAGCGAACGGCAGCATCGAGATAGTCCCAATTAGAAGGTATGCTGAATATTTAAAGGCGCTATCTTTGACTGCGATAAAACCGGAAGCTGAGCCGAAAGTAGATATCAAGCCAACAATGATCATTAATAATATAATCGCTGATTCCCGCAATGTGTCGTAAAGTTTTAGGTACCACCACTGCTGAAAGAAAGCCGCCAAGCCACCAAGGACCAGATAAATATTGCCAGCGAGCACAAGCCGATTTAGTGGTCTTTTCTGGGGCAGCAATATCACCATTTGAATTAAACCTAATAAAGCACCAATTTGAAATGCTTGGAGCCAACGGTCATTTGAGGGAACGCCATTCCAGAACGCAAAAGTAGCAAACATGGATAACGGAAAAAATTGAACTAAAGCGAATATCCATTTGCTCATAAACCTAACAAGCTCCTTTACTAGCTAACGCTTGTCTGAATTTCCGTGGCTCGAGCAGAACTTCTGACTTTGGTTAGGTTTTTTATTCAAATTAACGGCCCTCCAGTTCAGGACCATCAATCAGTTTTTTACTTACAGAAAGATCATACGTCAATTCAACTTTCAAATTCTCTATAATTGATCCGTGAGGAAGGTAGTTGCGTACTTCAATATAATGTACTAATAGTACTGGCGCAATATATTTAATGCCCCCATCAATCCAAATCTATCCATTTCCATTCGGTGCATTTTTTATAAACACCAAGAAACTAAACACTTCGCAGCCGTCCATGATTCGGCTCTATAACCCTCTTGATTTAAAACGCTTGGGCTGAACCAATATTCAACTGTAACAATGGGCGGCAGATAGCTTTAAGATTTGCGATTCTGGTAACCTTTGTCTTTTGCTCAGCCCTGTACTATGGATGTCTGCGAGTTAACTTACCAATACCAAAAAGGCTTGCCTCCTTTTGGATACAAGCCCCCTTCAATTTCAGTCAAAATTTTATTTTTATTTTTTGAGAGTTACTATGTTGCCGTCTTTGTCTAGACGCACAATGCTTCGCTTGCCTTCTGTATAAGTGAGTTTAATCACGGCAACTCCATCGTTTTGTCCATTGGTTAAACCACCCATTAAGTCATACATTCTAACCTGTAATGGGCGGCCCGTTTCATCACGGACAACTTCAATACGAGCAACGCCATTTCCATTCAGTGTTGGTTTCCCTTTGCTATTAAAAAAACGACTATCAAGAACAAACCCTTCAGCATCAAAGATACTTCTAGAAAAAACGGACCCATCGCCCGGCAGTGTGACAATCCGACCTGCGTTATCAAATTGAATCATACCCACTGTGTAGCCATTGCTATCATGCTCATAGACTTCACTGCTAAAACCATAGATACCAGGGCGTTTTTCATAGGGGGATAAATTTTTCAGTTTCTTATCAACGCCATACCAAGCAATTTTCTTTTCGTCTAAATGGGACACATCCCAAAATGTCTTCATGATCGCCACTTGTCGTTTTGGGCTGTTCAGCAAATTCCCTTCCGCATCAATATTCCATGTCTCCCAGCGTAAGCCGTGCTCATCAAAAAACATTTTAATCCGGCCAAAATCTAAAAATTCATTCAACCTTCCGGGCTTTCCATCTTTATCAAAACGGTCTTCGACTACCGTTTTACCGTCTTGGCTGACATCCCACTTAGTTATCCAGACACCCCGTGAATCAGCCACACGCTGACCGTTCACGTCTTTATAGGTTAATGTTTTTTTATGGCCGAAGTCATCTAGGGTAAAGATTTCTTCGGTCACACCCCAATAGTTTGCCATGGGTTGATTGTTTTCATCCCAGTAGCGTCTAATAAATTGATGATCGTTATAGTCAAAAGTAACACTGGCCGCACTGGCAATCGCTCCAAAACGGTTATACCCGCCTTTGGCAATCGCTTTTCTGAACCAACGCTCAATCCGTATCACCTGGCCCTTATCATTTCTGATAAAGCGGTAATACTGCCCATAGCCAATATTTTCTTTTGTAACAGGATGGCGCCCCCGTAAGGCACCATAGGGTGACGACCGAAAAATCATATCTCGGTATATTTCTTCTTTTTCTGACGGGCGTATATCGGCATCAACCGCTGTACTGACAAAGTCACCACCGATCAACATCATGACGAACCAAAATGTTCTTAGACTCATTTTTTACTCTCTTATTGCTGAAATAATGTTTACCTGCTGGTCCAATGTACAACAGCAGTGAGAGTAAATGATAATCTAGGGCCAATTTATCAAAAATTTATAGAGAGTATTCAATGTACTCAAAGGGTTACTAAAGAGGGCTAAATCAGTTGTAGCTCAGGCTTAGAACCTTCACTACTTTAAACTTAACAAAGCTGGCCAAGCCACCAAGAACCAATTTGAAATGCATGGAGCCAACGATCATTTGATGGAACGCCATTCCAGAACGCAAAAGTAGCAAACATGGATAACGGAAAAAATTGAACTAAAGCGAATATCTATTTACTCATAAGCCTTATGAATTCCTTGGCAAGCCTTGGCAGTTATAGAGTGACAAGGATTTATCTAATCATTAAAAAATGCTTAGCGTCTGTATGATTTATATTATTTGTCAATCGATCAGGAAACGAACCATTGAAGCCAGCAATATTTGTGATCGTTTCAGTACAGAATAGAGAGACTCTTTTTTCACGCCGTTTATCGACAGTTAATCATATAGCGTGAAGCTCAACTTCTAAACCAAGCCTTCTTATTAGCTCCTTCTCAAGCAAAGCTAATTCTTTTGGAGCATTCACGCAACCTTTATAGTAGTCTATTGAGTACTTCTGCTCACCCATTTCTATATGCCAAATACTTGACGGGTGGTCCGTCGCATTTAGCGTACAACCTTTGCCGTTATATCCATAAATATTTTGTATTTCAAAATAGTTGGATATATAAATAAGTTTTCCGATTGAAACTAATTGCTCTTCTGTAAGATGCTTAGTTAGTTCATTAAAATCCACGTAATGCTTTCCTACCACATTCAATCTTCTGTCGTTCGAAATTTCTAGCGAGTATACGGGGCAACTTCCGTAACACGCAGTTGTTTCAAGTTTCAGACTGAAATTTCCCAACTGTTGCGGGGTGCAACATTGGTCCGATAGAGCTAACTTGATGTTGGATTCGTGAGAGAATTCATTGTTAAAAGCTAGCAGAGCAATTAGCACTACAGCTATCGCGATGTATGTAAGAAACTGTCGATTCATATGCTAGTTCAACTATCAAATTGCAGCTTTAAATCCGCACGAATTTTTTCAATATTTCTATAAATTGCCACGTTAAAAGGGCTATTTCTTAAAAGCAGAAAAACGATGTAATCAAAGATTGGACGGCGATTCTTCCGCGCAAACCTTGGTCGATAAATATTAAAAACATCTTTCGGTTTTATGTCTTGAATAAAGAAAAAATCACTTTAGAAAAAGCTACGTAACTCTAGGAATACTCGCTTGGTATTGTATACCTCTAGTTCTTCGTCGAAGTAACTGACCTGAACAAACGTATCATCGGTTAATCCATAGGACGTAGAAACTCTATAACCGGTCATCCAAGTCGCAAACCACCAATCATCATCCACATACGCAGCGACTGACGCATCTCTCTCTACATCTTGATAATGCAAATTGAACTGCCAACCGTCTGCTATGGCGCTATCGCCAACAATTAAATTCACTCGGTAAGCTTGATTGGCATCATCCGCTGCTAAATTTTGGCTTGCTTCAATTCCTGCCGTGAGTGGTTGATTAAATACTGAAAAATTAAGTGATAAGTCGGCTGAGGCGATCTCAAACCCTTCTTGCAGAGCCGCCGCATTATTGGTTCGTTGCACATTATCCTGCAGCAAAAACTCAGAGTCAGTGACTTGCATAAGCGTTATGCCCGATGAAAGAAACATATCCCCCACCGGTATAGAGAAATGAAAATCCGCAAACGACAACTTTGTATCTTCACTGAAGAGATGCTCTACCGTATAGTTACCAGCAGTAAACTCATATTCATTATCCTGTTCACTCAACCAGTCATACTTGAGGCTAACACCAAGGGTACTGATATCTCTATCCCACAACATACTTGATAACCTGGCGGGGATTCTCTGCCGACCCATTCTTAAGAACCCGTCTTCGGAGAAATTCCAGTCTAGATAGGCTTGGTCTAGTTCGGAAGTATTGGAAGGCGAATTATCCAAATTTCGTCGGTTGTCCTCCTCGTCGTCGGTACCTAGATTACCGTAAAGAGAAAGACCAAATGAAAAATTATCATTAATTGGTGCTTCTAGATCTAACCAAAGAAATAAACGGGTTCGTTCTAGGTCTTCTCGTCCCCCCGGCAAACCGGATGTGTTTTCACTCTGTAATAAGACTTCACCGGTTAACTCTCCAATCGTATCATCTTCAAATTGGGCAAACAGGCTCGGCGAAAAGAAAAACGTTAGCGAAATTAGTAAGACTTTTTGTAAATTTTTCACGCGTGTAATCCTTCAAGTTCTTTAGCTAATTGTTTTATATCGGAAAAACGGTCAACCGGCTTTTTTTGTAAGCACTTTAAAATTATCTGTTCCAGATCTTCCGGTATTTCAGGCCAAAAAACCGAAGGTTCTACCGGTGGCTGTGTCACATGGGCGAGGCAGATTTCTTTAACGCTATCGCCATCTATGGGTAATCTTCCGGTAAAAACTTCAGTCATTAAAATGCCTAATGAATAAATATCAGAAGCCACTCCTAATTCTGCCCCTTGAACCTGTTCTGGCGACGCATAACTCGGTGTCCCAATGAACATGCCTTCGTCCAAATTGTCTATTTCTGATTTTTTGATTGTTCTTGCTATGCCAAAATCCATTAGCTTAAGGTTGCCACTTGGCTCAAGAATCACATTCTCCGCTTTTATATCTCTATGTAAAATACCTAACTCATGCACGCTTTCTATGCCTGCGCAAAGCTGCCTTGTTACTCTTAATGCTGCTGAATAGGGAAGTTTACCGGAATTATCTATGAGGTAACGTAACGTCATACCCCGAACGTACTCCATTGAAAGAAACGGTGTATCATCAACTTTGCCGAGATCATAAGTACGTAAAATATTAGGATGGGTTACTCGCCTTGCCAGTTTTATTTCACTCCGTAAACGCTCTAAGTGCTCGCTGTCTTCGGCGATTTCTTTGCGCAGTATTTTTATCGCGACGGGTTCGTTGAGTTCGTGATCCATGGCCTTAAAAACAAGTCCCATGCTTCCTTTGCCTAACGACGAAATGATTTCATATCTCTCAGCGAAAACACTGCCGGTAGATAGTTCAAAAGTCGATTGCGCTTTAGGGTTTTGAACAAATACCGTTTGACGAAGTTGAGTTTGCTCTTCCGTCAGTGGACTCACATAGTCATGCGCAGCATTTAAGTCTAAACTACAAAGTGTCTTTCCAGATACGCGACCTTTAGCACCTTTAATTGAAATTCCTTGCTCCGCTAGTGGGCTTTTTATCACTTTGTAAATATCACTGGTCGCTAATATTTTATTAATGCTAGCTTCTTCTAGTAGTCGAGTCGCCTGCTTAACGGGTTTGCCGAAAATAACCCGTTGCCATGAATAGTTAGACACAATATTACCGACATAACACAAACCTTTAGAAATACTATATTTGGCACCATTGGTTTTACTGCTCATAGCCTGCTCAACAAAATGTTTATCTATAGCGCCGGCGGTGGAGTAAACACTCATTGCGGTATTGGTTTCTTGCTTGGTAGAAAAAGCCGCTACAAATAATCCGTTGCCGAGTCGTACTAGAATGCCATTCATATTTTCTATTTGACCAACAATAATGTCGTTCATTTTTTGCAAATTGCTTAGCGCTTCTTTTGGCTGTGTATCTAACGAAATCATACCATTAACATCAATTGCTAATATTAAATATTCATCACTGGTTACAGGGAGTTTTTGATTGGCATCAACCTTCGGAGCGCTTGTTTTTTCTTCGGGTAAAATTTTTGAAAGTTCCGTGATGTAGTTTTGCATATCTTGTTTATCACGCAAGTCACTTAACAGACTATCGATCGAGTTGGATAACATAGCCAGTTCATCATTGCCCGATAAACCAACTCTTTTAGTATAAACACCTTTTGCTGCGGAGTTAGCGGCAATGGCTAGCTTCTTAATTGGCGTTAATATGCTTGAGGTTAAAAATATGGACATTATCAGTGATATCGCGATTGCAACGATTGCAGCAATGAGTGTGACATTGAATATTTGCTCGTAACCAGCCATATATTTACTTTCTGAAGAAAATATCACGAATAGAGGAGTTTGCTGATTTTCTTTTTGCGCTAAAGGTACCGATTGTACCCACCAAACTTCATCGTCCATCTCGAGTTTTAGTTTGGCAAAAGAACTGTCGGAGGTAACCATCGCTTGACGCTGCTCGTTTAACAACCACAATATTTTTTCCACTTGCGCTAGTTCTAAAGTCGTTGCGACGTTTAATAATTGCTCATCTTTTGCGATCAAAAAAAGCGTGTCAGCTCCGCCCACGTCTTTCATTTCGTTGGCAAGCCGTTCATCAATAACCAGTCCAGCAATTACAAAGCCGATTAAATCGTAGTCAAGTGAAATTGGCATAATTGCAGCTTGATACATTTGATCATTCTCTAACCAAATACCCGTTGATTCGGTAAGCTCTTCAATCACCGGCTGAATAAATTTTTTACTAGAATAATCCCGCCCTGTTACTGCAGGGTTGTCCGAGTGAATAATCACCTTGCCTTCTGGATCAAGTAGAATGATAAAATCGAGTTCTGCATCTTGTTGTCGCTCAGACAGTAAATCTTCGATAGAGGCTAAATCTCTTTCCTCGTCTTCTGGTGTGTCTACTGCCTCCGCCACATAGGCTGAAAAATTAGGATCGCTAGCAAAACCGTCTAATACAATTAGAAGCTCTCTGTCATTGAGCCTTCGAAAGTAAGTTTGCAGGGCTAGGCTATTATCTATCGATTCTGTAACGCTTTGTCCCGCGACTTCCTCGCCAACGTTATAGGTTGTCGAAACGATCGAACCAAGGGCAAAGACGAGCAGTAAACTTGTCATTAAGAACATTCTTGTTCCTAAGGAAAGTCTAAATCTTTTTTTTATCATTTTTAGTATCTCCCTCGACGACGCTTTTTCTTATAGCTTTTACCCGATTTATTGTTATGTTGGGGAATACGTCGTTTGGTAATAGGTACATTAATATTGAGCGGTCCGGTGTAAGGTAAATTGATTTTTCTAACGACTTGTCTAGCGCGCTCATGCCAGAAAACCAAGCGCCCTTTACCGGCTGGTAAATCCGTTAATTTAAATTGCCCGTCGCTACCTACCTTGGTATGAAACGGTGTATCCAATACCAATACGTAAGCAACCATATGGTAATGGACATTACAAAATATTCGCACAACACCGGTTCGTTCAAATCTGTGAGTTTTGCCATCACTTTTGCCATAAAGTCCTAAGTCAAAAGGATTGGAGCGAGAAGGCGAAAAGGCGTTGTGAATTATACTATCGTAGTTAGAGATCCGTACTTCACTACCCCTCGGAATAACAGAAACCCGTGGATGATAAGCTTTACCTTTCATTGAAATTTCATAAGGGTCTATTAACGGCAGAGAGGATAATGCTTTTTCCGGCTCAAAATAGACGATCACATCACTGATGTTAGCCTTAGACGCCTGTTTACCGCTTAATGAGACTTTACCGCTCAAGGAGTTTTTGTCACCCAAAGAACTGTTGCCGTTAACGGACTGTGAGGAGACATAGGTAGAACAAAGAACGAGCCCGGCTAATAGGCAGTTCTTAAAAGCAGTACTTAACAAGCTAAACAAGGCATAAGCCTTACTTTCTGGCATTTTCGTCCTTTTATTGGTTATTATTAGGTATAAATCCGACTATATAGCCGAGTTAAACGATAAACCGATAGTTGAGATTAACGTCAAAGCCTTTCAAACTCAAGAATTCGGTGAAAAAGTGGTTGATATGGGAAGCATCTATCGCTAAAGCTAGATGTTTATTTGCCACCGGCAAGGATTGTATTCCTGCAATTCCAGCAAAAAAGCAGCCGACAAGCTAAGAAATCGAAATACCGATAAACTGGGAAATTGATAGTCAGCCTTTGAGGGGAGAATATCAGTTGCTACTACGAGCAAATGTTTGATAAGGCTGACTCAGGTATCGGTGTCAATGAGACACCGGGTTTTAATGGCCCAGGTCTAATGGCCAAATTCTCATTGCTAAATTCTCATTGCCGGGGTCTTATTGCCAAGTTCTCATTGCCGAGTTTTGATGAACGAATTAAAATTGCCAAATTCTGATAGCCGAATTCTAATGGCATAATTCTAACAACTTAGCTTTAACCTCAGCCGATTAACAGCAATTACTCATTAATAGCTAATAATTCGACGTCAAAGATTAACAACGAACCGGCTTCAATTTTTCCAGTGCTTCGATTACCGTACGCCAGCTCCGATGGAATGTAAAAACGAGTTTTGTCCCCCACTACCATAGTTTGAACACCTTCCGTCCATCCCTTAATCACCTGATTAAGACCAAAACTAATGGGTGCACCTCGGTCAACCGAACTATCAAAAACCGTTCCGTCTAAGAGTGTTCCGTGATAATGAACCTTTACTCGATCAGAAGCTTTCGGATGAACCGTTCCGTCGCCTTTAACAAGCACTTGATACTGCAAACCTGAAGGCGTTTCTACCATGCCTTCAACCGCTTTATTTTCCGCTAGAAATTCGATACCAATACGAATGTTCTCAGCGGCTTTTTCCGAACCTAGATTAGAACGAAAATATAAGAACAAACCTACTAATGCAATGAGGGTGATAGGAACAATAAATTTATCCATCGAGGACTCCAAAAACTACTTCACTTAGATTGGAACGGGATTCTACAGCATATTTATACCCATCATCAATCAGGACGCATATTTCAGTGTTCCGCTAGGAAAATTGACCCCGAGTGACGCGTTACTAATCAGCTAGCTTGCTCAATATCTCTTAGTTCAGCGACCTGCTGCGAACGTTTCATATCATTAACTAAATGTACTAGCGCTCTAGCAGAGGAACGAATAATATCCGTCGCTAACCCCATACCGTGAAAGACTTGCCCATGTTCTATACCTACGCCTTGATTATTGCTGCGAGAATTATTACTGCGAAGATTATCGCTACGAGCATTATTACAGCGAGCGACAATATTTACCTGACCTAAAGCGTCTGTTCCTTCCGAGGTTGAAGAGACCTTAAAATCAATGATTTCAATCTGGTAACCGGTAATGCGACTAATACAACTGGCAATAGAGTTTACTGGTCCATTTCCGATAGCTGCTTCTTTAACCGAAACACCCCCGCAGGTTAGCTCAACGGTTGCGGTAGCGGAGTTTTCACTGCCCGACTGAACAGACAAAGCTTCTAACTGGAAATAATCATCATCGGAATCTAAACCAGCAAAAAAGACTAATGCTTCTAAATCATAATCAAATACTTGGCCTTTTTTATCGGCTAACTTTAAGAAGCGTTGATACAATTTATCTAATTCATAATCCTGATC
>CAJQOL010000095.1 GCA_905479925.1 uncultured Kangiellaceae bacterium | reverse complement strand
ATTGAATAGATGTTTATAATCAACGATTCTGTACATGGCGCGAGAAAATGCGATTAGTGAGGATAAATCACAATATCTAGGGAGTTGAGGTGGCTATAAATTATCTAAAGAAGAGATCTAACGTCCGGCTGATTGAGTTCCCATCTTTTCCTCGGAAACTAGCTCCAGTTTCGTTTGATGGCGATATTGTGCAAGTACGCCACTGTAGAGTGCCCAGCGGCTGAGCGTCTTGATTTTTTGCTTACTTTTGTATCTCATGACAAAAGTAAGTCGCAGGCAAGTGAAACGCTGCGAAAAAGAAGTTAAGAAAAATTTAACCTATTTAGAAATGGCGAAACTTTCAAATATTCCCCCCTTTACCAGCGATCCCGCCTCGCCCGTAAGGCAAGGAATACCTCTTTATTGGACGGTTGCTCCAATTTTAGGCTGGCGATAATTGTCGGGTTGTCTAATCGCATAAAGGTATTGAAGGACTTTTCATCGCCTATAGTGGTTTGCAATGAACCCGGTTGGTATTCCGGCGCCACCACTTTATTGAGCCAAGCGTTAGCAGCTGAATTATTTGGTTCAAAGTTAAGGGTAAAACGAAGGTTATTTTCTAAATAATCATGCCCCGGATAAACAACGATTGAGTTATCCATTGTTTGAAATTGTTCACTTATCGTTTTGTATAAGGTGAGTTCATCACCACTTCGACAATGACCTACTCCGGCATTAAATAAGGTATCACCGGTAAATACAGCAATCTCAGCATTTTGTTTTAGAACAACAAAACAAAGATGAGCAAAGGTGTGCCCTGGCGTGTCGAGCACTTTTAACTGAAAGTCAGTATCAATTGAAATTACTTCACCCGCTTCTAGGGTTCTAGACAGCGCCGGAATTTTTCCCTTGCCATTAGCGTGTGCCCATACTTGGCATTGATAACGGTCAAACAACGCTTGGTTACCTTGGGTATGATCCCAGTGCTCATGGGTATTAATAATGGTCTTTAAAGTTAGTTGGTTGGCTTCTAAAAAACCGACAACTTCATTGGCATCCCAAGGATCAATAACAATCGCGGTTTGATCGGCAAGGGCCAAGACATAGGTGAAATTGCGTAAATCGTTATGAGTATAAATCTGATAAATTTTCATGGGGGAGTCATCTTTTTGGTCAATAAACAACGTAAACTATATTGCAGGAATAGCTTGCTGAACGATAGCGAAAATTCAAATAAGCCTTAACTTTCAGCAAAGCTAGCTTATAATCTGTCAACCAGCCGACTTCGATAATTCTACCACCCTACCTCGAATCTCCAATAAATCAACCGGTTTGGTATTGATTCTTAAGGATTATTACAATTTCGTCACCGATAAATAGGGCATTTGCACACCACTAGCCGAGAAAATAGCGTTAATAAGATGTTATATTTACAAAACGAGTTGCTAGATTAACTGCTTAACGTTCAATAGAAACGTGAGGAAATGACCATTTCAAAGTTTTCAGCCAAAACGCTTTTTACACTGTTAGTGATTATTATTGCGGGCGAGTTAATTTACTCTTTGCCGTTTCATATTCCGCGCTTTTTTAGACCGACTTTTCTTGATGTATTTTCGCTAACCAATACTCAACTAGGGGATATCTTCGCGGTTTATGGAGTGGTTGCGATGATCAGCTATTTTCCAGGAGACGTTATTGCGGATCATTTTGCGCCGCGTCAGCTAATGGCTTTTTCGTTGCTGACGACCGCTTTGGGAGGCGTTTATTTAGCAACTTTTCCACCGGCCGCTCATCTCTATTTTATTTTTGGCTATTGGGGTTGTACAAGTGTTCTATTATTTTGGTCAGCCATGATTAAACAAACACGTAGTTTAGGCGGCGAAGATTCGCAAGGGATTGCGTTTGGTCTGCTAGACGGCGGTAGGGGCTTAGTGGCGAGTCTTGTGGCAAGCGCTGCGGTCATAACTCTGGCAAACTTCTTAGTTTCTGATGATCAAGATTTAGTGATGAAGCAACAATCGATGAAAGCGGTCATTTTATTTTACACCGGAATGACCTTAATGGCGGGTTGCTTGGTTTGGTTTGGTTTAAAAGATGAAGTTAGTTCCGATGTGGTATCGAAACGGGCAAAATTTAAGGGACTAGGGCTTAATCAACATTGGCAAGACATTCGTTTGGTTTTAAGAGATCCTAAAGTGTGGCTTCAGGGTGGCATTATCGTTTGCGCCTATTGTGGTTATAAAGCTTTAGATAATTATGGCCTTTATGCGACCCAAGTTTTACAAATGAGCCAAGTTGACGCTGCCAGCCTAACCGCTATGGCAAGTTATGCTCGTCCTTTTGCGGCGGTCGCCGCTGGATTAATCGCTGACCGATGGCTTGTTAATCGATCCATCTTTGTATTTTTTGGGCTAGCAGCGGCTGCGTTTATTACCATGCTATTTACCGGCTCGGCTCTGACTAATTGGGTGGTTGCCAATATCATTGTTACTTTTGTTGCGGTATATGCAATTCGAGCTGTCTATTTTGCTTTGGTTGAGCAAAGTCAATTGGGTTTAGGAGTCACAGGTACCGCGGTCGGCCTTATTTCTCTTATTGGATATACTCCCGACATCTTTTTTGCTTCTGTAACCGGTAGAATTCTAGATGCCAACCCTGGTTTGACGGGTTTTCAACATTATTTTATGCTACTTAGCGGTTTATGCGTGATGGGGATGGTTTTGGCCCATTGGTTTTCCATCAGATTACGGAGCAGTAAGGAAGGTTAAAGACCGGTATAAAATATCAGAAAAGAGTGTCAGTAAAGAGTATTAGTAAGCAGCAGTAACGTACATCAAGGAAAAGAAAGGAACAGAAAGGGCTGGTATAGCTCAACGAGACGATGCCAATCGTTTACTCAATAACCAAGAGGCATAATCATGAATATTTGCGTAGACATTATGATAGACAGTCCAATAGGTCCTGTATGGGATGCTATTACTGATTTCGAAAATTGTGAAAAAATGGTTTCTGGGATACTTTCTGCAAAAGTTCTAGAAAGGCCGGATGATGGTTTAGTCGGACTTAAATGGACTGAGACAAGGACGATGTTTGGCAAAGAATGTGATGAAACCATGTGGATTACAGATGCTAAAGAGCACTCATTTTATGAGACTCGCGCTGAGAATCATGGCGCCATCTACGTAAGTAAAATGTCAGTGAATGAGATCGACGGCCAAACCAAACTAACCATGAGTTTTTCAGGCACGTCCGACTCAATGTTAGTTCGAATTATTTCATCGGTTATGAACCTGTTTATGAAAAACTCTATGGTAAAAATGTTAGAAACAGATTTATCCGATATTAAACAGTTTGTAGAGCAACAGGCTTCCTCTTAAATTACTTCGACTTAGTTAAACCTTGGGCAATTCGAGCGGTCACTTTTGCGGTCGAGAATTAAAGAAAAAATGAGTAACATCGCAATGGTGGTCTGAGATAAGAACGGACTTATTACCAAGACAGGGCTCGTGCTCTTGAAAAGCGATTAAAACAATGGCATTTTGTTGTTGGATAACTATCACCGCGAAGTGTTTTGACGATTAGGGAACAATCATGCATATTATCATTGGGTTAATTACAGCCGCTGCTGGGCTGATTTGGGCAATCAATAGTTTACAGCAATCAGGCTTTCGTCTTAGTTCATTAAATCCTTTCTATTGGCTTCGGCGAACCCGGTGGAAAAAGCAATATCAAGAATTACCCTTGTATCAACTGGATAGTTCCCTTGAGGTCGCTGCGGTACTGATTGTAAGCGTTGCAAAACTCGAAGGAGAAATTAGTCGTGAGCAAAAGCAAGAAATTTTGACGCTGTTTAAGACGGAATTTAACTTAGACGATAACGCATCTAGCGATTTGTTCGCGTCGACTTCTTACCTGCTTCAGTCCGAGCATAATTTTTTGAACAATATCGATAAAATCGTGTCCCCAGTACGACAAAAATTTTCTGAAGAACAGGCGGTATCAACCGTCGAGTTAATTATTCGTATTGCAAATTTAGATAGTGCAATGTCTGCGGATCAAAGCCGCATGATTTCGACGGTAAAGCAGTTATTAAATCCGGTTATTAATCAGCAGCAAAAATGGTAGCAAGTTTGCGTTATCGTTAGTGATGTTAGTAAGTTAATAAAACTAGTCATCACTTGGACAATATTTATAAAATAAGGAGAAATACAGATGCATTCTAAGATTCTCATTTCGGCCCTATCGGTCGTCGCCGTCGCAGGTTTTACGACCTGGCAGTTTCAAAAGGATATACCCCAAGCTTCGTTCTCTCAGATCGAAAAAAACAAACTAAATGCTAGTCACTTAAAGCAACAAGCTAAAACCGATCCTAATTCACTGATTGCAAAACAAGCTAAAGGGGCAGGTGAATATTTTGCCGCTAAACGACTAGCAAAAGGAATGGATTTACCCACCAAAAATTACACTAAGGCGATTCAAGACAAAAGAAACTACTTTGCAACAAACAAAACGGCGGCGGCCGAACCATGGCAAAGTTTAGGGCCGACTCAAGTTGGTGGCAGAACACGCAGCGTGGTATTTCATCCAGATAATGCCGACATTATCTACGCCGGAGGTGTCTCTGGTGGCGTTTGGAAATCGATAGACAGCGGAAATTCTTGGACGCCCTTAACCGATGATATGGAGAATTTGGCGGTGGTAACTTTGGCTATTATGCCAGAGACACCAAGTACAATTATCGCCGGAACCGGAGAAGGTGTTTACATAGGTAGGCCTATCGTAAGGAGTCGTGGCGTTGAAGGTAATGGCATTTATCGTTCAACCGATGATGGATTAACTTGGCAAGCGATTGCGATGACTTTGGATAATCCCGATTTTCGTTTTGTGAATAAAATCCGCGTAGCTGCAGATAGTACTTTGTTCGCAGCTACTGGAAAAGGGTTATGGCGGTCTACGGACGTGGGTGATAACTGGCAGCTAATTTTGGACCAAACTAGCCGAGTCGGTGGCTGTCATGAAATAGAAATTCAGCCGGGTTCAAACCCTAATCGACTGCTTGCTTCCTGTGGAAGTTTTGAGACCGCGGCCGTTTATCAAAGCATAGATAACGGTGATTCTTGGTCGGTCGTAATTGAGGAAGAATTCCAGGGTCGCACTACATTAGCCTATGCGCCATCAAACCCAAATCGAGTCTATGCGCTGTCAGCACAAAATCAGTTTGGAGAATATCCTTACGGCTTAAACGGGTTATATCGTTCTGATGATGGCGGCGACAATTGGACCGAAGTTGCTAATTCTGATTCTGCAAATGTTAATAGCAGAGCGATGTTATCAACAACTAACTATGTGTTTGATTGCAATGGAAGTGGACAATATCAAGACGGTCGTCTTGCTGGTGGCGGCTGGTATTACAATGTTCTAACGGTGGATCCCACTGATCAAGATAGAATTTGGACGGGTGGCCTGGACTTATGGCGCTCTGATGATGGTGGGGTTAACTTTAGTCTGGCTTCTTTTTGGTGGGCGAATGATTCTGATGCCAGTTATATTCATGCGGACCATCACTTAGTTATTTACCATCCGAATTACGATGGCGTTACGGAAAATAGAATGTATGCCAGCAATGACGGTGGAATATGGCAGACCCAAAATTCAACCGACGCATTGGCAACTGATAACTGTAACCAAAGTTCCAGTCAGGTTAGTTGGTCTTCCTTGAATAATAATTATGCGGTAACTCAGTTCTATCACGGATCAGTTTCAAGGGACGGCCTAACAATGATAGCCGGGGCTCAGGATAACGGTTCCAACTACCGAAATGTCAACGGAGAATGGTCTGAAATTCTTGGCGGCGATGGTTCTTATTCGGCGATTGATCCTCGGGACCCTTCAACCGTTTATGTTTCTTCTCAATACGCCAATTTGTACCGCGTGGAATTACAAGGACAAGGCGCCCAATATTTTTCAATTGGTCAAGAGTTTGATGCGCCAGGGCTTTTTATTACGCCCTTTATTATTGATCCCAATGATAACGAGCGGTTATGGTTCGCAGGTTTGGCTTTATGGCGCAGTGACAATCAAGGCAACAGTTGGCGTAAAGTGAGTCGTGATGAATATGTCATGAATTTTATTGATGGAATGTCTGCTTTAGCTACACAACCGGGTAACTCAAATCTCATGCTCGTTGGTGGTACCGACGGTACTATTTACCGACACGTTAATGCCTTGGCTGGCTCCAGTAATACGGTCATGGAAAGTACTAAAATTGCCGAGGGTTATATATCATCGATCAATTTTGATCGAAATAATCCAGATAAGGTTGTTGCGACCGTTTCTACTTTTGGACAATTACACGCTTGGATGAGTATGGATGCTGGAGTAACTTGGCAAGCGATAGATCAAGCGGGTTCAGCGGGTTTGCCTGACTTACCTGCCCATGACATTATGGTTGCTCCTCACGATACTAATACGCTTT
Source organism: uncultured Kangiellaceae bacterium (assembly GCA_905479925.1). Classification (GTDB taxonomy): domain Bacteria; phylum Pseudomonadota; class Gammaproteobacteria; order Enterobacterales; family Kangiellaceae. The sequence goes on along the minus strand of CAJQOL010000095.1, from coordinate 3,010 downwards.
ATGTTTCCACAGATATTGGAGTATATGTTAGTGAAAACAATGGCACCGATTGGCAACCTTTAGCAACCGGTTTGCCCAATGTACCGGTTGAGCGTTTGGTGCATGTGCGCGCAGATTTGCAGTCAAGTCTTGTCGCGTTCAGTTATGGTCGAGGTGTTTTTAGAACTCGCTTAACGGACATTGCCAATGTAGCGCCAACAGCCAGTGATGAAACAATCGCGCTAGACGGTTTTGACGGGCAGACCTTCTTGATTGACTTGAGCCAATATTTTGATGATGTTAATGATGACGTTCTAAGTTACTCGGTAACCGGACTACCGTCGGGAATAACCGTTGATCAATTCGGTTTGATGTCGGGCCAGACTAGTGTGGTTGCAGATTCTACTGCCACCTTAGTTGTCAGTGATGGTGAACTTGAAGTCAGTAAAACAATCAATGTTTCTATTCGGGAGTTAGAGGGTGATTCCTCAAGCGGTGGCGGTAGTTTGTTCTTTATCGTCGGATTCTTAATCAGCATTTTTTCAAGCCGTTTATTACCAAGCGCACGGCGTAGCACGAGATTTAGATAGCATGGACTACATAGCAGTTAATAAAGAAACTTGGAATAAACGAACCAAAGTTCATTTGAAATCTAAGTTTTATGATGTCGAAAAATTTCTTCAGGGACAAAGCTCACTCAATCATATAGAGCTTAAAGAAGTTGGGGATGTTAATAATAAGTCCCTACTTCACCTGCAATGTCACTTCGGCCAAGACACCCTTTCTTGGGCTCGTATTGGAGCGGAAGTTACCGGGCTTGATCTTTCCTCGGAGGCGATTCATCAGGCTGAAAAGCTAGCACAATCGTTGGCGATTAATGCAAATTTTATTTGTGATGACGTTATTCAGTTTGGCAAACATAATCGCCAACAATTCGATTTTGTTTATACCTCTTATGGAGTTTTGTGTTGGCTAGAAAATCTAGACGAATGGGCTGCTACTGTCTCCGGTGCATTAAAACAAGGTGGCCAATTTAACTTGGTTGAGTTTCATCCGTTTAATGACTTAGTTAACGGCTATTCGTATTTTCCATCCCGCCAACCAGACATAGAACAAGAAGGAACCTATACGGAAAATTGTGATGGAGAAGAGTCGACAGTTATCACTTGGCCTCACTCAATGTCCGAAGTGCTCAATGCATTGATAAAAAATGGCATAGAAGTAGAAAGCTTTAATGAGTATCCATTTAGTCCTTATGATTGCTTTGAAGGTTTAGAACCCGTTGAGGGTAAAGGTTTTCAATTACTAAGAAATGAACAGCAAGTTCCACTAGTTTATGCGATTAAAGGTCGTAAGCTTTAATGTGTTCAATGCACTCGTTGTAACTATTTGGCGGATTAAATTTTTGAGTCACTCTATTTTCTATTGAGTCAGTTCTGAGTAATTCGCTTTTACTACTGATAGTCTCATTAACAATGGGCAAATTAATTTGCACGGTAATAATAAATCACAAAGTTAATATGAAGCAGACACCCGAAAACAGTAACAATTCGACAAGTAAAAACCAAGCTAGTCCAAATCAGGCTAGCGCAATCGACGTTTTCATGACTTTCCTAAAGTTAGGCTTTACCTCGTTTGGTGGGCCCGTCGCACATATAGGTTACTTTAGAAAAGAGCTACTCGAGAAACGCGGGTGGGTTTCCGAAAGTCAGTTCGCTCAGCTATTAGCAATCTGTCAATTTATACCTGGCCCTGCTAGTAGCCAAATGGGATTTGCCCTTGGATTATTGCGCTCTGGTTGGGCCGGTGCTCTTTCGGCGTTTATCGCTTTTACTTTACCCTCCGCAATCATCATGATTGCATTTGCGGCTAGCTTATCACTTATATCTGGTGAACTGGGGCAAGCCATTATTCATGGTTTAAAAATTGTCGCTTGTGCGATTGTCGCAGACGCCGTAATCGGTATGGCTAAGAATCTTTGTACAGACTTAACGCGGCGACTAATTGCGATTGCTAGTTGTGGACTAGTTTTGTTTATTGATGCCGCTTGGGGTCAATTACTGACTATCGTTATAGCGGCGTTAGTCGGAATGAGTTTTATCAACGCCGTTGATGGTGAATTTAAGGAGCGCTTAACCGTTAAGTATTCCTCGAGACTCGCTTGGTTATTGTTGATTATTTTTAGCGTATTACTGGTGTTATTTTCGACGGTGTCTATTGATAATAATTGGTACCAAGCGAGTACGGCTTTTTATCAAGCAGGGGCATTAGTTTTTGGTGGCGGTCATGTCGTTTTGCCTTTACTGCAAGATTCTATAGTGACGAACGGCTGGGTTTCAAATCATCAATTTTTGGCAGGTTATGGTGCCGCTCAAGCTATCCCCGGTCCCATGTTTACTTTCGCTGGTTATTTAGGCGCGTTATTACCCTTTGAAAGCTCGAGTACTACAAATGCTTTGTTGGCATTATTTTTTATGTTTTTGCCAGGTTTCTTATTAGTTTTAGTTGCTTTACCTTTCTGGCAGAAAATTTACAAAAACAAAAGAATGAGTGCAATGGTAAGCGGTGTTAATGCTTCGGTGGTTGGTATTCTTGCGGCGGCACTTTACGATCCGGTTTTAACGGCAGGTATTGTCTCTATCGTTGATGCAGGTATTGCCATTTTAGGTTTTGTTTTACTAAGGTGGCTCGCTCTATCTCCGTTGTGGGTTGTGTTATGGTGTGTTGTTGCCAGCGCTCTTACAACACTTATTTGAGCGAGATTATATAAAGGATTGAATTGATGACAGATCAAGAAAAGAACGAAACCAAAGATAGCGACGAACAATCGCCGCAGAAAGAGCCGGAACAGGAAAGTTCTTTAATGGGCGCAGGTATTGCGATAGGTGTGGGAGTTGGTATAGCACTTGGTACCGCAATGGGAAATATTGCGGCGGGATTATCTATCGGTATTGCTATTGGGATTGCTATAGCGGTTAGTAGAAGGAAAAATAATCGAGATGATGAATAGTATTATTCCGATGTTTTTCCC
>CAJQOL010000094.1 GCA_905479925.1 uncultured Kangiellaceae bacterium | reverse complement strand
GTCTTAATAGTGTTAGAGACGACTAACCAATTTTTTAACCTCGGTTAAATGGCGACGGCTGATTTCCAATTTGATTTCATCGTCGCCGACCATGACAAACGAATGCCCTTCATTGTCTCGATGAATGCCCGTGATAAATTTCTTTGCAACCATTGCGTTACGATGAATACGGATAAAAGACTCTGAAAACTCATTTTGTAAATCCTTTAACGTATCTTCAATAATCGTTTCGCCAGAAAGATATTTCACCGTCACATATTTTAATTCCGCTTGAAAGAATAGAATTTCCTTTACTGGTATTAATTTTATATTGCCACTGATTTTAGCGGTAATATTAGCCCGGCCTTCATGCTGAGATTTTACCGCATTGAGTTGCGCTGAATTAAGGGATTGCGCTTTTTCAATCGCATTTAATAACTTCTCAGCTCTCACAGGTTTTAACAAATAATCTATGGCATTGACCTTAAAAGCCTCAAGCGCGTATTCATCGTATGCGGTGGTAAATATAATGGCGGGAGGTTCGTCAATTTTTGAAATGTGCTGAGCTGCTTCCAGTCCATCCATTCCGGGCATTCTTATGTCCAAAAGCACAACATCGGGTTTATCTTGTTGGCAGGCTTCGATCGCTTGCATACCATTATTGGCGACTCTAACGTCGCTAATATCATCAACTGCAGTCAGCAATTGTTTTAGCCTTTGTTGAGCTAATGGTTCGTCATCTACGACCAATATCTTCATATTTAATCCTTGTTATCCCATTAAAGATTTTCGATCAAAAACTGATTAAGTCAGGCTATTCTTCAACATGTTTCGGGATTTTCATAGTGACACAGTACATATCGTTTTCCGCAACGCGGCTAAGTTTAGCTTGCCCTTTGAAAATGACCTCTAACCTTTGCCTAATGTTATCTAAGGCTATACCGTTTCCGCGGTGTTCACCACTCTTATAAAGTGGGTTGGTGACTTCAATTAGCAGACTTTTATCAATTACCGAGGCCTTTACAACCACCGTTCCTCCCTCTGGTACCATTTGAATGCCATGGTATACCGCGTTTTCAAGCAACGGTTGCACCGACAAAGGAGGTACTTGAATTGCTAACGCGTTTTCGTCAATCTGCCAGTCTAGTTGCAATCTTTCGCCTAATCTCAATTGCTCAATAGACAGGTAACGTTTTCCATTTTCGAGTTCAATTGCTAAAGGTATTAGTTCATCTTTAGTATCTAAGGTTGCTCTAATTAAATCGCTTAAGTCTTCAATGGCCTCCTCTGCCTTGGCGGGATCAATTCGCGTTAAACTGGCGATTACGTTCATGCTATTAAATAGAAAATGAGGTCTTATTCTGGCCTGTAATGCTTCTAGCCGGGCAGAGGACTCCAGTGATAATTGTTTTCTATATTGCTGCTGGAGATAAAAATAACGTAGAAATACTGTTCCAATTAGACCTGCAATTAGTAAATTTTTAAGAAAAAATTGGCGTTGGGTAATGGCTGCTAGATCAAAGCTTAAACCAAAATAAAAGACAATGGCTATATAGGTATAAATGGCGGTTGCTAAAAGGATTATAAACAGACTAATTATACCTGCATAACTATCTCTTAACCCTGCCAAGGTCGGCCTTAATAAGCAGAGCGTTATTACCGAGCTTAAACTTACCCACTGTAAGGAAATCGAATAAAGGCCAAGTAATTGCCAACTATCTTGGGCGTTATTACTAGATAGCAAGGTAAAAATAACCGCTAAAAGTTCGCCGATTAATACCACCATAAAAACTGATTGTACACGGCAAAAGTCAGGTAAGAAGAATTCTGGCAGGTCTACTTTGTTCACAGCATTTTTCTCTGACAGATTAGTGGTTTCAACCATTATAGACCTTTTACCGCAATTTTGGCGGCAGATAGTGTATTTTGAGCGACGGCGGCAATACCATGGCGGGTTCGCATTTCAGCTCCGATTCCATTACTATGGTTGCTTGATAAAGGGCAAGTTAGCTATGAAAATCAGACAGTTACAACTGTAAAGTAGCTAACCAATAAGGTGAGAATAATAAATGTCTGAAGATGCGGTGGAAAGCCATTTTAGGACCTGTAACCTCTGCGAAGCGATGTGCGGTCTAAAAATAGAAGTAAAAGGGGAAAAGGTTGTTTCGGTTAAAGGTGATAAAGAAGACCCCTTTAGCCTCGGTCATATTTGTCCAAAAGCAGTCGCGCTGCAAGATCTCTACGACGACCCCGACCGGCTTACTCAGCCAGTAAAACGAACCGAACAGGGTTGGCAAACGATATCATGGCAACAAGCATTTTCAGAGATAACGACTAATCTTAAATCCATCCAAAAACAACACGGTGACGATGCGGTTGGTGTTTATGTTGGAAACCCTACCGTTCACAATTTAGAGGCCATGTTATACGGATCTGACTTTTTCAGGCAATTACGAACTAAAAACCGTTACTCAGCGACTTCTGTGGACCAATTGCCGCATCATTTAGCTGCCATGTTAATGTTTGGTCATCCGCTTTTATTACCCATACCCGACATTGATAGAACGGACCATATGTTGATTATGGGGGCGAATCCGGTGGTTTCTAATGGCAGCATAATGACTGTGCCAAACGTTAAGAAACGTTTAAAAGCGATTTCAAAACGCGGCGGTAAAATTGTAACCATTGATCCCCGTTTCACTGAAACCTCCCAATTAGCCGACCAACATCTTTTTATTAAACCTGGTAGTGATGCCTTTGCGTTGATGGCAATGGTCAACTTCCTATTTCAACAAAACCTTATTAAAGATTCACACTTAGATGAACATTTAGCCGGGTTGGAAGCGATAAAACCCCTTGTCGCTGCTTATACATTTGATAATACTGAAGCTATTACCGGTATAGAAGCGAGCGTTTTACAGCAAGTGGTTGAAGATTTCTGTAATGCCGACAAAGCTGTACTGTATGCAAGAATAGGGGTTTCAACCCATGAATTTGGCTCGTTAGTTAACTGGCTGGTTAATCTTTTTAATCTGCTGACGGGAAATATGGATTCAGCGGGGGGGATGATGTTTACGACTCCGGCGATTGACTTGATCGGGAACAAAAAGCCGCGCTCTAAACAGTTTGCTCGTTATTTCAGTCGAGTGCATCAATACCCAGAAACCATCGGCGAATTTCCGGTAGCAACCCTTGCCGATGAAATTCTGACGCCGGGGCAAGGTCAAATTAAAGCGATGGTTACCTCTGCGGGAAATCCATTGTTATCAACCCCTAATAACGGCAAGTTAGCGCAAGCGTTTGAGGGGCTTGAGTTTATGTTTAGTATTGATTTCTACATAAACGAGACGACTAAATACGCCAATATTATTTTGCCACCACCCACCCCATTAGAACGACCTCACTATGACTTAATCTTTAACCATTTGTCAGTGAGAAATTACGCTAAATATTCCGAAGCGTTATTTGAGCCGAAACCCGGACGTTTAACCGAAGCTCAAATTTTTCAGAAGCTGACTCAAATGAACCGCCGAAAAAGCAGTTTGAAGAAATCAATGACAGCCAAGCTGACGGCTTTTATAAAACGCTGGTTAGGCGCTGAAGGGTTAGTGGACAAAGGATTAAAAAAAGGACCCTATGGGAGTGGTTCGAAAAATGAGATTAACAATTTAGATCTTAAAAGTTTAAAACAACATAAGCATGGGCTGGATCTTGGTGCACTTAAATCTCAGTTCCCAGAACGTTTAAAGACCAAGAGTGGACAGATTGAATTGGCACCCAAAGAATACATAGAAGATTCTGCGCGGTTGTTGAAGCAATTTGAATTAAATCAACAACAAATAACCTCTAACGAACAACCGCAACAGGAAGACACTCCGTCAATGTTGTTGATTGGACGACGAGATCCAAGGACTTGTAACTCTTGGATGCATAATTGCCATAGGTTGGTAAAAGGGAAAGTTGCCTGCATAGCCTTTATGAATATCGAGGATGGAAAAATAAGGTCTATTGAAGATGGCGATTCAATAAAAATAAAATCGCGAGTTGGTGAGATCGAGCTGCCAGTTTCCTTAACCGACCAAATAATGCCAGGGGTTATTTCAGTACCACATGGTTGGGGACATGGACAGGCCGATACTCAAATGGCAACCGCTAACAAGTATAAAGGAGTAAGTGTCAACTTACTCACTGATGAAAATCACGTCGACCAACTCACCGGAAATACCGCACTTAATGGTGTTCCCGTTACGGTAGAGTCGATCAAGCTGGATACCATTAAAACCCAACAAGCGCTCAATTTTTAACGGATTAGCTCGCACAACAAAACAATGATAAGAGGTTGACGATGACAAAAACTCGAACGCTCATAAATACTCGAATGCTCGCAAAAATCACCATGCTTTTAGCCACTCTATCGCTTTCGTTTACCGCTGCTGGCGCAGATAAAATAACGACAGATAGAACAACGAAAGATAAAATAACAACAGCTAGTACTCAAGTGACTAAATGGGATGTTAACAACCCACCGGGGCAAGCCTATTGGGCAGATATTGATGTAGAGCAAGGTACATGGATGAATGTCGATGTGAGCCCCGATGGCAAAACCCTATTGTTTGACCTGTTAGGGGATATTTACGAGTTGCCAATTCAAGGCGGCGAAGCAAAACCATTGACTCACTCAATCGCTTGGGAAATGCAACCAAAGTACAGCCCCGATGGAAGCCAAATCGCCTTTACTTCCGATCAGGGTGGCGGTGACAATGTTTGGATTATGGATAACCAAGGGAAAAACTTGAGGCAGCTAACCAAAGAGTCTTTCCGGTTACTTAATAGCCCTACATGGAGTCCCGACGGTAATTATATTGCCGCTAAGAAACACTTTACGTCGCAACGTTCGTTGGGGGCCGGTGAAATTTGGTTGTACCATCAAGCGGGCGGAACCGGATTGCAGTTAAACAAACGTCCCAATGACCAAAAGGACTTAGGAGAACCCGTTTTTTCAGCGGATGGTAACAAGGTCTACTTTTCTAGGGATTCTACTCCGGGAAAAATCTTTGAATATAGTAAAGACTCTAATAAAGCAATTTATGAAATTTTTTCGGTCGATAGGGCCAATGGAAAAATACGAAAAGAAGTATCTGGAATGGGGGGCTCGGTAAGACCAACACCTTCGCCAGATGGTAAATATTTAGCTTTTGTTCGACGTATCAGAAATCAATCCAGTTTATTTGTTCGAAACTTACAGACTGGTGCTGAAACCGCGGTTTATAAAAGCCTTGAAAGAGATATGCAAGAGACATGGGCAATTCATGGCGTTTATCCAAATATAAGTTGGACGCCGGATAGTAGTAGTTTGATTTTTTGGGCTGGCGGTAACTTATATAATTTAGATCGTGCAACCCAAGTCGCAAAACAAATTCCTTTCAAAGTTAAAACACGAAAATCTATGCGTAAAGCAGTGCAGGTGGAAGTTGATCCGGCTACGCCAACATTTGATACAAAAATGCTGCGCTGGGTTCAAGTTAGACCGGACGGTCAACAGTTAGTCTTTCAAGCTTTGGGTCAGTTATATACTCAGGATTTACCAAAAGGAAAAGCCAAACGGCTGACAAAAAATAATAACGAGTTTGCCTTTTATCCAAGTTATTCCTCCGATGGAAAGTGGATTACTTATACCACGTGGAATGATGACAAACTGGGAGCCGTGAAGACCATTCGATCGCGAGGTGGTAAAGCTAAACGACTGACGGCAACACCAGGTAAGTATATTGAACCGCAATTTTCACCGGATAATAAACAAGTGCTTTATCGCAAAGTTGTTGGAGGGCGAGTATTACCTGATCAATACGATGTGGCTCCGGGCATTTATCAAGTTGATAGCAGCGGCAAAAATGTTCAATTGATTAGTGAAAATGGCAGTGCTCCTTTTTATTCAAAAAGCGGAGATCGAATCTATGTTACTCGCCGGTCTAAGGGTAAAACACAGTTAGTAAGCATTAACTTAGACGGCCTCGATCCCATTGTGCATGTTGAAAGTCAGTGGGCAAGCGAATTTAGTTTGTCGCCGGATGAGAGTTATTTAAGCTTTAAAGAACGCTATCACCTTTATGTAACGCCATTTACTCATGCCGCGCAAACCATTCAGCTGTCGCCAAAAACAAAAAGTTTGCCGTTATTGCGGGTTAGCCAACAGGGTGGTAATTACATGTCATGGAGCCGTGATGATAACAACCAACCTTGGTCAATTAACTGGGCGTTAGGTAATCAACTATTTGAGCATTCGGTGGGGAAAAATGGTCAGTGGCAATCAACGGACGTTAAACAAGAAAACGGCGGTCAAATAATAGGATTTAAAGCCAACAGTGATATTCCTGAAGGTAGCTTGTTATTGAGTGGTGCAAAAATTATTACCATGAAAGGGGACCAAGTCATTGCTAAGGGCGATATTTTGGTAACTGGCAATCGAATAATAGCAGTTGGTGAAAGTGGCACTCTCGACGTACCTAGTAACGCCAAACAAGTTAATTTAACCGGTAAAACGATTATTCCGGGATTGGTTGATGTGCATTGGCATGGTGGGCAGGGAAGTTATCAAATACAGCCGCAACAAAACTGGATGAACTTAGCGTCTTTGGCGTTTGGTGTAACTACTATTCATGACCCTTCAAATAATACCCAAGAGATATTTGCTTCTGCAGAGTTAACCAAAGCAGGCAAGCAAGTTGCGCCAAGGACTTTTTCAACCGGAAGAATTCTATACGGTGCTGAAAGTTATCAAACGGCGGTCGTTAACGACTTAAACGATGCGACTGAACACTTGCAGCGTTTAAAGCAGCAAGGGGCGTTCTCGGTTAAGAGTTATAACCAACCTCGACGGGATCAGCGTCAACAAATATTAGAAGCGGCAAGACAAAATAATATGATGGTGGTTCCCGAAGGTGGCTCAACCTTCCAACATAATTTGACCATGATTGTCGATGGACATAGCGGTATCGAGCACTCGATACCTATGGCTAATATCTACGATGACGTCAAACAATTGTGGTCTCAGAGTCAAACGGCCTACACGCCGACCTTGGTGGTGGCGTTTGGCGGTATTTGGGGGGAAAACTATTGGTACCAACACCAAGAGGTATGGAAGCACCCGTTATTGAGCCAATATGTCCCTAAAGATCGCTTATATCCAAGAGCCATTCGCCGCAGCATGGCACCTAAGGAGGATTATAATCATTTTAACAACGCTCGGGTTGCTGCCGAATTACAAGACATAGGCGTTAGTGTGCAGCTGGGCGCTCACGGTCAGCGGGAAGGTTTAGGATCGCACTGGGAAATGTGGATGTTTGCCCAAGGCGGAATGACGCCGCTGGAAGTGATTCGAGCATCAACCATTGATAGTGCTCGCTATATTGGAATGGCAAAACATATTGGCTCAATTGAAGTAAATAAACTGGCGGACTTAGTAGTGTTAGATTATGACCCCTTGGAAGACATTTATAAGACAGATCGGGTCAACAAGGTCATGCTCAATGGTCGGTTATATGACTCAAAAACGATGAATGAAGTTGGTAATCACCCGAAAAAACGTAATAAACTGTATTTTAACTAGGTTTTTTAGTAGTTAAAACAATGGGTTGCCAAAATTACTGCATTCTCAACCGGTCTCTTCGGGAGAGATCGGTTGCATCGTTTATTTGACTAACATAGAATGTTTGAGACTATGGGGTTGAGCTTGACCTTCAAATGTCTTGAGAGTAGCAATAAATCATTGGTGGCAGTATCTATAGATTGGAAGTTAATAAATGAATCCAAAAATATCCTATAGGGTTGAAGGAAGTATGCTGATGTGTTTTATGACCGGTGAGCGAAATACCGCGAACGGTTATAAGCAGTGGCAAGAAATGATTCAAAAATGCCAATCAGAAAATATTAACAAAGCTCAAGTTACCTTAGCGCTTAGGGGCAAACTCTCTCCTTTCGAAGCAATTAAGAGCTACCAAAAAATCATAGAAATCCTTAAGCCAGGTAAAATTAAGGTCGCCCTAATTGACCTTAATCATCTCACCTTAAAAGATAGCCAAGTTGCTTGCCGAATGGGGGCAAGTCAGGGGTTAAACATAGCGTTTTTTAACCGAGAAGAACAAGCACAGAATTGGCTTCAATCCGACGAAAAAGCATCAAACGATAATAATCCCATCAATCGATTCGCCTAATGGAAAGCTATTTTTGGTTTGACTTTGAAACCTTTGGTGCTAACCCGGGTAAAGACAGACCAAGCCAGTTTGCGGGAATAAGAACCGACGAAAACTTCAATATTATTGACGATCCCGTTAATATCTACTGCAAACCAAGCAATGATTTCATCCCCCACCCTCAAGCCTGTTTGGTTACTGGAATAACCCCTCAAGAAGCTCAGCAAAAAGGATTATCAGAGCGCGAGTTTTTTGCCCAGGTCTATCAGCAAGTTGCTCAGCCAAATACCTGTAGTTTAGGTTACAACAGTATTCGTTTTGACGATGAAGTCATTCGTCATGGGTTGTACCGCAATTTTTACGATGCATACGCCCGCGAATGGCAAAATGGCAATTCGCGCTGGGATATTATTGATTTGTTGAGGATGACCCATGCATTAAGGCCCCAGGGTATCAATTGGCCAACTAATGAAGACGGAGTTGTGAGCTTTCGTTTAGAACTGTTAAGCAAAGCCAATGGCATTGAGCATGAAGATGCGCACGACGCCTTAGCCGATGTTTATGCCACTATTAATATGGCCAAGCTGGTTAAACAAAACCAACCCAAACTCTATGAATATTTACGTGGCTTAAAAGATAAACGCCTAGTAATGACAGAAGTTGATCTTGTTAATCATCAACCCTTTGTTCATTGCTCTGGTATGTTAGGGAGTTTGCATCAGTACACCGGTGTTATGATGCCGCTGGCGGCGCACCCGACTAACAAGAATAGTGTTATTTGTATCGATTTAACTCGAGATATCCAACAACTAGAGTCACTAACGGCCGAGCAAATAACCCAACGCCTGTTTACTCGTCAGTCGGATCTACCTGAAGGTATTGAGCGATTAGCGATCAAGGAAATTCATTACAATAAATGCCCTGCAGTGGCTCCTTTAGGTGTGCTTAATCAAGAATGTCAGCAGCGTTTAGACATAGATCTTGAGTTATGTCTGCAACGAGCAGAAGCAATTCGAAAGTTTATACAGCCACTAGCAAAAAAGTTACTGTCGGTTTATTCACAAAAAACCTATGAAGCACAAACTAATCCCGACCATGCTCTCTACTCAGGTGGATTCTTTAATCATGCCGATAAAAACAAAATGCAAGATATTAGAATTAGCAGTTGGCAAACCTTAGCGGAATCAAATTACGTCTTTAACGACCCTCGGCTAGACGAAAT